>JAZLKZ010000016.1:0-10231 GCA_045597845.1 Bacteroidales bacterium | reverse complement strand
AGTTGCTTAATGGTTAAGGTTTTGAACGGGTAAATCAGACCTTTCTCCACTATTTTATGAGGGTGCAAAATTACAATATATTTTTGTAATGGCAAAATTTATTTGTTTATTTCTTGATAAAATTGTTGATAATTTTAATCGACATCCGCTATTTTTCTGCACACAAGTCCTGTTTTTTTGTTGCCGATGGTGGTCGCTATCAAGAAATCGCTTCCGCCTTCTTGCAGTCCGAGTTGCTTTTGTAGTTCGGCGGCGTTTATGGGATAGTTGCGGCTTATTACGTGGGCTTTCTTATCGGGGAAGGTCTTGGAGATGCTTTTCCGGTTGAGTTGGATTTCTTCCAATACAATAAAGGTGCGTCCTGGAAATTGTTTCACGAGTTCATCGCTGGTGTAGAGATGGGTGTTGCGAGCCAGTTGATGGATGTTGAACCTTTGGCTGATGAGGGCGAAGGCCGCGCCTTTCATCAAGGTCGCGTTGGGCTCGTAGAGGTATTTGTGAACTTGTTGGCAGTAGGTGGCGGTGGCTTCGCTTTCTTCTTGTCGGGTGAAATGAAAAATGTCGGCGTGTCCTGTTTTGGGATGATGGTCTATGCAATGAATTGTTGTTTCGCTTGTTTGCACGAAGTCGCAGAAGAACAGCACTTCTTTGCACTCTCCGTCTATCGACAGTATGTGCACATCTTTGACGTGATTGAGTTGCTGCGTTCCCAGCGTGAGGTCGATCATGGGTGAGGCTTTCACGAGCAGTCGGTCGGTGTGTGCGAATATCAATTCAAGGTTGTCGAGCAGATTGGGGGAGCAGTCCTCAAATGCGGCGACTTTCCTGCCTTGTGGGTTGCGTCGTGCCGGGTCGATGAAAATGAGATCGAAATGGAGGTCGCTGTGTCGTATCCATTCCATGCTGTTGGTGTTGTGGCAGGTAACGTTGGCAAGGTTCATGATTCCGCAGTTGTGCTGCGTGTTCCGACAAAGCGATTCGTCAACTTCGAAATAGTCCACCGAGTTTGCCACCTTGGCAAACGCCATGCTGTCAATACCCATGCCACCTGTGAGGTCGGCAATGTGCCAATTGGGTAGAACGAAAGTTTCTGCTTTGTAGCGAGCTGCGTATTCAGATGAACTTTGCTCGCGGTTGAGCTTTGGCGGGTAGAGAACTTTCTCATACGATGCAAGCGTTGGCCATTTTGCCAACGCTTGTCGCTTGCCTTCTATTTGTTGTGCGACAAGGCGCATATCCACATTGGGATATTTGCTTTGCTGCAACAGGAGTTTTATGGGATCGTCGGTTTGATGCTGGCGGACGAAATCCCAGAAAGGTTCGAGATTAGTAAACACCTTGGTCGTGGAGTTTCTTGAGACGTTCTACTACCATGGGTCGATCTTCCTTGTAGGTGACTCCGAACCACTGTGCGGAGGTTCTCAAAACCTTCATGGTGGCGTATCCGCTGTTGATGAATGTGTTGACGGCGAAAGGAATGTAGTATTCCGATTTCATCTCGGTGCCGTGGTCTTTCAGAAAGTCCACGAAGAGCTTTTCGCTTTCGCCGAAATAGTCGGGCGTGAAACCGAAGAGGTTCATGGAAACGGTGGCGTCGGCCGATAGGGGGTGCATGATGCCGTCGGCGTCTTTGTATTCAATGCCGTTCGAGGTGCGTCCGATAGAAGTGCGTTCGGTCATGCCTACGAGCAGACCTTCGGCGTTGGTCTCGCAAACGCCGCGCGATACGGTTCCATTCTCGGAAAGGGTGTTTTCGAGTTTGTAGCCTACCATGCAGTATTGGCCTTTGGTGTTGCCGAGGGTCTTGAGGTAGTCTGCCATCACTTGGAATGCGTCGCGGCCGTAGAAGTCGTCGGCGTTGATGATTGCGAAGGGTTCGTGGATGACGTCTTTGGCCATGAGAATGGCGTGGTTTGTGCCCCAGGGCTTTTCGCGACCTTCGGGAACGGTGAATCCTTCGGGAAGATTGTCGAGCTCCTGGAATACGTATTCTACCTCAATTTGGTTGTGGAAATGTTCGGCGTTGATTTTTGCCTTGAATTCGTTCTCGAAACTGTGGCGGATGACGAAGACGACTTTGCCGAAACCGGCGCGGATGGCGTCGGTGATGGAGTAGTCCATGATGATTTCACCATTGGGACCAACCCCGTCCATCTGTTTGAGTCCGCCATAGCGGCTGCCCATGCCGGCAGCCAAAACAAGTAAAGTGGGTTTCATATTGTTTAAGGTTTTGAATTTTAATGAAATGTATGTTGATGTTTTGAGTTGGATGCTATCTTTTGTCTTTGAAGAATTTTCTTACCAATTCGGCGCATTCCGCTTCTATAACGCCTTTTTCTACGGTGGTTTTGGGATGAAGCATGTCGTGTCCGAGGCGCTCAAAACCGCGTTTTGGGTCGGAAGCGCCATAGACGATGCGGCTTATCTGACTCCATCCCGCGGCGCCGGCACACATTACGCAAGGTTCTAATGTAACATATAGCGTGCACCCAGTGAGATACTTGGCACCGAGCATTTCGGAGGCGGCTGTGAAGGCGAGCATCTCGGCGTGGGCGGTCACGTCGTTGAGTCGTTCGGTGAGGTTGTGGGTGCGGGCGATGATGGTGTCGTTGCTCACAATAACGGCTCCGATGGGGATTTCCCCTTCCTCAAAGGCCGCCTTCGCCTCTCGAAGTGCTTGCTGCATATAGTATTCGTCTGGATTGTCGAAAATTGACATTGGCTAAATGGAAATGGGTTTGTGTGGAATAAAGCTAAAACTTAGGATAGTCTTTTTCGAAAATGTCTTTGTTGGGCGCGATATATTTATAGGTATGTCTCAATATGGAAATGACTCCGTGGTATTGGTAGCTTTCCACCAAAGGAAGCAATGATTCTCCGAAGGGTTTGTATTCGTGTATGGCGCGCCAGTCAACTTGACTGTCGTATTTGGTCATGGGCTTGCCTTCAATTGTGGGGAATTCCTGAATAAAGAATAGCATCCCGGTGTTCTGCTCAAAGAAATAATTGCGGTCGTAGCGGCTGGGACCTTCGACGTGCACCACATAGATAGGGGTGCCTTCGAAATAGGATATGCCCTGGTAAAGCAGCTCCACGCCGCTGACCTCCCACTTGTACAAGGGACCGTAGTAGTTGTATCGGTCGCATTCGGCGTGGTAGGTGTCTTTCGTTTCCGACGTCCAGGCGTGTGCGATGGTATCGTATTTGCGAAAGATTTTGTCGTCGTTGCTGTGAAAACAGGTCTGTCGTTTGCCAGATTGCCAGAATTCTATTCTGCTGTTGCCTTTCGGAAAGAACCACCTTTTCATGACAAGTGTGTCTTCCAACTGATTGTCGATTACGATGGTTGTCTCGATATACAGGATGCTGTCGCTGCGAATTCCATCGTAATTTATCATGTCAAGATATTGATTTACAATGAAGGCTGCGCTGTCTTTTATCGGCGATTGTGCCCAGCTTTGCTGCGCTGTAACGAGGATGACTCCCAAGAGGCATTTGTACAAGGTTTTCATGGCGTATTACAATGGTTTGGCGTTGGAGGGAATGGCAATGGGGAAGGTCAGTTTCTGACTGGTGTCCATTTTGTTGAATGTCGCTGTGATGCGTCCGTTGTAAACGCGACTTTTGATGGTTAGCGCAAGTTGTTTCTTTTCAGATGTGTATGCGTCGCATACCATTTGCTGCAAGGTGGCAAAGTCGGTTTCGTAGCCGGTCTTTTTCTTGATGTCGGCATAAGTGCCTTTGAAATAGATGTTGCGCAGTTTCACATACACAAACACAGAGTCAGGTGTGCATTTGGCTCGCCCCAGCTCTATTATTTTTGTACCAGTAACCCATATTGCACTGTCGCATTGCATGCGCAACTGCCCATTGACGTTGAATCCAGCCACTTCGCAAGTGAAGTTGCCGCTGAGGTATTCAAATGGGCAGTTTGGCTTTGTTTCTTCCTCTGGTTTCTGGGACTCTTGCTGGTGGATTTGCCCTTGCTGTTGCTGTTGTTCTTGCGTTACAGGCGGCGTAGTGGGTTTCGTTATCTTGGAGTGGCTTTTGCATCCTGCCACAAGCAGAACGATGCATATTAGTGGGATGAAGATACGTCTTGGCATAGGTTGGCAATTGATTTTTAGTGGGTTTGACATCCTTGCTGTATAACATTCAAATGGTTGGAGAGTGTGTTGTTGGGGTCTTCGGCGTTTTGGGGTTTGTTTTGTTCGATTTTGACGGCTTTTTTGATGTATTCCAAGGCTTCGCAGTCGCGCCCCAACTGGTGCAACACCCAAGCGTAGGTGTCGAGGAATGTGTCGTTGTCAGGTTCGTGCTCTATGGTTTTGCGCGAAAGACTTTCAGCATAGTCCAGTCGCTCTTGTTGCTGTGCGAGGTAGTATGCATAGTTGTTCATGTTGTAGTAGTCTTTGCTGTCAAGTTGGAGACATTTTTCGAAATAGTTCCAGGCTTGTTCGTATTCAGCCAGACGGTAGTGGCATTCTGCCATGAGCGACATTGTCTCTCCTTCAAGATAGCCGTTCGTGAAACCGAGTTGTTCGCATTGCTCCAGAAAGGTGATGGCTTGCGCATAGTTTTTGTCTTCGTAGGCGTAGAAACCTTGCAGATAGTGGGGTAGTGGGTGCAAAGGGAAGAGCTCTGCGGCTCTTTGGGCGTCACGTTGGGCCTCTTTCTCCATGCCGTCGGCCGAATTCTCGCTTACCAGCAACGCTTCCCAAATCTCGTATTCGCTGCTGTCGGTTTCGAGATAGATGCGGAATTGCTCCACGGCTTCTTTGTATTTTTCCTGACGCATCAGCACGTCGCCGTAGAAAAGTGCCACTTCGGGTTCGGCTTCGCAGTTGTGCATAATGATGTCTATCAGTTCGAAAGTCTCTTTAGATTTGCTGTGGTAGAACTCTTCGTTGGAATAGAATCCCGACAGGATTTGCAACTTGCTGCGGCATTCCATCGAGGAGTGTAGCATTCCTTCTTTCAGCGATTGGAAGGCTTGTTGGCTGTTTCCGGTCTGTTTATAGTATTCAGCCAAGGAAAAATGTATGTACTCGTCGTTGGGGTGGTATTGGAGGATATTGTCGTAGTATTGCTTGGCTTGCTTGTAGTTGTGCTCTTTCATGCACATCTCCGCAAGGATTGCGTTGTATTTCTGCTCTTGAGGAATGGCTTCCGCCAGTCGTTCAATCTCTTTCTTGGCTTGGTCTTCCTTGCCGATGGCCGACCACAAGCGTTGTTTTTGCAGCGAGGTGGCCTCTTGAATGCCGATGCGTTTCTCTAGTCTGTCGAGCACGTCAATGGCTGAAGGGATGTTGTTGGCGAGGATGTAGGCGTCGGAGAGTTGATAGTAATATTCAATCTTGTCGGGATGCTGTTTTACCAATTTCTCCCACACCTGTGCCTGGGCTTTGCCGTCGCGGCGCACCTCGTGGATTTTTGCGAGACGCATCAAATACCATTCGTTGGTCTCGTCCAACTTGGCGGCTTGGGTGGCGCATGCCAGCGCACTGTCGGTCATGCCTACGCCAAGGAGGATGCTGCTCATCTCGTAGTAGGCGGGAGCGTATTGGGGTGCCTTCTTCGTAAGCGTGTCGTAGCGTTTCATCGCTTCGAACTTATTGCCGTTTTCCTGCAGGATTTTTGCCTCAATCATTTTGGCGTCAAGCAACAATTGCTCTTCGCTGATGTTGGCGGCGGATCGACTGGTCTTGGCGTTTTTCGAGGCGGTCGAACATGCGGCCGCTATCAAAAACAAGAAACAATATAGCAGAAATCTTTTCATGTCTAATACTAACGTATAAAGGCCGTTACTATTGTACGAATTGATAATAAAAAAGAGCGGAAACTCGGTGCTTCCGCTCTTTTGGTAGATGGATATCGATTATTTCGTAACCAGTCTGTAGGTGTCGCTTGCGATGACAAATTCCTCGTCGGTGGTAACAACGACGGTGGCAATCTTGGAGTCGGGAGTGCTGATGATGCAGTCTTCGCCCATGATTTTGTCGTTGAGTTCCATATCGACTTTGATGCCGAGACATTCCATGTTCTCGAGGATGGGGTGACGCATGAACCATGCGTTTTCACCGATGCCACCCGTGAAGAGCAGCAAGTCGCAACCGCCCATTTCGGCGATATATCCGCCGATGAAGCGTTTTACGCGCTGGGCGAACATGTCGAAAGCGTAGGTGCAACGCTCGTCGCCAGCGTCACGGCCGGCGCGAATGTCGCGCATATCCTGCTTGCCGCCGCTGATGCCAACCAAACCGCACTGTTTGTTGAGCATCTTTACGATGTCTTTCATCTGCTTGCCGGCAGCCAATTCTTTTTCGATAACAAACTGGATGATACCGGGGTCAACGTCGCCGGGACGGCTGCCCATGATCAAGCCTGAAAGGGGAGTCATACCCATGGTGGTGTCGAACGACTTGCCATGGTCGATGGCGCAGATGGAAGCGCCGCTGCCCAAGTGGCAGGAGACGATTTTGAGGTCGTTCCAGTCTTTGCCAATCATCTTGGCTGCCTTTTCGGCGACGAATTTGTGGCTGGTGCCGTGGAAACCGTAGTTGCGGATGCGGTATTTTTCGTAGTATTCGTATGGCAGACCGGTGAGGTAGCTCTTGGCGGGCATGCTGCTGTGGAAGGAAGTGTCGAATACCACAACCTGAGGCACGCCAGGCAGCACCTCGCGCATGGCGTTGATGCCGGCAATGTGGCCAGGAGTGTGCAAAGGAGCGAGGTCGGTAAGGGACTTGATCTTCTCGATTACGTCATCGTTCACCAAGCAGCTTTCCGTAAACAGCTCGCCACCGTGGGCTACGCGGTTGCCGATAGCGCCAATCTCCTTCAAATCCTTTATTACGCCCATCTTCTCGTCGGTAAGTGCCTTCAGCACAATCTTGATACCGGCGGTATGGTCGGGGATGGGGAGTTGTTCGTAATGCTTTTCACCATGATATTTGTGGGTGAATTCTCCCATTTCCAAACCGATACGTTCCAACAGACCCTTTGCCATAACTTCGGCATTGTTGTCCATGTCAATCAATTGATACTTGATGGAAGAACTTCCGCAATTTAAGACTAAAATCTTCATATTTTATTAATTTTTTTATTTTTTGTTTGTCCTTTGAAATGTTACAAGCTGTAAACGAAATCATTTTAAGGGTTGTTGTCGCAACAGTTCAATTTTCAAAAATACAAAAAAAAATCCATTTGACAAAATTTAAGGAAGCAGGGCCAAGTTCGAAAAGATGTAACCATGCTTCAATGCTTAGTGAATCAATGCTTTGTATAGTGTGTGAATCTGTCGTTGTAGGTGTTGTCTCGGTGGTTGTCTGAATTTTTCAGGGCTGTTTTTATGCTTCTTGTTTGGAGCGGCTTTTGTTCACGATGGCTACGCCAACGAATACGCATGCTGCAGCCACCACTTTCATCCACGTTAGTTTGTCCATGCCGAGACAGATGCTTACGATGGCGGCTATGATAGGCTGCAGGTAACCATACATGCTCACCAAAGTTGGACGTATGCGTTGCTGTCCTATTGGAATAAGAAAGTATGCGACAAAAGTGGCAAAAACAACAAGGTAGCCCACCTCCCACCATACGCTGGTCGGCACGGAGGCATAGTCCATTGTCAGCAATCCTTTCCAAGAAAATGGTAACGAGACGATTATCGAAAAGAGGAACATCCATTTCATAAGCGTTATTACGCTGTAGCGTGAGATGATGGGGCGGCAGATGCCTAGGTAGAGTGCAAAACTGAGTGCGTTGATGATGGTCAGCACAACGCCCAAAGGGCGTGTCTGTACTACGGCAGCATGGCTGGACTGGTAGATTAGCCACAATACGCCGCAGAAGCTTAGCGCAACGCCACCGGCTTTTTTCCAGGTGATGGGCTCTTTGAGAAATATGGCTGCCACGAACATGGTCATGATAGGGGTCATGGACTGCACTACAGAGAGGTCGATGGGAGCTGTCATGGTGATGGCCGTCAGGAAGGTGAATTGTGGAATCACCAATCCCAAGGTGGCGGCACCGCACATTTTCAGCAAGTCGATGGGCGGGACGTGTTCTTTGCGTGTAAAAAGTCCCGCAAACCAGAACATGGCACTTGCGCAGATGGCACGGATGGTGAAGAGCACAATAGGTGACAGCTCGCCTTCGTTGGCGATGTCTTTGCAGAAGATGATGTTCAGTCCAAATATGGCATAGGCGCCAAAGCTAGCCAAGTGACCTACCAACTGGCTATGTTTTTTCAAACGATTCCTCAACATTGCAATGTTCCCATTTTGAAGGATGATTTGCAAAATTACAAAAAGATTTTGTAGTAAGTGCGAAAAATAAGAGAAACGATAGTGCAACGCAAAGTCTCCCAATCCAAATTCTCGGTTCCATTTGCTAATATTTTTGTATATTTGTATTTTCAAATAAATTATTTCATTATGCAACCTTTGCTGATTTATAATACCTTAACTCACCAGAAAGAACTTTTTCAACCCATTACGCCCGACCATGTAGGCATGTATGTCTGTGGTCCTACGGTCTATGGCGACGGACATCTCGGCCATGCGCGCCCTGCCATCACTTTCGATGTCGTTTTCCGCTATCTTACCCATATTGGCTATAAGGTTCGTTATGTGCGTAATATTACTGATGTGGGACACTTGGAACATGACGCTGACGAAGGCGAGGACAAAATCGCTAAGAAGGCCCGTCTCGAACAGCTTGAGCCTATGGAGGTGGCGCAGTATTATACCAATCGCTACCATGCCGCTATGGATGCCCTTAATGTGTTGCGTCCCAGCATCGAACCCCATGCCAGCGGACATATCATCGAGCAGATTGAGCTGGTTCAGAAGATTTTGGATGCTGGATTTGCCTACGAGAGCAATGGCAGTGTCTATTTCGACGTTCGAAAATATCAAGAAGCAACAGGGAAATATGGTTGTTTGAGCGGTCGCGTGATCGACGAGATGCTCTCTACCACCCGTGCACTTGACGGTCAGGAGGAGAAGCATTTTACGGGTGACTTTGCCCTTTGGAAGAAGGCTGCTCCAGAACATATCATGCGTTGGAACTCTCCTTGGAGTGTGGGCTTCCCTGGCTGGCACACGGAGTGCACCGCTATGGGTACCAAGTATTTGGGTGAGACGTTCGACATCCATGGTGGCGGAATGGACCTCATCTTCCCGCACCACGAAAGCGAGATTGCCCAGCAGACTGCCGTTTGCGGCCATGGCCCTTGCAAGTACTGGATGCACAACAACATGATTACCATCAACGGCCAGAAAATGGGCAAGTCGTTAGGTAATTTCATCACCCTCGACGAATTCTTCACGGGCAGCCACAAACTCTTGCAGCAGGCCTACAGCCCAATGACTATCCGCTTCTTCATCCTTCAGGCGCACTATCGCAGCACCGTTGATTTCAGTAACGAGGCGCTCCAGGCAGCCGAGAAGGGCTATACCCGATTGATGCAAGCCTATAAGACTTTGAGTGGTTTGCAACCTTCAAAGAGTTCGTCGGTTTCTGTGTTGGAGTTCCGTCAGCAGTGCTACGATGCCATGAACGACGACCTTAATACGCCTATCGTAATCAGTCATTTCTTCGACATTGCCAAGCTCATCAACACCGTCAACGACCACAAAGCTACGCTCACGCAGGCCGATATCGATGAGTTGAAGAGTCTTTTCGACATGTTCTTGTTTGATGTTTTGGGTTTGAAGAATGAATCCACCACCGACAACACCGCTCTTATCGATGGTTTGATGCAGATGATTCTCGAAGTGAGAGCTTCCGCCAAGGCCAACAAGGACTGGGCTACGAGCGACAAGATTCGCGACAATCTCGCCGCCGTTGGCATTTCAGTAAAGGACGGAAAAGATGGTGCCACTTGGGAATTGAAGTAATTCTATTTTCTTAAGGTAGGCTCTAAAAATTGATTATTTTTGTCATCTGGCTTTGACGGAGAGCTTACTTTTCCCGCTTCGCCAAAGTTGTTATTATCTGCAAAGGTTATAAGAGATACGATTTTGGGTCACAAACCTCTTTCGGCATTAATATTTCAGACTAATCTACATGGCTTTACATCACTTTCTCTTGTTTGGTTAGTTATTCCGTTATCTTATTCCGTTTCTTACGAACTGCTCGTATCGAAACATGTTGTAGGTCAAGCATTTTAGGAAGATGCTTGTGGCCGCTCTCGCTATACCTATCGTCCGCACGGTCAGCCCGTGCA
>JAZLKZ010000015.1:0-26148 GCA_045597845.1 Bacteroidales bacterium | reverse complement strand
GCACAAAGAAGAAACATCGGAGTTCGGCTTGATAAAAGGATTTCTCAATGAATTGTCGTCCGTTCGATAAGTAGATTCTTTTATTTCATCAGATATTTCCTTATTATGAAAAATACATTCAAACTATTTGGTGCACTGCTGGTTGTTTCCACAATGATTTCTTGTGACCCATCATGTACGCAGGAGTGCGTGGTGAAAAACCAGAGCGGTCACGATGTGGTGATAACGCGATACTATACCCAGCACAGTGGCCCTTACAATAACTGGGAGCCTATAGAGGACAGCGTGCGTACCTATAGTGACACCTTGAATAATGGTAAGGAAATGAAGTATGTTGATGGTCATCTCGGGAGTACTAATAGAGAGTCTAATGCGCTTACAATGAGGTATATGTATTGGGGAGATAGTGTTGCCTTTACATTCGACGACGGCTCTTGCCGCACTTTTTTGCCTGAGACAGATGCCTCGTGGGGGCCGTACGCTTTCAATTCAAGCAGTTATGCATACGAGGATCGCCCCAACGAAGGTCTGACTTTCAAAGGTGTGATCCTTTGGTCCAGACTGTCCTATACATTGACACCTGAAGACTACGAGCATTGCCGATAATAGAATTGTTCTATCGCTGCTGAAATCGCAATTTTTATTGATAAAAATTTATTATTATGAAAAATACATACAAACTTTTATGTGCGTTGTTGGTTGCCGCCACAATGACTTTGACAGTTGGCTGTCGTACCCAAAACCAAGAATCTACCGATGTTTTGGATACCGTGAGTCAATTGAACATCGCTACTATCGGTGTCATCAATTTTGATTCCATTGCTGAAGACGTGCAGACTGGTTTCAAGGGCGGCGAAGGCGAAGTGGCTTTCCGTATCTTCAAGGACGACTTGAACAAGGTGATGCGTGTGCGCATGACTCCTCACTCAAGCGTGGGGCAACACAGCCACGAGATTGATAGCGAGATTATCATGGTCCTCAAAGGAAACGGCAAAGTGCTCTTCGACGGACAAGAGTTGCCTATCCACGAAGGTCAGGTGCATTACTGTCCCAAGGGGCACTCCCATACCATCATCAACGACACGGAAGAGGAACTTCATCTCTGTTGCGTAGTTCCGCAACAATAAGATGGGTTTTGTAAAATATAAATGGGGGCGGCTGCTGCGCAGCCGCCCCCATTCTATATATCAATGTTGTTCAATTATAATGATTGATGGTCTTCCTTAATTGTATCGGAATCATCGCTTTCTGTTACAGCATTGCCTTCGCCTTTCGGATTGGGACCCCATTCGTTTTCGCCTTGTTGAGAGTCGGTGAAAAACCATACGAGCATCCAGATGAAAACACAAATCTCGCCGATACCGCCGATAAGCGTTGCCAATGATAATGTGTTTCCTGATGCATTGCCTATTGCGGAAATAAAGGAGAAAACAAATTGTGCTATCATCATATATAGACACCACAACCCCGAACGTCCGATATCGTGCAAACGGCGCACCATTACGGAAAGGGTTGGAACGAAAATCGCCAAACAATATGCAAGTATAATGAACAAAGCTGGATTCAGGAAGATGCCATTTTCGTCGGTTGTGAAAATCCAGATAAACGACAATATCAGGAAAATAATGTAATTGATGAGCGTAAACCACCAATATTCTTTTCTCCGTGCGCGTCCTTTAAAGTCCGCATATTGCCTGAAACATTTCAAGAACCATTTCATAGATATTGTGTATTAGTTGTTTATATAAGAAATAGGCAAGGTGAATGCTTCCATCTTGCCCGTTTTGTTGGTTGCGTATTGTTATTTCATCAAGAAGTTGATGTCGTCTTCCAATCCGTATTCTTTGGTGTTTGCCATGTTGGTGTGGAACACTTTCATCTTGTTGTCGCGGCCGATAAGACGCAGTTTGCCGCCCTCGAGCAATAACGCTGTGGCTTCTCGGATGGCTGCCACGGTAGCGTCGGGATTTACCATGATGTATTCCTTCAGACGGTCGTCACGGGTCTCTCCGCCGTGCTTGGGATCGAAGAAATCGGTATAGTGGGGGTTGATCTGGAACGGAACGAGGTTCATACAGTCGAACGATGCGGGCTCCACGATGGGCATGTCGTTGGTGGTGCCGAGCGTAGGACCTGCAACGTTGCTGCCGGCACTCCATCCCATATAAGGCATTCCGTTCATTGCACGACGGTTGATGGCTTGCATCAGTCCCTGGCGATGCAACTCACGCACAAGGTGGAAGGTGTTGCCTCCGCCAACGGCTACACATTCTGCCTCATAGACCGCCTTTACGGGGTCGCTCTCATGATGTACGCTGTAGAGTTCTACGCCAAATTCGGCATAGACTGCCTTCACCTTTGCCTCGTAGGCGTTGTAGCTGGCTTCCAGTCCGCCGTCGGAAAGGCTTACGCCTGCGTAGGGAACAAACAGTACGCGTTTCACCTTGTGACGTTTGCAGAATTCTGCAACCATATCTTTGCACCATCCAAGGTAGGCGTCGCCACGCATGGTGGAATTGCTTATCAATAAAAGGTTTCTTTTCATATTGTGAATAGTGATTAGTGAATAGTGAACTCGGTTGGTGAGCCAGCCGAACCACAAATCTTCAAGTTTTCAAATTAAGCGTCGATGTTTGCGTAGGTGGCGTTCTTCTCGATGAATTCTCTGCGAGGAGGTACGTCGTCACCCATCAGCATGCTGAAGATATAGTCTGCCGATGCGGCGTTTTCGATGGTTACCTGGCGCAGCTGACGGTTCTCGGGGTCCATGGTGGTCTCCCACAGTTGTTCGGGATTCATTTCACCCAAACCTTTGTAGCGCTGTACGTGGATGCCTTTGTCGCCAACTTCTGCCAATGCGGCGATACGCTCTTCCTCGGTCCAGCAATATATGCGGCGTTTTGCCTTCTGGACAAGGTAGAGTGGGGGCGTTGCGAGATAGACGTAACCATTCTCGATGAGTTCGGGCATATAACGGAAGAAGAAAGTCAACATCAAAGTGTCGATGTGCGCGCCATCGACGTCGGCATCGGTCATGATGATGATTTTGTGGTAGCGCAGTTTGTCGATGTTCAGGGCCTTGGGGTCATCGGCAGTGCCTTTGTGTACGCCAAGGGCGGTGTAGATGTTGCGGATTTCTTCGCTGTCGAAAGCGCGGTTTTGGTTGGCTTTTTCAACGTTGAGGATTTTGCCGCGCAAAGGCAAGATGGCTTGGAAGCGACGGTTTCGGCCTTGTTTGGCGGATCCGCCTGCGGAATCACCCTCGACGAAATAAATCTCGCACATGCTGGGGTCGTTGTCGGAACAGTCGGCAAGCTTTCCGGGAAGTCCGGCGCTACTGAAAGCGGTGCTGCGCTGTACGCTTTCGCGAGCCTGGCGGGCTGCGATACGAGCCTTGGCTGCCAAAACAACCTTGTCAACAATCACGCGGGCTTCGTTGGGATGCTCCTCGAGGTAGTTTTCCAGCATTTCGCTCACGGCCTTGTCAACGGCGCCACGTACTTCGGTGTTGCCGAGTTTGGTCTTTGTCTGACCCTCAAACTGAGGCTCGGCTACCTTTACGGAGATGACGGCGGTGAGACCTTCGCGGAAGTCATCGGGGGAAATTTCAATCTTTTCCTTCGACTTTGGCTTGGCGAGCAACAGGTTGTTGGCTTCTGCGTAGTTTTTCAGGGTGCGGGTGAGACCGCTGCGGAAGCCCGAAAGGTGTGTGCCGCCTTCGTGGGTGTTGATATTGTTGACGTAGGAGTGGAGATTTTCGCTGAAAGATTTGTTGTACTGCAAAGCAATCTCGATGGGGATGCCCTGGCGTTCGCCTTCCATATAGATGGGTTCGGGCATCAGACATTCGCGGTTTTGGTCCAAGTATCCCAAGAAATCGCGCAGACCGTTCTCGCTGAGGAATTGGTGCTTCTGCGTGGTGCCGTCGTCCAAAGGACGCAGGTCTTCGAGGTTGAGTTCGATGCCTTTGTTCAGATAGGCAAGTTCACGGATGCGGTTCTCCAAGGTGGAGTAGTCGTATTCGGTAACGGTGAAGATTGTGGGGTCGGGGTGAAATGTGATGCGTGTGCCACGCTTCTCGGTTTCGCCAACGATTTTAACGGGGTAAAGGGGAAGCCCGCGCGAGTATTCCTGACGATAGATTTTGCCGTCACGATAGACCTCGGCAGTCATGTGGTCGGAGAGTGCGTTTACGCAGGATACGCCTACGCCGTGCAAACCACCGCTGACCTTGTAGCTGCCCTTGTCGAATTTTCCGCCGGCGTGTAGTACGGTCATAACTACTTCGAGAGCAGAGCGATGCTCTTTTTCGTGCATATCTACGGGAATGCCACGGCCGTTGTCCTCAACGGAAATGGAGTTGTCTTCGTTGATGGTCACGTATATCTTGTCGCAATGACCTGCCAAAGCCTCGTCGATAGAGTTGTCAACCACTTCATATACCAAATGGTGCAGTCCACGGAAGTTCACGTCTCCGATATACATTGCGGGACGTACGCGTACGGCTTCCAGGCCTTCAAGTACGGTGATATTATTTGCGCTATAGTTTTCTTGTTTGATGTTTTCTTCGCTCATGATTTCTGCCTTAATAATTAAGTTGCAAAGATACGAAAAAAAACTCTTTTTCGCCCTTCCAAAAGACTCTATTTTATTAACAAATTATAAAGAAAGTGGAAGTGAGCATACTTTCAGTTCGCCAGGCTGCGCAAGCAAACAATAACGAAGCCCTGTCGCCAATAAACTGATGCGGAAACGTGGCGATGTCCGCCACGGTGCAACGACTCTTTTTCGTTGGAAAATGCAATTATTTTTTTTGTTTTGCGTTATATAAAAAAACAATGTTATGATGTCAGAAAACCCTCAGTGGGTGGCTGTATATACGCGCACGCGAGCGGAAAAGATTGTTTCGCAGCGACTTGTCGATCAAGGCATTGAAACTTATCTGCCCGTCCGATTGGAAAAACACCATTGGTCGGATCGTGTCAAGATGGTGTCGGTTCCGATGTTCCGTTCGTATCTTTTCGTGAAGATGTGCCGAAAAACCGAGATGATAGTCAGAGAAACGGCTGGCATTGTTACGATTGTGAAGTTTGGCGAAAAATATTCCATTGTTCCCGAAAGTCAGATTGAGATGATTCGGAAATTGGAACAGAGCGCATCGGACTTGTATGTTTATGAGACCGCCCATTTGAAGAGGGGCACCAGGGTGTTGATCCAAGAGGGAGATTTTGCCGGAATGGAGGGTACAATCGTTTCCAATTGCAAGGATGGCAATTTTGCCGTCAACGTGGAAGCTTTGCGGATGTCGGTGGTTGTTTCTTTGGATCGCAATGTATTGGAAGTCGCTCGTCGAAGTGTTTCCAAGAAGTCGAAATACGATTTCTGATAGGGTGAATAGAGGCTCTTTGCCCCATTGTACACTATCGCTAAAAGTGTAAATATTTTTGTGTTTATAATCGACGAATATCTTAAAACTCAAAACTGTAAACTTAAAACTGTAATTATTTTCGTATCTTTGCAAGACAATTATGCGTAGATTGCTTCTTATAGTATTGTCTTTCATGGCTCTTGTGCCACTGAGTGCGCAGGAGTTCCATTGCGCAGTGCAGGTCAATTATCAGAAACTCATGACTACTACGCAGCAATACAGTTCTGGCGACAAAAAGGTGTATGAGTCTATGAAGCAGGCTGTTGAGGATTTCATTAACTCCCGTCGTTGGACTAATCTCGAGCTGGATCAGATGGAGAAAATCGAATGTTCGCTCAGCATTATTCTCAACTCGCAGACATCGGCGACGGATTTCATGGGTCAGATTCAGATTCAGTTGCGCCGCCCAGTCTATAACAGCAATTATACTTCTGGTCTGTTCAACTACATCGAATCGGGCGATTTCGAATTCTCCTACATCGAGAGTCAGCCGTTGGATTTTGACGTCAACACGTTTTATGGGAATCTTTCTTCCACAATAGCATTTTATGCCTATATCATGTTGGGCTATTATTTTGATTCTTTTGCTCCCAATGGCGGTCAGCCCTTCTACGAGGTGGCGCAAACTATCTGTCAAACGGCAGATGGGTCGGGGGCAAATGTCAAAGGATGGAACTCTTATTCGGGACAGAAGGTGCGTTATTGGTTCATGGAAAACCACACCAACGCTGCTTATGAGAAGCTGCATCAGGCCTATTATCTATACCACCGTATGGGCCTCGACATGATGACTAAGGACCAGCCCCAGGCTCGACAGAATATCATACAGGCGTTGCAGTTGGTGCAAGAGGTTCATCAAGTGCGTGCCAATCTGCTTGCTACGCAACAGTTTATTGATGTGAAAATCTCCGAGATCGTCTCTATCTTCACTCCTGCGCCGGCTGAGGAACAGAAGGCAGTTTATTTAATCATTAAGGATGTTAGTCCTATTAATGTGTCGAAATTGACGAATTTCAATACAAAATAGTGAGTGACGAATAGTGGTCGGACTTGGCTTAATACTTAAAACTGTAAACTTAAACTTAATAAAAATATATTATCATGACTCAAATCCCTATACAGAAAGAGGTGATCGACAAGGTCGCCAGTGCAAACAAAATCAGCAACCCCGGTAAGGCTTCCATCCGCGAGATGCGCAAGATGATTCAGGACGTTGAGAAAGAGACAGGTGTACGCTTCGTGAAAATGGAAATGGGCATTCCTGGCCTTCCTGCCGCTCAGGTGGGTGTCCGCGCCCAGATTGAGGCTCTCGAACGTGGTGTCGCTTCCATCTATCCCGAAATCTACGGTACCGCCGATTTCAAGACCGAGGCTGCTCGCTTTGTGAAGAATTTCCTCGACATCGACGTTACTCCCGACTGCTGCGTTCCTACCGTCGGTTCTATGCAGGCAGGCTTCGCAAGTTTCTTGACGCTCACCCGCTACGATGCCAAGAAGACCAAGGTCCTCTTCATCGACCCTGGTTTCCCCGTGCAGAAACAGCAGTGCCGCGTGCTCGGCATTCCCATGAAGACTTTCGACGTCTATGACTATCGTGGCGACAAACTGCGCGACAAACTCGAAGAGGAACTCCGCGATGGCGATGTGGCTTGCTTGATCTATTCCAGCCCTAACAACCCCGCTTGGTTCTGCTTCACCGAACATGAATTGCAGATTATCGGTGAGATGGCCAACAAGTACGGTGTCGTTGTTCTTGAAGACGACGCTTATTTCTTGATGGACTTCCGCAAGGACTATTCAGTTCCTGGTCAGGCTCCTTTCCAGCCCACCGTGGCTAAATATACCGACAACTATGTCCTCATGATTTCTGGCTCCAAGTCTTTCAGCTATGCTGGCGAACGTATTGCCATGATGATTTGCAGCCCGAAACTCTACAACAAGGAATGTCCAGATTTGGCTCGCTATTATAGTCAGACCCAACTCGGTCGTGCTTTGATTTTCGGTACGCTCTACTGCCTCAGCTCCGGTACGGCTCACTCCGTTCAGTATGCGATGGCTGCCATGCTCAAGGGCGCAAACGAGGGCACCTACAATTTCGTCAAGGACATCAAGGACTACGGCGAAAAGGCCAACGTGATGAAGAAACTCTTCACCGACAATGGTTTCTATATCGTTTACGACAAGGATATGGGCGAGAACATCGGTGACGGTTTCTATTTCACCTTCTGCTATCCTGGTTTCAAGGGCATCGACCTGCTCAACGAACTCATTCGTTACGGTATCAGCGCCATCTCTTTGGACATCACCGGCAGCACTCGCGAAGGCATCCGCGCCTGCGTGGCATTGGTTCAACGCGACCAGTTCCCCGACTTGAAGGAACGTCTCGAAAAATTCCACGCCGACCATCCTGTGAAATAATCATTCACAAAATAAAGAAAAGAGGCACTCGCAAAAGTGCCTCTTTTTGTGTCTCATTCCATGGTTAAAAACAACATCCACATGCTGTTTTCGGAATTCCTTTTGAGGTAAATGAACCTTGACTGTTAGAATAGTACCACCTTGCACACGCTCTCGCCGCAACGAATCATGTAGATGCCTCTGCGTTGGGCGCTGAGGTCGAGTGTTAGGCATCCTGATTGGGTATTGTGTTGCTGTAGCAGATTTTCCTTGCTGTCATATACTTGCAAGACGCTGTTGCAGGGAGCATTGACAACGATTAGACCTGTGCTGGGGTTTGGGTGGACTGTTGTTTCGGTGTTACGGTGGCTTTCGCTGATGCCTACGTAGTTGCTTTCGTAGCAGCCCATGTCGGCGCGTCCGTTCTCGAAACGGTAGTTCCCGTCAAGGTCTTTGTTGGACTGTGCGCTTGTTTGTATGTCGCCACGGTCGATGCAAGGAGAACCTTGTTGCAGGTGCCAATCGGAACCAACTGCGACAAATTGAGGTCCCATCAGTACGTTGTCGCCGTAGTTGTCTGCGCTCAGTTGGAGATTGTCGGTTCCTGCGATAAGTGTGTCGCTGTCCATTGCGCTGTATTGGAAGTTTGGCATGTTGGTGCTGTCATGCTCCAACATTTGCTGATTTCCCCAGATGATACTGCCGCTCACGGTGCTACGACTTCCTTTGGCTACGATTCCTGCGCCTTCATTCTCTACAATGTCGCTTTGCAATAAAGTGGCTCCGTTACTGAGTGTTACACCGCCGCAGCGGTTGCTGGCGATAAGGGATTGCTTGATATTGCATTTGCGAACGAAAACAGCGGTGGGGAATGAATCGCACTGGTTGTCGATGACTTTGCTGCGCCAAAGTGTTGCGTAGTCGAGCAATAAAACGGGAGCTTCTTCTACACTATGGTTGCCGACAATGGTAAGGTCGGCGCAATCCACTTTACCGTATGCGTAGAGTGCGCTACCTTCGTCTGCGTAGCCGTTTTGGATGGTGAAGCCGTGGACTTTGGTTGTGCCTCCAATAGTTTGATGGGCGCCTTCGGCATAGATGACGCGCTGTTGGTTTTGTCCGTCAAGGATGGTGATGTTGGTGTGTGGGTCTCGCTGACTGTCGGCGGTTTCGGTGCCGGCAAAGCCGCCATAGAGAACCAAGCCCTCGGTTAATTCGATAAAAGTCTCTTGTGTTGTATCGCCATAGTAGGTGCCCGCTTTCACCCAGATGGGTTTGTTGAGTTCGGGAGCGACATATCTGGTGGCGATTTCGAGGTTGTTGTTTGCCGAATCCCATGAGGAACCGTCGCCAGTGCCATCGCTGGCGATGTAGATGACGTCGGTGTGGGAGTTGAATCCTGAGGGCGTGATGTTGAGGACTGCCTGGTGGCCGGAAGTGAATCCTTGCATTGTGGTCAAGGAATAGTTGCCGTCGCCGTAGCCACCCCAACCCCAGTTGAAGTGGAACATGTCTTCATCGTCATAGCCGTCACAAACAAAGGCGTGTCCGCCACTGTAGGCAGAGTTTCCCGAATAGAGGATTGGCCTGCGATTGTCGATTTCGTTGCGCAGGCGCGCTTTCCATACCGAGTCCTCGTCGGGAGTCATCAGTTGGGCTCCATAGTAGCCAAAATGTTCGAGGGCTTTGGCCACTTTGCTCATGTAGGCGCCGCTGCCAGTGGTGTGGTTGGGGTTCTCGTATTCCATGGATACCGACACACCGCAGTGGTAGCAGAACAGTGATGTGGCGTCGATTTCGGCATTGGAAGATTCCCACGAAACTTCGTCGGGCATGAGCGAAAAGTCGTAGGTGGCGTTGAAAAAGTCGGCGGAAAGCATTCCGTAGTAGTTGTGAACATAACTTTTTGACCCGAAGCCGTGTGTGGGGTATGCGTAGTAACGCATGATTTGCGCCATTGCCGTAGCGACGCATCCTACTACGACATGCTGTCCTTCATATATAGGACAATATTCGTTGTAGCCATAGCCCTGCGACCAACGGCTGGTGAGCAAGGCGGAAACGGATTTTGTGGCGGTTTTGACTTCAGAGGAACCTTTGCGCAAATCGGCCCATTGACGTTGCGTCTGTTGGTCGGCTTGGCGGTTTTCTTTGACGCCGTTGGCAATGGCGGTGGCGTAGCTTTCCAACCATTGTGCGAGGTTCTCAGGCAAATTGCCCTGATTGAAGATTCCGTTCATCGAATAGCCTAAAATGGGGGAGGCATAGTCGTCGGCACTCACTAGGACAAAGCCAATGTTTTCGATATTAAAAACATAGAAGCATTCCACGCCGCCCTGCTGGTATGTGTCGGCAAGTGTGAGTGTGGAACTACTCTCGATGACATTGTTTTTCAAAAGGTAGGTGCGTCCAAGTTGTTGTGCCTCTTTCTTGCTTACGGGTGCCGCTAACGTTTGGAGTCCAGCCAGGACAAGAAGTAAGATGAGAATCCGTTTCATCGAAAATGTCATTTGCTGTTGAGAAAATCGTTCACGTGGTCCATCACGATGTCGGCGCGGATGTCGAAAGCTTCGCGAGAAGCGTAGCCAACGTGAGGGACGCACACGCAGTTTGGCGCGTGGAGCAAAGGGTGATCGGTTGCCAAAGGCGGCTCTGTTTCATATACGTCGATGCCGGCTCCTGCGATTTTCCCTTGCTGGAGCATTTCTGCCAAAGCGTCAATGTCCACCACGTTGCCGCGAGCCGTGTTGACGAGTATTGCTGTGGATTTCATCAAAGAAAGTTGCTCTTTCCCAATAAGATGATGCGTCCCTGCGTTGAGTGGCACATGCAACGTAACGATGTCGCTCTGTTGCATGAGGCTGTTGAGGTCGGTGTAGTTTACGCCAAGTTGCTTCACTTCCTCGTGCTCGCTACGGTTGTAGGCGATTACTTTGCAGCCGAAAGCAAGCAGCAACTTGATGGTGACGGTGCCGATGGCTCCCGTGCCGACAACGCCTACGGTCTTGCCTTTTAGTTCTCTGCCCAAGAAGGCACCGCGGCTGCCTCCGTTGCGGATGGTGCCGTCGAGTGCGGTGATGTGGCGATAGACGTCGAGCATCAGTCCGATAGCGAGTTCGCTAACGGCGGTGGTGGAGTAACCGGCGGCGTTTTGAACGGTAATTCCGTGCTCACGGCAGTAGGCGAGGTCGATATGGTCGAGGCCTGTGAATCCCACCGAGAGGTATTGCAGTTTAGGACACTTCGACAGTACGTTGGAGGACAGCTTGATGTTGGAGATGATGGCAACTTCGCTGTCGTGCATGCGCTCTATGAGGGTCGCTTCGTCTTCTTTGCGATCCATATAATAGGAAAAATGATGTCCTTTGGTGGAAAAGTCCTTTTTCAAAGTCTCAAAATGTTCCTGACTGATGCCTAAAGGCTCTACACAAACGATATTCATGGTTAAATGCGATTTAAAGTTCGAATTAATTCAGCCGTTTTTGTCTTGGCAGAATACAACTGTTTTTGACTTGTCGAAAACGATTAAAAAAGAAAATGAATAGTTTGTTGGGATTCAATTTACCATTCATTTCTTGCTTTTCTTGACGCTGAAGCCGAACCCACCGATTTTTTCGCCGAGTCCGTAGTATTTGCCATGTGAGAAGGCGAGGGGCGAGGCGTGATTGAGTTGGAAAGCGCCAGTGCCTTTATCGATGAGTTGCTCTTCGGCGTCAACGGCTACAACCTTGGCGATGAACATGTCGTGACTGCCGAGTTCCTTGATTTCCACAACCTGGCATTCGATGTTCAGTGGCGATTCGGCGATAAGGGGCGCCTTTACGATTTGCCCTTGCTCTGGCGTGAGGTGCATCTCTTTGAACTTGTCGAACTCCCTGCCGCTTTTTACGCCGCACCAGTCGGTCGCTTTGGCGAGATTCTCGGTGGTGATGTTGATTACGAATTCCTTGGTGCGCGAGATAATGGCATGAGAATGGCGCTCTTTGCGTACCGATATATAGCACAAGGGCGGGTCACTGCATATAGTGCCCGTCCATGCTACTGTAAGTATGTTGTAATTCTCGGGAGTGTCGCCGCAACTGACCATCACTGCCGGTAGCGGGTAGATCATTGTTCCTGGTTTGAATGCAACTTTCCCCATAATGTGTGTTGTTGAGATTTGATTGTCAAATCGGTGGAATAGCAGCGCTATTCTTTGAATTTCTTTTCCAGATCTTCAACCCAATAGCGGAATTGCTTGTCGGTTTCGGTGAGGTTGGATACGGTTTTGCAAGCGTGAAGTACCGTTGCGTGGTCTTTGTTGCCGCATTGGAGACCGATGATGGCGAGTGAAGATTTGGTCATCTTCTTTGCGAAGTACATGGCCAGCTGGCGTGCCTGGACAATCTCTCTCTTGCGGGTGCGAGACTGGATGCTGTCGATGGGCAAGTTGAAGTAGTCGCAGACGACCTTCTGGATGTAGTCGATGGTGATTTCGCGAGAGGTGTTCTTCACGAATTTGTCAATCATCTGCTTGGCGAGGTCGAGCGTGATTTGCTTGCGATTGAGAGATGACTGGGCGACCAATGATACCAACGCACCTTCAAGTTCGCGGACATTTGTATTGATGTTGTAAGCGATGTATTCGATTACGTTGTAAGGCATCTCAATGCCGTCGTTCTCTAATTTGCGCTTCAGAATATTGATTCTGGTCTCGACGTCGGGAGCCTGCAGGTCGGCGGAAAGTCCCCATTTCAAACGTGAAAGCAGGCGCGGCTCCAAACCCGACATCTCGCTGGGACTCTTGTCGGAGGTGATGATGATTTGGTTGTTGCGTTGGTGCAGGTAGTTGAAAATGTGGAAAAATGCTTCTTGCGTTCCGGGCGCTTTGTTTGCCCAAAACTGAATGTCGTCGATAATCAAGACGTCAATCATCTCATAGAAATGAATGAAGTCGTTGGTTGTCTTGTTCTTGCCGGCGTCGGCATATTGTTGCATGAACTGCTCGGAAGTGACATACAAGACTGTCTTGTCGGGATGCATTTCCTTTGTCTTCAGTCCAATGGCATTTGCAAGGTGGGTCTTGCCCAAACCTACGCTACCATGAAGCAGCAAGGGATTGAATGCTGTTTTGCCGGGGTTGTCGGCTACGGCATATCCAGCGGCGCGTGCCAAACGGTTGCAGTCTCCTTCGACAAAATTCTCCAACGTATAAGACTCGCTGAGCTGTGAGTTCACCTTCACCTTTTTGATGCCGGGAATGATGAACGGGTTGGCAAAGTCGTGATTTCCTTCTCTGTTCAAGTCGAAAGGTATTTCTTGTGAACGATTGTTGGTGAGTTGACGGGTTCCGGTCGAGGGCAGTTTTGTGAGGATGGGGGCGTCGGAGATGCTTTGATCCATGACGATGCTGTATTTCAGCATGCCAGAAGGTCCTAATTCTCGACGGATTGTCTGCTTCAACAAGTCGATGAAATGCTGCTCAAGCCATTCGTAAAAAAACTGACTGGGTACTTGTATTGTCAATACGCAATCTTCCAACTGCACAGGCACAATAGGTTCAAACCACGTGTGGTAAACTTGCTCGTTCTCCTTGCCTAAATTGTCTTTGATGATGTTCAGACAGTTAGCCCATACAGTTTTGTAATCTTTCTCCATAATATCTACTCTAATGATGTGATTGTGGAATACTTACTTGTTTCGTGTGTTTTTGTCTTTATGATGCAAAAGTGCAAGAAAAATATCAGTTGACGTGATTAAAAATTAATTTGCATATATGATTTTTTTTTATTAAAGCAAAAAACAATTTTTGGACCGTTATTATCAAAAACTTTTTGTAATATGTTGAAAAATATATGATTGATTTTTTGATATTTCTTTGTGTTTTGTATATAATTTACGAATTTTTTTTGGATTTTTTGAAAAAAATGAATCCTTTTATCTTTTTTTTTACGTTCCGATGACCTTTTTATTAAGTGTTTGAAATTGTATTGAGTATTGTGGAATATAGTTGTATGTTATTGAAAATCAATAATGTGTTTTAATATGCTGTTTTGCAGAGGGTATTCTTTCAGGCACGCTTTCTAATGTCCCCAAAATCATGAAAATGGATTTTTATTGAACAAAAATCGGTTTACAAAATGTGTCGAGAACGAAGTTTTTTTTCTTTGAAAAATCAATTTGCGTTTTCCTATCTTCATTGAATCCCGTTGGTGGTGCGTTTTGGGGAAAATGCTTTCGTAATACTGCACAATAGCGACGTATGCAAGCACTTTTTCTAACATTATTTTATGTTTGTTTTGACTTTTCGATTCATGTTTGAGTGTCTGCCGAACCGTTGTTTTCACCGGTTGATCGGGTGCCACATATCTGCTTGTCGTTCATGTTGTTTTAAATTATTATTGATTTTACTTTATTATATAATAAAAAAAGAGTAACTTTGTAATCCAATTTTCAAAGCAGAAAATAATTAAATAACGGATTATAAATCTCTTAAATTTAATCAAAGTATGACAGCTTATAACTTTAACGCAGGTCCCTGCGTACTGCCGAAAGAAGCAGTTGAATCGACGATCAATGCGATTCGCAATTTTGACAACACCGGTATCGGTTTGATGGAAATCTCTCACCGTACCCCAGGTTGGGAACGCACCATGGATGAAACCCGTCAGCTCTGGCGTGACCTTCTCAACATCCCCGAGAACTACGAAATCCTTTTCCTCGGTGGTGGTGCTAGCACTCAGTTTATGACTGTTCCCGCAAACCTCTTGAACAAGAAGGCTGCTTACCTCCAGACTGGTGTTTGGGCAAAGAAAGCCGCTAAAGAGGCTAAGAACTTCGGCGAGACCGTTATCGTTGCTTCCAGCGAAGACAAGACCTACAGCTACATCCCCAAGGGTTGGACTGTTCCCGCTGACGCTGACTATTTCCACATCACTACCAACAACACCATCTACGGTACTGAAATCCGCAAGGACTTTGCAGCCAACGAAATCAACAACGTTATGCTCGTTGCTGATATGAGCTCCGACATCATGAGCCGTCCCGTTGACATCACCAAGTATGGTATGATTTACGGTGGTGCCCAGAAGAACGTAGGCCCCGCTGGCGTTACCTTCGCAATCGTTCGCAGAGACATCCTCGGCAAAATCACCGACCGTCAGTACATGAATCCTCTGCCCACCATGGTTGACTATCGCACCCATGCTACCAACGGCGCTCCCGAAGAGAAGAAGAACATCTCCATGTTCAACACTCCTCCAGTACTCCCCATCTTCGTTATGCACGAGACCTTGAAGTGGGTTAAGGATACCATCGGCGGTGTTGCTGAAATGAACAAGATCAACGTCAAGAAGTCCAATATGCTTTATGAGGAAATCGACCGCAACAGCATGTTCCGTGGTACTGTTGAATGCAAGGAAGATCGTTCCATCATGAACCATTGCTGGGTTATGGCTGAAGGTCGCGAGAACTTGCAGGATGCTTTCATGGCATTTGCTAAGGAACGCGGTATGGTTGGTATCAAGGGACACCGCTCTGTTGGTGGCTTCCGCGCCAGCTTGTACAATGCTTGCACCATCGAGGCTGTTGTGGCTCTCGTACAGTGCATGCAGGACTTCGAAAAGGCTAACAAGTAATTTTTAGATGCTCAGATATTCAGATAATCAGATGCTGAAGATTTTATAGATTGTGGCAGTTTTGGAGTATAAAAAGCTAAAGACCTGGCAAGATAGTATGACGTTCGTATCTGACGTATATAAAGTATTGCCGCAACTTCCGGAAACAGAAAAATATGGTTTGGCTTCTCAGATGAGACGTGCGGCCGTTTCGATTCCTTCAAATATTGCAGAAGGGGCTTCTCGAAAAACTCCTACAGAAACCATCCACTTTCTTTATATTTCTTTAGGGTCTTTGTCTGAACTTGAAACGCAATTTTTATTGCTCAGAACATAGGCTATATGCATAATATTGATTCAATGATTGTTCAGATAAGCGATATCAGAAATCAAATATATGGTTTGATTCGTTTTTTGAATGCAAAGTCAGTATGATTTTATATAGCGATAATCTGAATATCTGAAAATCTTTTAATCTGAAAATCTTTAATATCATGAAAGTTTTAATTGCTACCGAAAAACCTTTCGCAAAAGTTGCTGTTGACGGCATCCGCGAAGTTGTTGAGAAAAACGGCCACACCTTGGCTCTTCTCGAAAAATATACCGACGTTAACGAATTCTACGCAGCTGTCGCTGACGCTGACGCTTTGATCGTTCGTTCCGACAAAGTTACGAAGGAAGTTATCGACCACGCTAAGAACCTCAAGATCGTCGTTCGCGCTGGCGCTGGTTTCGACAACCTCGACCTCGAAGCTTGCACTGCTCGTGGCATCGTTGCCATGAACACCCCAGGCCAGAACACCAACGCTGTTGCTGAGCTCGTTATGGGTATGCTCGTTTTTGCTGTTCGTAATTTCTACAACGGCAAGTCTGGCTCCGAACTTATGGGTAAGAAACTGGGTATCCTCGCTTTTGGTAACGTTGGACGCAACGTGGCTCGCATTGCCAAGGGATTCGGCATGGAAGTTTATGCTTACGATGCTTTCCTTACCGCTGACCAGATCAACGCTTCCGGTATGGCTACCGCAGTTGCCAACCAAGAGGCTCTCTTCGAGACCTGCGACGTTGTTTCTTTGCATATCCCCGCTACCGCTGAGACCAAGCAGAGCATCAACTACGCTCTCGTCAACAAGATGCGTAAGGGCGGTATCCTCGTGAACAGTGCCCGCAAAGAGGTCATCAATGAGCCCGAACTGCTCAAATTGATGGCTGAGCGCACCGACCTCAAATACATCTGCGACGTTATGCCTGAGGCTGACGCTGAATTCAAGGCTTTCGAAGGCCGCTACTTCGCTACCCCCAAGAAAATGGGTGCTCAGACCGAAGAGGCTAACATCAATGCCGGTATTGCAGCCGCCAACCAAATCAGCGATTTCTTCGCTACCGGTTGCACCAAATTCCAGGTCAACAAGTAGTCCAAACCTGATTCTTGCAAAGAGGGTACCCAATAAGGATACCCTCTTTTTCTAACTTTTTGACAACAACTTAATGAAAATACAGTTATGAGAAAACTTATTATCCTTTTGTTTTGTAGTATGGTGGCGTGGAATGTGAATGCGCAATTCTTGCAAAGTCCTACCAAAAATGTCGGCAAACACCATTACGAAAAGGTTGAGGCCATGGCGACTAAGACCAATCCAATCTATCGTATGTCGGGATATCAGACCGACTTGAACGATGAATTTTGTTTTTACTACTATGACAATGATAACAAGTTGATAGCCATGCTGGATTCCATGCCGGGCGATTATTGGTATTATGACTCTATTCGCTACAATGAGTTGGGTCAGTTGGTAAGAATTGAGTGCTGGCAGTGGCTCAACGGCCAGTTGAAGTTTGTCAATTATGTGGATTTCACTTACAACGCCCAAGGCTTGAAGGACTCTCGCACCAATTACAATCTCTTTGGTGGTAGCTGGGAGTTGGGTGGTGTCTATACCTACACCTACAACGAGGCAGGACAGATTACTCGCTCGGAGCTGATGATGGGCAACATGATTTTCCAGACCACAGAATATACCTACCGTGACGGCAAGTTGTACGAAGAACTTTGGAACGACTATGACTATTATTTAGGAGGACTGGCTCCATACGAGAAGTTGACCTACACTTATGAAGATGGGTTTATGTCAGTGGTTTATGACAGTGTCTATAATTATGGTTGGTCTTGGTCTTACAATGGACGTGACGAGTACAATTACGATGGCAATGGCAATTGTGTAATGTTTCAGTCCTATAATCAGTACAATCAGGTTGTGAGAAAGTCGGTCTATACATATAATGATATGCTGCTTTCGCAAGCCATAGCTCCTTGCGGCGAGGACATCGAGATGTCGCGTCCTGCACTCTATGCCAATCATAACCTTTACACTCGTGAACAGTTCTGGACTGTAGATGTTGATCAGGTGTTGCGCTACATGTGTGACTATCTTTATTCCTACGACACTATTGGCGTGGGTATTCGCAACATTGAGGATGCTTCGCAACTTTCCGTCTCTCCAAATCCAACAGCTTCGCAATGTGTCGTTTCCTTGCCTAATGGCGTGAGAACTGTTGAATTGTTCGACCTTACTGGTCGCAAGGTGCTGCAGATTTCCGCTTCTTCCAATCAGGTGGTTTTGGATTTGAACAATCAACTTCCTGGCGTTTATGTGCTTCGGGCGGGTGATGCCTTGCAGAAGATTGTAAAACGATAGGCTTTTGAAAACCATCTGTGTCTTCAATCCGGAGCACGATATTTGTCTTGCCAATGGCGACAAGAATTTCGTGCCTCCTATGTCTGCGTTGCGTTTCGCCCGTGAGGGTGCTGCGCTGATGCATGTGCTCTATGGCAAGGAATCTATTGCTGTTTCCGCTGCAGAATTTCATACACTTTCTATTACGGAACCTTTCCGCATCGTCCCGTGGGGATGGGATGCTGTGGTGAAGCAACAATTGCTCAAACAAGGCGCGCCGGAATCACTCCTTCTTTCGGATAACAAGATTGAGACCTTGCGCAATTTGCAGCACCGCACTTCTGTCTTGTCGTTGCAGGACCGCGCCGAGTCAATCGATGTCATTCCCGCTTTGCATGACTATCTTGGTCGATACCACCGCATCGTGCTCAAGGCTCCGTGGTCGGGGTCGGGTAGGGGCGTGCGCTGGGTTACGGACTCTTTCTCGCAACAGGATTTATTTTGGGCTGAGAAAGTCATCAAAGAGCAGCGTTGTGTTGTTGTAGAGCCTCGTCGCAATGTCGTTATGGATTTTGCCATGGAATATGTGGCGAATGTATCTGACGTGCAATTTGTTGGCTATTCGTTTTTCAAAACGCAAAGTGGAGTCTATCGGTACAATATGTTGTGGAATGATGGCCGAATCCAGCAAGAAATAGTTTCCCACCTTGCAGATGTGTCTCTGTGGAACGCTTTGCAAGAGCGTTTGAACCGATGGCTCCAACAACAAGTTCTGGGGAAATATCAAGGACCTCTGGGTGTGGATTTCTTTATCGACGCCGATGGAAAAGTCTATTTGGGCGAAGTCAATTTCCGCCATACAATGGGACTCGTGGCTCACGAGTACCTCCGCCAGCATCCCTCCACCGAAGGTACAACCTTCTCGCCTTCGTCACTTGGGCAATGCTAATAGATGGGTAGTGGCATTCCGTAGGTGAACGTGTTTTTTGTTGAATGACTTTGTTTTAAGCCCGTTTGAATTAATCCAAACGGGCTTGAAACGATTGTATGGGTAAATCATTAATGGTTTCTGTTTATAGTCCACCGTCAGCTATCCATATTCTTGAGGTATTGTCGTTGCGAAGTGCTATGTGTCGGTGTACTTTCTTTCCATTAGGATGAATAAGGTCGTAGCATACATAGACACCAGCATAGTCTTTTGTGTGTTTGGGGGCTTGGAAGTTTTTGGCTTTGCATCCTTTCATGGATTTAATGAGTTCTGGCAATTCTTGCTGGTAGAATACCAAAGATTCTTGGGCTTCTTGAAGGCTGTTGTTGAGAATGGCATTTATGATTCTTTCGGCAGCAACCTGTGCGGACTCATGTTGTAGGTATGTGAGCCTTTCGGGAGTGTTTACTTTACCAACGTTTTCGAGTTCAACCCATTCCTTGTCTTGGGGAATTGCAGTGAGCTTCTCTTTGTCAACGGGGATGTTGTATATGATTGAAGTGGAGTGGACGATTTCAGTTTTGTGTTTGCCTTCGAGCAACCAAATCTTGATGCTTCTCAACAAACCGTCTTTTAGGGAGCAGATGTTTTCAATGATGACTTTGGCGTCTTTTCCTTGTCCTTGGTATATGGATTGTAAGTCGGAGTATTGAGTATTGAATGTGGTTGTTATAATTGCGGTGGAGTCGGTGAGTTGTACCTTGGAAGTGACATCTTTGCCTAATTCTATGGCAAGTTGTTGGGTGTTCAGTAGTTTACATGGATCCAGTAGCAGATGGAAATTCCCTAAGAAATTTGTGCTTTGGGTTCCTTTCACGTAAAGGTTGTCATCGAGCCATAAATATTGCGATTTTCCGTCGTTGACCACAGTTCGGCCCTGCGCTTTTTCCACTCGCCAGAAAATAGAGTCGTTAGATGCGAGTTGTGTCATCTCAATGTCGATGAAATCGGCATTGGGATCGAAATATTCGAAATTCTCGTTGGCAGTAGTGCGTACTTGTAGTTTAACAATATAGCTTCCTACGTTCTTCACATAACTGATGGCATCGACAAGATTGAATGTGTGTGCCTCAGCTTCTTGTGAGAAGAAATGAGTCATACCACAAGTGAGTCCAATGGCGAAAATGGCAACGGCGGCAACAATTTGTTTCCATCTATTTGTTTTCTTGCTTTGACTTGGGTGTTGTTGGGGCTTGAGTGCATCGGCGACTTCTTGTAAACTATTGTAGTACGCCTTGCATTCTTGACAGTTCTCAGCATGGTCCGTCATGTTTTTGTATTGCTCCATTGAGATGCTTTTGTCGAACAAATCAGCAATGTTGTTTTTGAAATCTGTACAATTCATGGCTATTGCATTTTTGTTGTGAATGTTTTTCTGATTTTGTCCATTCCATATAGGAATCTGGATTTTACGGTCGGAAGAGGAATCTCGAGAATGGTCGCTATCTCAGCAAAACTCTTGTTGGCATAGAATCGCATTCGGATGATTTCAGATTGATCTTCAGGAATGAGTTTCATTAGTCTGTTAATGCGCTTGTATTCTTCTTGAAAGTCTTCATCAGTGTCTGTTTTCCAAAATTGCAGCACTTCCAAAGATACGAATCTGCGTTTCTTTCTTCTGCGAACAATATCCATACAAGCGTTTGAAACGGCTCTGTAGAGATAGCCTTTCATGTTATTGATAGGGTTTGTCTGCTGTAGAATGCTCTCAGCGGCGTTTTGGATGGCATCCTCGGCTTCTGCTCTGTTGCCGGTATAGTAGCAAGCATATTGCAGCAGGTTTTCCCGTTCGGCATCGTAGATCTGCGCTAGTTCATTTTGTTGTTCCGTTGTATTTTTTATTACGTTGCTGTTGTTGGATTGCAATCACATCTTTAAGACGCAAATTTGATGAAAAAGATTTAAAAAAAAGAAGAAAATCGGTAATCGGTTTTCTTCTTTTTTTATAGGAGTGTTTGTCTGTCAGAATGTTATGTTGTAACAGAATGTGGTGCTGCCGTGTGGGTTTATTGTGTTGTTCCAATCGCGTTGGCTAAATTCTCCGTGATAGCCTTCTTGGTCGCAACGACCCATCCAGGGTTCGATGCAGACGAAGGGCGCGTGCTTGCCTTCGGGCGACCAGATGCCAAGAACAGGAGCGTGGTCGAAGGTGACACGTAATATCTCTTTGCCGTTTTTGTCTTGCAATATGGCTTGCTGCACTTGGTTGTCTTCGAGGATTATGGCTCCTTGCTTAAAGAGCGTGTCGGTGAGTGGCGTTGTGCTGTTTGGCAAGGACCAACAGTGTTTTTTGTCGGATACATATCCTTGCGGAAGAAAATCTCTTATTTGCAATTCGTTGACGGGTGTATAGCCTTCCGCTGACTTGCGAAGCAGTTGCAAATATCCGTGTACAACATCGTTTGCATTGAATTGGTCGTAGAAAAATGCGGGATGGGCGCCAATTTGGAAGTGCATGGTTTTGTTGGAAGGATTCTCGATGGTCCAACAAGCGTTGATGCTGTTTTCGCTAAGGGTGTAGGTGGCACGAAGCACGAACTCAAATGGATATTTCGCCAAAGTTTCTGCGTTGGATTTCAGTTCCAATGTGATGCCTTCTGCATTTTGTGAAACTACGACAAAGTCCATGTCGCGGGCAAAGCCATGCTGTGGCAGTTGGTATTCTTTGCCATCAACAAGATATTTGCCGTCAAAGACTTTGCCCACAATGGGGAAAAGAATCGGCGCGTTGCGTTTCCAATAGGTTGGGTCGGCGTTCCACAAAAGGTCTTTGCCGTTCTTTTGAAGGCGAATCATCTCGGCACCATGCAGCGAGATTTCTGCTGTAATGTTATTGTTGGAGATTGTAGGCATGGTAAATTTGATGATTTAAAATTGACTATCGGGGGAATAACGTTTAACCTAGTAAGGTATGTTCCAGTAGGGTGTGGGTGCCGAGTCCGATGAGAACCACACCTGCAATGATGCTGGCGACTTTTTCGGGAATGGGAACGTTGCGCTTGCCGAGAAATATTCCAATGATGGCGACAATAAAGGTGACAAGACCAATGATGATGCAGGTGGTGATGCTGTTGCCGATAGTGCCGTTGAGGCCGAACCCGAGGCCAACTACAAACGCGTCGATGCTTGTGGCTATGGCGAGCAAGATGATGACTCCCAGCTTGGTGACATCAAGCGGCTTCTCTTCTCTCTCGCTATGTATGCCGTCGAGTATCATTTTGCCGCCAACCAAAAACAGCAGTCCGAAAGCAATCCAATGGTCGATGCTCGCAACGAGACTTTGGAATGCACTTCCTAAAAGTACACCTAAAAGCGGAATGCCTCCTTGGAAGAGGCCAAAGACGAGTGCCATTTCAAGACCTTTGCGGTATGACATCTTGCTTTTCAACGCACTGGAGGTTGATACGGCAAGTGTGTCGGCGCATAAGGCCAAGGCTAAAAGGAATGATGCTGTGAGAGTCAATTGTAATTAAGAATTTTGAATGAAAAGTTTTGTGATGGTGCGAAACTCTTATAAGGAGATTGCTTTCTCCAGCATTTCCCGTTGTGATGGGTGTGCGATGGATATGAGCAGTTTGGCTCTCTCTTGCAGGGATTTGCCATAGAGGTTCACGGCGCCTTGTTCGGTTACAACCCACCGAACGAGTGTCCTTGGCGTGACTACTCCGGCACCTGGGGTGAGCGTCGGGACAATCTTGCTGACGCCCTTGTTGGTGATAGACGGCATGGCGATGATGGGAATGCCGCCTTCGCTGTAGGTGGCGCCAATCATAAAGTCGAGCTGTCCGCCGCTGCCGGAGAAAATCTTCGTTCCGATGGAATCGGCGCAAACTTGTCCGCTGAGGTCTATCTCAATGGCGGAATTGAGCGCCACTACTTTAGGATTGCTTGCGATGACGGCAGGAGAATTGGTGTACCATACATCGTTGATGAGCACGTCGCGGTTGCGATCTACAAAATCGTAGAGTTTCTTTGTGCCTTTGAGAAACATGGCTACGTGTTTGCCATGGTCGGTCTTTTTGCAGGAACCATTGATGACGCCTTTCTCGATGAGGGGAATGACGTCGTCGGTGAACATCTCTGAATGGATGCCGAGGTTTTTGTGGCCTCCCAATTGCGCCAAAACGGCCGTGGGGATATTGCCGATGCCAATTTGCATGGTCGCTCCGTCGGGAATGAGCTTGGCTGCATGACGACCGATAGCGATATCGGTTTCGGTGAGTGGCGCCGGACCTGCCTCTTTGAGCGGTTGGTCGTGGCGCACGAAAGCCGAGATTGCCGATAAAGGAATGCGAGCATCTCCATAACAATAGGGCACGTATTTATTTACTTGTGCGATGATGTAACGAGCCTTTTCTATTGCGGCGGGCATGTAATCGACGGAGGTTCCTAAAGAGACATATCCATCTTCGTCGGGTTCGGAAACCATGAGCAACACTCCGTCGCAGGGCATTTCACCACTGCGTACAATGCGTGCCGACTCGCTGAGCGAACAGGGAATATGGTCTGCCATGATACCCTCTTGGGTGGCTTTGCGTACGTTTCCGCCAACAAAGAATGAGTCTAAGTGGAAGATACCTTTGTATTTGGAGAGCACATAGTCGGCATAGCCTTCGGTGTAGAGATGGCTGATATGGATGTTGCTAATCTCGCCTCGATCGGCGCGTGCCACCAAGGCTTCAATCAAATGCTCGGGTGCTCCCGCCACACATGGCCAGTGGAGGTAGTCGCCAGAATGAACGAGTTTGAGAGCTTCTTCCGAAGATATGAAATCCATTGATAGTTAATAGTATAAATTTTGTCTTATGATTTGTCTGTTCACTGTCATTACTCTCGCAGCGTATTGACGGATGTAGGAGTCCAGTTGAAAAGGAAATCGACTACTTTTTTAATGCTGTAACCCTTGCCTTCTTCCAGGTATTCGGAATTTTGAATGTGAATTACATTGCCTTCTCCGTCAAGAATCACAAATACGGGGAAACCAAAACGGCCTGGGTTCTGGAGGCGCTTCATTGCCTCAAGGTTCTTGTTTTTCTGGGAAAAGTTGACGTGTATGTAAACAAAGTTCAGGTCGATGATTTGGTGGAGAGTTGTGTCGTTTTCTGCCATTTGGGAGAAACGAAGACACCAAGGACACCAGTTGCCGCCGACTTGGCACAACACGTATTTGCCTTCTGCATTGGCTTGCGCTATGGCGGTGTTGATTTGATCCATTGCGTTGGCTTGTTCATCGTAAGGTTTGTCGTTCTGTGCAAATAGGCTTACACTCAAAATGAGTCCGAAAAGAATTGCTAATGTTTTTTTCATGATTGTTTGTTTTTAATTGTTACTATTTCAAATTATTTTTAGCTCTTTTAGTGCGTATTGGATGCCTTCTTCATCTACCGACGTTGTCACAAAGTCGGCATGAGACTTGACTTCATCGGCGGCATTGCCCATGGCAACGCCTAATCCACAGTATTCCAGCATTTCTATGTCGTTTCCTCCGTCACCAAAAGCGATAGTCTCTTCTCGTTGTATTCCAAAATGCTCAAGCAGTCGCTCAATGCCAACTGCTTTGCTGTTGCCTGCCGAGACTAAATCGCTGAAAGCGGGATGCCAACGTGGAAGTCGACAGTGGGGTAGTAATGCCGCCACTTCGGCGTCAAGTTCTTTCGGCATCAAGGCGATGAACTGGTAGTATTCGCCGTCCATTAAATCCTCAATATTGGCGAGTGGTGGCATGGCGAATTCCAGTTGGTTACGCAAATCTATGGCAACGGGATCGTAACGGTTGGCAAACATCTCATGTTCCGAGAATGCCATCATCGTCAAATTCCGCTCTTGCACGAACTGCATATATCGTTGCGACTCGGATTTTGGTATCGGATTGCGATATAACACCTTGTCGCCAGTGAACACATAGCCTCCGTTCATGGTGATGTGGCCGTCGAAGTGCACTGGAAATTCGGGAATCAGTATCTTGGGACGGCCCGACGAGATGAAGGTCTTGACTCCTTTCGCCTGTAACAGGGCAAAGGCTTCCTTTGTCCCTTCTGATACTTTGTGCGTATTGAAACTCAACAATGTACCATCTATGTCAAAAAATGCCGCCTTTATCATTATGAGTTAAGAGTTATGATTGTGTAGGATAATCACTAATTACGAATTACATTGTGTTTTTTCTCGTATCGCCAGATTTGCCAACTGTTGAAGATGTTTTGATAGATGCTGTAAAATGCCATGAATACCGAAGCCAATGGGTGGAGGAACGTGTTTGCCATCCAAATGCCCATGGCGGTGTTTTTCTGTCCCAACAACTGTCCGCCGCTAATCTTGCTTCCAAATTTGTGACCAATCCATTTCCCGAAACCGAACTGGATGGCGCAGAAAAGCATCGATAGCAGAGCAAGCCAAATGATTACGTGCCAGTTGCCTTTTCCGTGTATGAAAATGAAATCAATGGTCTGCCCTAACGTGAAAAGCAATGCAAAACACCACAAATAAAAACTTACGCTTTTGTATTTCGCAATGGATTCGTTGATTTTAGGAAACCAAAGTTGCAATGCCAAAGCTATAATGAACGGGAAAGCCAATGTCGGTCCTATCTTGCGAAGAATCAGCCAGAAGGAAGTTCCAAAGCCAAGTTCGGGATGAACACCGATTCCCGTGAAAACGATGGGTGCCACCAGGGCTACCATCAAGTTTCCGATGATGGTGTATGTGGTTACGGTTTTGCGGTCGGCGCCAAGCATGCAGCTGATTACTGCCACCGATGACGCTACGGGACAAAGCACGCCTACCAGAACACCTTCTGCGATGATTGTATTCACCTTAGCCATGCGCAATCCTATGTAGCAACCTACGCTCACAACAATCTGAAAGAGCATTAGCCAGATGTCCAACTTGCCTATGCGAAGTTTTCGAATATCTACGGCGCAGAATGTCAGCAAGAGTATGCTGAAGATGATGAAGGGCACAAGAAAACTGAACATCGCGCAGTAGCGATGGAGCAGCAATCCTAAAAGAATAGCGACGGGAAGTACGAATGGCTTGTATTTCTGCATCTTGTGCTGGTTCAACGAA
>JAZLKZ010000014.1:0-25395 GCA_045597845.1 Bacteroidales bacterium | reverse complement strand
TAAAGATGAGCATCTTTTACTAAATCAGTCAAATTCTTAAAATTCATGAATCTGTGTTTGTTGATTAAACTCTTGTTTTATTTCTTCTAATATCTCAACGCAATATTTTTGAATAGCTTTAAAATCAGGAATTCCTGTATTGATATATCTGTTGACTATAAATTGTTATAAAAAAGTCAGTAGATAGGTAGTCACCCACACCCATATTCACATACTAGTGATGGGTTGTGATTTGGATAAAAGATATTAAACTATCCTACCTACTGACTATGTTATTTAATCACCTTCTATATCTTTTAGAACTTCTTGACCTACTGATACTCGTATTTCAGTTAATTGTTCAAGACACGGATGATTTAACTCTTGTGCAAGGTACTGAGCATTGCACAATGTTTCGTAAAATGTACCAAGCGGTTCACTACATTTTTTCATATTAATTTGTTATAATTCTGTGATTATTTCAACATTCTCCAATAGGGGTTCACCGTTAGAACCTATACTCCCCAACAAATCGCCTCTCACCAGAAACTTTCTGCCTCGGAAATACATCAAATGGTAAACAAAATCATCTAATGTTGTCTGAGTCAAGGGATATGGTATCACTGGCGCATATCTGCCATCTATATTCCTATGGGCTTCATATACTGACACACCATCCTCATATCCTACACATTTATCGTCTTTCCAGATTGCAGACTTTCCATTTTTAGGGATTTCACCAAATCGTATGTATAGGGTTTCTTTCTCGTTGATAGGTTCTTGCCATTCTGAAACGATGTCAAGTTTTTGAACTGGCGCGTCTGATACTCCATTATCATTCCATGTAAAAATATGCTCGTAATATTCTACTATTAGATAATGTCTCCCTTCATGCTTATACGCATAAATAGCCTTTCTTCCATCTCTTGTCTTGTATGGCTTACCAAAGTAAGCGTTTTCAAATATGTTTTCCATATCAAATCATTTTTACTTGTTTGTAATCTACAATATTAAGACTTTGAGTGAACATCAAACGGAAGCACTCTTTGCCACTCTTTCTACGGTTGTTGTAACGATATACCACTTCATCTACATATCTCTGCAAATACTTGCTTGACACAAAGTGATAGATACCTTCAATCATACGCTTGAGTGTACCCCAGAAGCCTTCAATTGTGTTGGTAAAGTCACCACACTTAACAAACTCTTTCTTGCCGTGATTTACCACCTTGTGAGTGTACTTTGTAGAATCAATGGCATTGTATGAGTTGAGTTCATCAGTGTGGATTGTCGAGCCTTCTGTAACGAACTGACCAATGATAGGCAAGAGAGTTGAAGCATCAGTCTTGTCACACTTGATTGCAACAACATTGCCACCTCTCTGCACCATACCAAACACAGGTGATTTGGTCTTAGTTGAGCGACCTTGTGCGCCTTGTGTCTTCTTGCTTTCGTGCTTGTTCTTCTCTTTGTCAGTCATTGTTCTTCCTTTTTGTAGGTTTCATAAGTAAATGATACTCTCCGACTGACAAGGTATTCGTTTCCACAATTAGGGCACTCAAATTCCCTGTCGTCAAATTCAAGGTCGTAGCCGCCAAGAATAAACTCTGTATGGTCTATTTTGTAATGATAGCCGCAAAAAGGGCATATCAGTTCGTCCAAATCGGACCAAGTGTTGATTTCGTCAGTCATTGTTATTTCCTTTCAATTTATCCATTTCTCTGTCAAATTAGGGACGTAATTCTTTTCTTGCAAGGTCGAGAAGCTCTTTGGCAATTCCTTTTACTATTGGCTTTAATTCTCTATCACCGTAAACTTCGCCGTTACACGCAGTCACAATAGAACAAATGTAAGTATAGATTGCTTGTTCAAACTCCGTCAGAGGTTGTTGTTTAATCCATGCCTTCGCCTCATAGTAGCCTTTCTCGCCTTTAATCTCGCAGTGGTGGACGGACATCCAAGAGCCGTAGCACTCGTCGTCCACAAGCTCTTACACGACCCATTGATCACTCGGATAGTGGCACAAGATTCGGTATTTCTTATTATTTTTCTCTTCCATTGTGTTTGTTCTCAATGTTTTATTCGTTGATTTCCTTGCCGCGAGCCTCTTCGAGATAGCATAGGCGGTAGGATTGTTGCTGTTCGGTCAGCGTGTCTGTCAGTTGCTTATGTGTGTACATTTCTATTCGTCCTCCATTTGCCAATTAGTGTTGTCTAATATCTCGGTGGCTATCGCCCTGAGGTAATCATCGGCTATCTGCTGTTTTTCAGTGTCTGATTTCCCTTTCGCAAGTACCAATGTCATTTTCCATTGTGCGCTGATGGCATCCTCTGCCTTGAACACTGCGGCGGCTATGTTCGCCCAATGCTCTATCATTTCCTCTTTTGTCATGGTTTATTTTCGTTTAGTTCTACGATGATGTCGCTCTTGCCTGTGTAGGCCTCTGCGAGTTCCTTTAAGGTCACTTGCTTCTTCACTCCGTTGTCGGTGATAGTGATGGAGTCTATCGGGTGTAGGTCTGCGTATGCCGCTCCCTCGCGGAATCCTGCCTCGAAGGTGCGTTGCAAGTTGGTCTCGTATGGGTCGTGGTAACGCAAGGCTGCGGCACGGCATATCTCCTTGGCTCTCTCCGCCTCGCTGTCCTTCTGGTAGCGGACATTGCTGTCGTGGTTAAACCAATTATCCAAGGCGTATTGCAGTTGGAAATAGTCGTTGTTCCAATCCTCTCTGTTGTCGGGGTGGATAAGCGGCTCGAAGTACCGCATGAACTCGTCGCAAGCCTTCATCGCCACCTTCGCCTTGTTTCGGAGTTGTATCGTGAAGGTGCAGTTGTTACCTGTGAAGTGGTCTATAAAGTCCTCCAATTGAACAGAGGCGTATTGGCAGAAGTAGGTGAGGATGGAAGCGCGTTGGCTCATGTACTTGTATTCCGCTTCTTCGAGCTTGTCGTACATCTGCTGCGCTATCTGCCTTTGGAGTTGCGCCTTGATGTCCTTCTGCGGCTGCTGTCCTGTCTTGTGGTGTCTGCTCATTTGTCTTATTGTTTTGTTACCATCCAAGTGCTTTCTTAAACTTTCCTTCTGGTGTGTCGCTTCTCAAAACCCAATTACTCCAACCGTCTTTATTAAACTCTTCGTGCTTTTTACAGAAGAGCCTCCAAGAGTTGTCTATTTGTTTCAGTCTTGTCAAGAAAGCAGAAGGAGCCATAGTTTGCGTTTCCTCTTTTGACGGCATGCGATTGATGCACGCTTTCAATAACTTAATTGAGGTTTCTGGCGTAAATCCGCCTTCCTCAAAGATTTGGTCTAATTCGTCGTCTAAGAACATTTTGTTTTGATTTAAGCCCGCTGTACCTTTCGGCCTTGGCGGGCGAGTGATACATCAGAATGGGAGTCCGTCCTTATCTTCGTTCAACGGCGGCAGCGGGTCGTCAATGCTCGGTGTCTTTGCCGTTTCCATTGGCGTGCTCGGCTTCAAGTCGCCGACCCAATAGATTACACCTTGCACCTCTTCCTCTTTCTTGCACGCCACCTTGATGGAGGCTGCGTTGCCGAACTTGTCTGCCGCGTCTTTTTGTAGGACGGCAACCCTAATCATTTGGTGTTCTCCGTCCTTGAACTTGATTTTGCGAACCAATGAATTGTGTTGTCGGACAATCTGTCCCAACTTCGTGAGGTCAATCTCACCGTAATACTGTTGATTCATTTTACTTGTGTTTTTAATTGATGTTGTGATTTAATGATATTTAGTAATTCTTTGATTTCTACTAAGTGTTGTGAGACTATCCACTTAGCTATTCTGTATTAGCTAACTTTCCATATTTCATCCCTTCTTCAACACGGTCGAGCGCATCCCTTACATACGAAAGAGATAAAGGATTATCGAAAACAAGGAATACTTGCGCATCCCATGTTTCTTTAATCTCACAACCGACCTCTGATTGCTCCTTTGCTTCTCTGAAAGCGACAACGTATCTACCGTCTTGTATTTGCCCGACTTCGATACCGATAGCTCCACCGAAATGAACTTCAGCTCTACCTATGATGTAACTTGTTCTCTTCTTTATAGTCATAATCTATTTCTTTAATTGTTTTGCCCACTATAAGGAGACTTTCCTGCTTGGTACTTCTTCAACTCATCCATAATGGTACATGAGTAGGCAATAGATGCAGAAAGCCGACGGTTAAACTCATGGAATTCATCTTTCAGCACCTCCATAAACTTAAACACAATCTCAATGTGTTTTGAGAAATAGAACTCTTTTTGAAACCGCTCGTCAAGTTTTTCGGTCATGCTGTTATAACTGATAAAAGAATTAAGCACTGAGGTATACGGATTGTTTTCAGGCTTTTCTTCCACATTAAAATCCAATTCCTCGAACTTATATGCGTTGCTGTTGGCATCGTCAATGAAGTATCCGTTTTTCTCTGGACGCACATCGACTATCTCTCCTGTTTCTTTCACTAATGCTTTCATATCTGGCTCATTGCTTTTACGTATTCTGTTTTTAAGAAGATGAAAGGAACGTTACCGTTACACTCATCTTGCATCTTGCAATAATTCGGCTCAACGGCACATATCTTGCATTTTGGGTCGTCAAACATAGAATCATCGTCAGACGGTCTTATGTCGGATGGCATACAATTGTAGTATACTGCCGTGTAACTCTTTCCGAAATACTCTTTCTCTTCGCCTATCTTCATTTCTTATCCTTGTTTGCGTAGCCTCTGTAAGATGCCCCTACAAAACCTACCTTATGGAACATTTCATTGAAACGGTCAGCAAGCCTTAATCCGTAACGTTCATTGATTTGGTCAAGGTCAAGATTGCTCGACACAGCCGTTATCTTTTGGGTATCGTATCTATGCGACAACAGGTCTATAATAGGCTCGTTGCTATTTCCGTAAGTCTTAACATCTATCGCCTCAACACCTAACTCATCAATAGCTATCATTTCGGCATAGAGCATACGCTTGTATCTTTCGCTATCGTTCTGATATGCCGAAACCACGTCCTTTGCCCGTACAATGCTTATCATCTTCTTTCCATCGTCAAGGCGACAATCTTCACGCTCAGCAAAACAACAAGCATTGATAACGCGACAGAAAGCCTTCAATGCTGTCGTCTTACCAGTTCCAACATCACCGTATAGAAGCACCCCGGGTTTACCGATTGAGTTCGTTATCCATGCCGCAATACTTGACAGCCTTGCCTCATCAATTTCAATCTTTATTCTTGACAAATCCTCGTCTTGGTATGAAACGATCCTGCCCAAAACCTCTGCTTTGTATGCCATGAAAAGCGCATCATATACCTTCTGCGTTGGATATTGCAAGTAGAACCTTTGCTTCTTGCTAAACGATGCTACTTGACTAAGGTTTATATCTTTTAGTGTAATCATCAGTCGCTGATAAAGTTTGTGCCTATCATATCGCGGCCTTGTTGCTGCGACACTTCGGCGTATTTGTCGTAATTACCTGTAAGTACTTTCTCATAGTTAGTAGGCTTGATGAGCCAATCGAAGGTCATCTTCCAGCCAGTGCTGTTTTGACCTTTGAGGAAATCGGAAGCCATCGCTTTAAGTACAACCTCTACAAACGAATGCTTCCCGTGTTCTCTTAGTCGTGCGCGTATTAAAGTCTTGCGATGCTCACTTAATGGCAAGCGGACAAGCCCGAAGACACCACGTGTCTCGGTATTAAAATAGTAGACAAGTTTTTCATAATCTATCTGAGGGACGGGATTCATCGTCGGCATTCCGCAAGCGGAATCCGACATATCAATCTTTGATTGATTAATATTATTAATTTCTTTATGTTCTTTAATTGTATAAACTATGGGGTCAACTTGGCTATCAACTATGGTGTCAATTTGGGTATCAACTTGCCCTTCCTCTTTAACTTGGTATCTATCATAATTACAAATAGTTATGATAGGAGTTTGCCTATAAAGAGTTTGCCTATAAACCATTCCTTCATCTTCAAGCATTTTCAAAAACCGAATTACGGTAGGATGACTCTTACCCCATCGGTCTGCAAGAAAAGAAACAGAGGCTATTATCTGCCCTCTTTGCAAGGTAAACAAGTGCGAATCGTGCATAACCTTCTTATCTTCCCATGCCGCAATGAAGAGTAAGTCGAACCACCATTTCAGCCTCTCAGCATCTGCCCAAAGCCAATGGTATACAATAGTCCTGCTGATTTTTATCCAACCATCCATCATACATACCTTTCATATTGAAGCCTGAACTCATCGAACCCCAAATCCTCTGGCAAAGGCAAAGTGACACCCCACTCCGTTGCGGCATCAGATTGAACATTGTTGAGAAAATCAGTCATCTGTGCTGTGTTCAGTATGCTTGTGTGCCCGGCTAACTTTACAATCTCACCATCTGGCGTAGACATTTCACGACTTAACAGTTTCTTGCAATAGTAGTCGTGCCAATCCTGCGAAGGTTGACCTGTTTCCATTTCCAAGCACTTGAACCAAAGCCACATCAGTCTGTTCTGTGCCAAAGAACGTTTCTTTACTACTTTGGTAATGACTATCGAATAACTACCATTCATTATGTACTTGACCACGCGGTCAAGCCACTTATGAATAGTTGCTAAATCAATGATTTCTCCGTTCTCTTTGGTGAAATCCAAGCGTTTCATGACTTCACGATTGAAAACACTACATAGGTCTTATCTTGTCGCACAGCACCGCTACACTCGCCCGTTTGTTCAAGAAGCTCGGCATCATGAGTATAGCATTGAGTAGAAGGGTGACTTCGGTCTTGAAAAGCACAACCTTGGCAACTATACCATTGTCTACATTTCTTAACCTCATAGGTTTTCCCGTTTAACGTAAAACGCTCTCCAATTTTTCTTGTTGCTGACATATCTTTTGGTTTTTAAAATGGTGTTTTATTGAAATCTATATCAAGCCCTGCTTTCGCTATGAAAGTAGGCTTAGACGTTGCTTCCTCTATCCCTTGTTTAAAAGCCTCTGCGTTGGAATTAGCGGCACTTAAATGCAATAGCACTATACTATATACCTCTGACAAATCATTGGCTCTGAGCGCCTCTAAACAATGCGTATAGCTAAAATGGCTCTTCAACACACGCTTGGCAACAGATGGATGAACCTCTCCAGACTTTACGTTTGTATTGAGAATATGAGAATCGTAGTTACACTCCAACATTATGTTGTTCAAACCATTGAACTTATGAGGCAAGTAATATGTGTCAGTAGCAAATAGTATCGTACCAGTCTCTTCGTGACGAATGAGAAATCCTAATGGCTCTTTCGCATCATGTACCACATCAAAAGGCAAGATATCAAAAGAACCTATCCTCAACATCTGTCCAGAAACGATACGATGCAAATGTGGCAACTCTTCGTCACCAAAAAGACTTTCAGCCGTACCATTACTCATATACACTGGTATCTTTGACGCAAGCATATCTTTTACAGATTTGCAATGGTCTTTGTGCTCATGCGAAATAAGGCAGCCAGAAACAATGGCAATGTTAAAGTCAAGCGCAATCTTGTATTTGCGCATACTCATACCTGCCTCTATGATAAGTGCTTCCTTATCATTATGCAAGATATAACCATTGCCACTGCTCCCGCTGCCTATGACCGTTAATCTCATTAGAATCCTGGCCCTGCTGGTTGTTCTTCTTGTTGCTTAGGCTTTTCTCCGTTTTGAGGATCGAAAAAGATAGAAGAAGCATTTGCGGCTTCATTCACATCTTTTTCGGCATTGGTAATGACTTCCTCAAACGGAACATCCTCTACCATATCCTCTGCCTCCTCGGTGCTGATGAAGCCCATTGAAATCTCTGGGCAATAAGCGCGTTGCCAAAACGCTGCGGCACGATAGATAAGCATTTGTTGCGGCATTGACTTCCACTTGCTCTGATTCTTGTCATACCATCCTTCATCTTTCGCCATTTGGATGTCAATCCAAGAACCTTCAATGCGATATTCTTTCTTAATATCATCTTTTTCATAGGTGTAGCATCGGCATCCCCATTCATTCGTTCCAGGCTTGCCTTTCCATTCGTAGCGAAGCGATGCGTAACGGCCAGAGGCATTCACACAAGCAATAAGGAACTTTGCGCTGAAACTCGGATTACCTTTAATTACAGCAAGGTTCTGCATAATCATCAGAGGATTGGCTCCAATTCTCATTGCCATATCGATGGCGATTACACAGTTGCCAATCTTGTTTCGATAAGTGTCGGGCACGATGTCAGATTCGGCATACATACGCGCCATACGCTGTTGCATTTCGAATTGCTTTACCTGCTGTCCGATTGGCGTCAATGCGAAATCGGCATCACTCTTTGTCTTGATAAGTTGCAAGTCATTGTTAACTTGCGGATTCTGATTTGTGTTTTCCATTGTTACTACTATTTAGATATAACGTTAAGTTTTTCGTCATTCGTTACCATAAGCAAAACAAGTTGGCTATCGGTATGCCAAACTTGGTTAACTGATTCAGAGTTGTCTATGAAGATAGGAGCGCTGATTTTACAATGCTTACAAAGCGTATTAATGATATCAATTCCACTATTAATTTTCATAGCATTGTTCAAATCTTGGTAAGGAACATTGTCAACCATAGCAACGCAGGTAGGATTTTCACCTCCATTGATCTGCTTGTCGAACATTCTGAACTTGACAAGTTCAAACATACCGTTCACCCTACGTTCAACCTCGCTGACATACGCCTTTTCAAGTCTGTCGGCATTATACTCTTGGCATTCAAGGTCAGCTAACTGCTGCGCAAGCACTTTCTCCCTTGCTTCAATCTCAGCAATCTTAGCTTTATTCGTTTTGATTGTATCACGGTCCGAAAGCATCTTTTTCAATCCGTCAATCTGTTCTTGTAAGACATTGCCACGCTCAACAAGTGCCGAATCATCCTCCTTTTCTGGCTGTTGTAAAGCACTCTGCTCGGCTTTGATGGTCTCTTCAAGCATTACCCATTCGCTGATGTCAGTAGGGTTGATTTGCCGAGGCTGTTCAACCATGTATGACGAAACTTCGATATTGAGAGAGTTCAATTCTTCATCACGCCTTTTTTCCTCATTGGCAATTTCAACTCTTCGTGTGGCTCTTTTCTCGGAAAGTTCCTCAACATATTTCTCTACACGGCTTTTTTCAGCCATCTTCGCCTTGCCAGTTTCTGTGATTTCGGCCAACTCTGCCGATTTCTTTTCATTGAAAGCTTTCAAGGCTGCGCCATACTTTTCCTTGGCGTTGCTGACAATTCTTTGGTCTGAGCAAGCAACGTTGAGCAACGGACAAATGGTAACAGCTTCGCTACCAGTGTAAATCGTTCCGTTTACCTCGCCCCATTTTTCACGCAACTCATCACATTCCTTTGTCAATGATGCGATTCTTTCTTTGTTTGTTGCAATGTCAGAATCAAGGCTTTTCAGTTCATTAGCGGATTGCAACTTGAACAAATCCATTTCACGAGCTAGGTTATCCAATGCCATCTTTTTCCTATTATACTCGGCATTGGCATTGATGACCCTTTGCTCTTCTGCTTGCTGCGCTTTGGAGACAATATTCGTCTGTTGCATTTGCAACTCGTTGATATGCTTTTGCTTCGCTTTGATTTCCTCAAACTGTTGGTTGTAAGCGGCAGACTTATCACTAATCAGTTTAAAGTTGGCATCGTACTCTTCTTTTACTTCAGTAATCTCACCCTCAATCTTAGCGAAATCTCTTTCCTCAGGCGTAACGCTTTGGATGGCACTAATACGAGTAGGGCAATCTTCCATTTCTTCCTTAATCGGCTTCTTCTGGCTTGCTATCCTTGCCTTAAAGGTAGCAATATCACTGCCATCGAGTTTTGAAAGCACTTTCTTCATATCGCTATCAAAGGCAACATCGGCATAAGATACATTGCCAGCCATCTTGACAAGCATTTCCCTCTGGCTTCTCCAATCCATAGTCGGGAAATATGTAGGCGATGTTATAAGGCGAAACACCTGCTCATCAAGTATAGAACAGACTTCCGCAGAGTATTGCGTCATCTTTACATCCAAATCGTTGATGATATACTTGGTGCTGTTACCTGCCATCTCTGGCTCAGCTTTACCCCTTGGCTTAATCCAATCTTCGTGAAGGATACGCTTCAAGGTTTTCTTCTCAATCTCACCATCCTTATCAATAACAAACGTTACCTCAACAGAATGGTCAATCTTGTAGATGACACCGTTTTCATCAATTGTCTTGATGTTGAAATTGGTACGTCCACTGCTATCCTTACCAAAAAGACACCAAGTGAACGCATCCACAATGGTAGTCTTTCCAGTAGCATTACGACCACGAATCTCGGTTGTATTGCCGAAATCCAATTCCAAATTGCGTATACTTTTGAAATTCTCCAATCGCATCCGCTCAATCTTTACGATTTTCATTATATTACTTATTTCTGCCCTCTAACCGCTTCGGGCGTTGCGTTTCAATTCTGATTATACTACGCAATACATCGCGCTCTGATACGATTTTAGTCAATTCCGCACGGCTATATATCTTTTTACTGTTCTTGCCTCTACCTTTGCGTATGACACTGATACGAGCGTTTTTTACAGCCTCGTCAACGAATGCCTTACCAAACTCGGCATAAGCCTCTCGCTGACTCATCTCATCATCCTTTGGCTTTAGCATCTTTAATACCTCCAAAGCACCGAGACGATATGACGATAGTATTATCTGTTCGTAGTTATCCATTACAATATTATTTGTGGAGCATAAGGGACTCGAACCCACGACCTATGGCTTGCAAAGCCACCGCTCTACCAACTGAGCTAATGCCCCAACAATGCCAATAAGGAAATTTGACATTGCTTTTTTCAATATTAGGGCTTACACCTAACGAGCGTCCTTTTCACTCGGCTTTGAAGGTTTGTCCGTCCATCCTTTCGGATGCCTCTCTTCCCCTTTCACGATAGCCCTTAACGATTAGGGGGTCTCTTTTTAGGATTCAACCATTTCCTCGCAGTCTCTTTCTACGGCTTACTGCCTTGCCTCCATTCTACTTTGTACTCTATTCTTCCACTCACTTTCTATTCGGGAAAAGCGCATCAGGGTCGGTGTTAAACTCCTTGGCAAGAGCAACCCTCGCCAATTCATCTGGCACATACGCTCCACTGAGCCAACCCCTCACAGTCCCAACACTCTTGTGCGTAACAACAGCGCAACGAGTGAGAAAATCTCTCGGGACTTGCTTCGCCTCTTCATACAATTCATTCAAACTCTTTGCGTTTTCCATTACTTTTGCTATTTTTGTGTGTCCTAACTTTTAATTTCAAGGCAAAAATATAAAATAATCTAATACGATAACCTAAAAACATCAAAAAAAATCTAAAAAATATCTAATTTATAACAATTTTAAATAAGTAGTATTATGGAAAACACTGTAAAACAAAGGATTATGCTCTTTATTCAGATGAAAGGAATAAAGGTAGGAACGTTTGAAAGAATGTGCGGATTATCTAACGCATATCTAAAATCTGTCAATAATTCACCTTCTCTATCTAAGATAGATAAGATTTGTGAAACATTCCCAGAATTGAACAAAGATTGGCTCATTACAGGCCGCGGAGAAATGTTTTCGGCAGAAAATAACGAAGAAAAATCAGATTCAACGCAATTTATAACGATTCCAGATAACGAACTCGTAGAAGCGTTAAGAAACCACATCCAAGACCTGCGAGCAGAACGTGATCGTCTTCTTATAGAACGCGATGAGTTGAAAGCTGAAATTGAACGCTTGCGCCAAACTTACGGAATAACGGAAAGGGAAAAAGAGACTGCATAACGGTTCGGCTAACACATTATTAATATATACACTATTAAAATGAATGAAGTCTTACAAAGAATAGAGATAGTGTTGGAACATTATGGCTCTACAAAGACAACTCTCGCAAAAAAAATAGGAATGGCACAGAGTACTTTATCAAGCCAGTTCTTACGGAACATGAATCCATCAGACTATCTCATAGATTCAATTCTTGAAATATATTCAGATGTACGAAAAGAATGGCTTGTTAAAGGAGAAGAGCCTATGCTGCACAGCCAAATGATAGATTATGGCACAAACAAACTTATCAATATCATAGGTACACTTACTGAAACAATAAAGCAACAAGAACAAACAATACATAACCTATCAAAATTAAAATGAATATGATTTTACTATCATCAAACCCATTTGAAACAATCATTCAAATTGCTTGGCTTGTAGCAATAGTTCTATCTATACTTCTTATTGTCTGGATAGCAACGACGGCTAAAAACACTAAGGAAATCAACAGAAAATTAGACCAGATTCTAAAGAAGATGGACGAGGGCAAAAAAGATAATAAAGAGAAATAGTATAGCAAATAACTTGCATTATTGTTTTTTTCCTACTTTTGCACTCGGCAATCGCATTCTCTGTGATTTCCATTCTACTACTTTTATGTGGAGGCAGCCATGCCTCCACTTCTTTTTCTATAAACCAAATCCAAGACTTTCCTGTTAGCTTCCCAAATCCTCGAAAAGTCTCTCTTAACATAAATATCCGTAACCCTATCGCTCCCTCTCTTTGCATGGTTCAGTGACTCGTGTACATTGTCAAAAGAGATACCACAATCATTTCTTGCTATCGTTCCCCACGTATGACGAGAATAGTATGTGTTGAGGCCAGGCACACCTATCAATGCACCAACTTCTTTCAACCCCTTATTCACATTCCCATTGAAATTCTTATGGTCAGCGTATCTGTCGGCAAAACTCAACAACCTCTTATGACCCATATAACGCTCCATGATTTCCTGAGCCTCTGGCTCAACTCTTACCATGATAAACGCATTGTCTTTTCGCAAAGAGTCGGTTTTACGACGATTATAGCTCAATATACCATCTTTTATATCCGACTTAATAATATAATAAATGTCTATCGTATTCATCCCTACAAGAGCAAAAGAGAGCAAAAACACATCCTTTGCAATCTTGCCCCTTATGGTTGTAGGATTACATAGTATTAAAGAACGCATTTGTTCTACACTCAAAACCCTATGCTCCGTAACTGGCTGTGGGGGGATAAGACCAGACTTGAAAGGTTGTCTCGGTATCCTTACTATACCCAAATCATCATCATTGAACTCCTCTCTCGCCATCCGATGAATATGCTGAAAACACGACAAGTAATAGCTTGCAGCACGGCATCCTTTACCATAACTCTTCTCTAACCACCCTCTATATTTAAGTAGCAAAGAATACGTTATCTCATTTACATCAACCGCATCTTTACCAAGGAATCTCTTCAATGAGTTAATGCTTGAACGATATCCTTCCGCAGTCTTAACATCCATAGTCAACATCTGCTTTTCAGTATATGCAATGAAATCAAGCCTAAACCCACGCTCGTCTTTCATCTTTTGCTGCAAAACATTCCATAAGTCAGAGGCTTGATAGTATTCAGAGCCTTCAATGGATGCCAATATCTGCCTTAACTTCTCTATGTATGTCGTTACAGCATCTATCAGATATGCATCACGGAGTTTCTTCCCATCTCTGGAAATCTGTTCCCTGCTTGCATATATATTTGATGGCTTTCGCACAACTGACCTGTTATGCGTCATACGAATCGTTATCTGATGCAATCCATCTCTTCTTTTGTACTGAGAAACCTCATAAGCAAATGTCGTCATTTCCGTTCTACTTTTTTTGCAACAATTCTGCAACATTTTCGCGCCAAAATTATGCAAAAAATAAAACATTTTGCGTATATCTTGCAAAACTTTTCAAATTAGACAAAACGAAAACGCAGCGAAATGACTTGATAACAAAAGAAAAGAGCGCAAATCTCAATGACTTGCGCTCTTGCGGTCCGGACGAGACTCGAACTCGCGACCTCCTGCGTGACAGGCAGGCATTCTAACCAAGCTGAACTACCGGACCAGCCTGAAAAAGAACTCTATTGCTTTGCTTTGCGGGTGCAAAAGTACAACCTTTTTTGAAACTGACAAATTTTTTTCTTCAATTTTTTGAAATTTTTTCTGCAATATATGATAATATACTGATTATCAACAAACTAAATAAACAGATAAACTAAGGTTTGTCTAACACCAGTGCGCCATCACCAATAGTATAATAAGGTAAGGCGGCAGCATCGGCTTGGGCCACCCAACGTGTCATCAGATAACGAGGCACCGAGCCGTCGATGAGCAACTGCTTCACATCATAGCTATTCACAATCGACTGGACATCGGGTTGCTGCTTACCCACAACCAACAAATAATCCACCGGCAGGCGATAAGAAAGACTATCGTGGTATCGCTGGCCATCCCAAAGCGCCAATAGCTTTCCTTCAAAGGTAATAAGGTTAGATTGCTTTCGCACGAAACCGTTTTCATAATCCTCCTCAAGGCCGATTGTTTCGGGCTGAGGTGAGAGATGCTGTTTCGTCCATGCGCCCCGCAGGCTATAATCCACCGTGGACACATCGCTCATCAAGGCAGAATCCGCCAAAAGCACATGCTCTCCTCCCCTTACAAAATCAACAGCCGTATGGTTGCGCAAACTGAAGAAGGTCATTCCTCTCTGGTTATCGGTTTTATACAAACGAATCGTCGTCGACACCATTACCACTAACAACACTGACAGCAAATGGATGAACAAACGCCTATTGCGTGAAGCGACCATCAGGAGCAGAAGCAAAAAGGCCAGAAGCAGCATGGCAAATTCAAATTCGCTGACATACAATCCTTTAATTATGGAAAAAGGCAAGCTTTCCACCCACGAGACGAAGGCATTCATCACATACACTGCGCCCCACACCAAATAACCGACCAGCACATTGACATAAGGTATCCACGACACCAACAGCAGCACCATACCACTGATGATGACCAAAAACGAGATGGGTGTCATGAACAAATTGCTTAGCCAGAAATAAGAGGTAAACTGATGGAAATAAAAGAGCATGAACGGTATTGTCGCCATCTGTGCCGCCAGCGCCACCGCCGTGATTTCCCAGGCCCTGTCAAGCAGTTTGTTTTTCAGATATATCAAGTTATAGATAGGCCTTTGCAGCACCACAATGCCAATAACAGCGGCATACGACAGTTGGAAGCCGATTTCAAACAGGTTATATGGGTTGATGCAAAGCAAGACAAACGCCGAAGCTGCTATCGAGTTGATGACGAAGCCTTTTCTCCCGATCATCTCTCCGACAATCACGAAAGTGATCATCAAAGAAGCACGGAGTATGGAAGGCGAAAGACCGGCGATGAGGGCATAAAGCCATATCAAGACCAGCAAAATCACATGTTTCAGCGTTTTTTGCCATTTCTTGCGGTTAAGGAAACCCAGCAGAAAACTTGCTATCAAAAAGATGATGCCGACATGCATGCCCGATACGCAAAGGATATGCATGGAACCGGCTGCCACATAGTTTTTGCGAACTTCATCAGCAAGTTTGTCGTCATAACCCAACAAAATGGCAGCGGCAACCCCAAACTCATCATTGTCGAGGCCACTACGCTGCAGCGAAGCCAACAAAACATCACGAAAACGATATGAGAAAGCATAGATGGGGTTAGCGTTATTCGTTTGCAAGTCCAGCCAGTCACCCTCTTTCAGATAGGTTTGCCCCGTGATGCCTTTGTGAATCAGGTAGGCACGATAGTCGAACTCTTCGGGATTCAAGGGAGGCGTCACCTCACGTATTGGAGCGGGAATGGCAATCAGATCGCCATAATGCAGCGAGAAAGCCGTATCGCTTTTGGGGAAATACGCCATCACCTTGCCCGTAACCGGCCTTGAAGGCATACTATCACCAAACTGGTACTCCAGGCTCAGCACCGCGCGAATTGAATTCGTTCGCTCTGTCGGGGCATCATAGATGCGGGCGACATAATATGTAGCCCCCTTCTCAAAATTGCGGTAATAATCTTTCTGAACCTCCGATTCGTGGACTTGCGTAATCGCGTATCCTGCCAAGACCAAATAAAAAGCCATCAAGAAACCGAACATCCAATTGTTGCGGTAGTTTCTCAAAGCAAAAGCCATCACCGAGGCTAAGATGAAGAGCAGGACGGCAACGGCGATAACCGTCAGTGGGGCAAGACGAAATGTGGGGAGACAAACACAACACCAAACACCCAATGCGAAAGGAACCAGCATCCTTACGAATGGATATTTAGCGTAATCCGTCATAAATCAACTTGTTTTTTACTTACCCTTCTTCATTTTCTGGTCAAAAGCACAAGCATCCTTGAGCGGCTTGCGCAATGGCATCAACAGCGTCAAGCGGGCCTCCACATTCCCAAGATATCTCTTGCCGAGGGTCTCATGCTCAATGTCGCCCCATCCCTGAAACGGGACATCCTCATTCATTTCGTGCGAAGAGAAATTGTTCAAAACGCTGACGCCACACGATAGGTCGAACTTCACAAAAAACTGGGTCTTATGGACCAAAAAACGAGAGCAGAGGCCCAGTCCTACCACTGCGCTGAGGTCATAAGGCTGGATGGTAGCATCCGTCAATTCGGTCTCATAGACCAAGGGCGGGTAACTTTCATCATCATAGGTGCGCTCCCAACGCACATTGCCGTTCAACCAAAGGTCAAAGCGTGGGGCCACATAGATATACGGACGCAAACGCTCACCATATCCAAAATAGAACGAAAACGGCATTCTGACCTCCACAGCGTTCATCCTCATGGCATAGTTTACACGGGCGAAGGTCGTCGTGGAATAACTGGTCAGAAACTCAGTGGCGAAGACTTCGTTGGTTCCGCGCATGGCATACGATGCATCCAAACCCACCGAAAGGAGGCGCATTGTCTTCCATTCCATTGCAAGGCCGGCCGTCGGGCCCAGATAAGGGTTAAACAGCGCCTTTGAAACCGAAGTATATAGCATGTCATTGGCCGCAAAACTACCCGTTACCCCAATGCTAAACGCGCTGGTGTTATTACAAACAAAGTTTCTGTTTTTCAACGGTTTGGCAAACTGCGCCTGCAGGGAAACCGCGGAAAGCAACACAAACACCAATATGACAATGCATCTCCTCATGGCTTTATGGGGTTTGAGGGTTGACCAATGAATCGTTATACCAAGAACATTGCTCAGCCAATCCATCGTGATCCTTGAAAATGAAGATGGTATTGGCGGGGTACACCGTAGGCGGCACGATGGAGTCGTTATACCTCAATATTTTATATCCATACATTAGATTCCTGACGCCACCGCTGGTAAGGGTTCCAGAGAGCAGCACCGCGTGCTCGGGATGACCTTCGGTTTGAGGTGCTTCATGGTAATAGACCGTGAAATCATTGCCACGACCTGTAAGGAAGACAGGGGCGATCACCTTGCAGTAGGTCTCCTCCGAACTCATGCTGATGTAATCGGCAATTTGAAGGTACTGCTGCCTTATCTTATGGTAATGCGTAATGGGCGACAGCTGGCCTGCTTGAGGCGCAAACGGAGGTTCAAGATTGGTGGCCACATATTGATGCAGCGACTTAAACTCCAAGTCGACCACAGGCGGCTGATCGCCGAAATAGACATGTTGCTCACCAAAAAGGTTCAGCAGGTCTTCGGGGAGATAATCCGTGATAAAGGGAATATCTTGCGGATCGTTGACCAAAATCGTATTGTCGCCCTCCTTGAGGCAAGACGGCAAAGCAAACAAGGCCAAAAGCAAACAAGCAATCCATTTCGTAGGCATAATCTTCATCTTTCATTAACCATTAGCGAGACAGCGTCACTTTCCTAGTCAAACACTTATCCTTATTCTTTACCACAAACAAATACAAGCCATTCTTCATTTCTGTCATGTCATACCTTTGTTCATGACAACTGCTTGCATCCACGGAAAACACATCCAACTGTTGTCCCATGCTATTGAAGACCTGGATCTCAACCGGCCCATTCAAGCCGCCAAAATGCATCGTCACACTGCCCGCCGTCGGATTGGGAGCAATCTCAAAACCATCTTCTTGCATGTTATCGTCCACATCGTAATAAGAAGTCTGGATGAAAAACTCCTCATGTATGGTGTTGCAGCGATTATAGGCCCATGCGTGCAAAGTGACGGGTTCCAACAAGTAGGAATGGATGTAAAGCGTACATTCCTTGCCTTTGTCGCCATGAGGCATCACGTACCAATTGGGGCAGTCAATCTGCCATAGCACAGTGTCCACTCTCGTCCGCGGTTCATCAAAATGAACGGCATATTCGTTCACGCTGATATGCGTCTCACTTCCGCCTATGGGCCAATGCGTGCCCTCCAGACTGAAGCTGGGCGTGAACTCCATGTCGATGGTCAGGACATAGGTGCTGTCACAACCATAGATACTAGTACCAACACGTTCAAAGTGACCCGAATTGAAATAATCGACACCATAAAAATCAAAGACATCCACATCACATACTGCGGTATCAAGCACGTGATGCTCAGGCACGCCCACATGGACCTCGACCGATAAGGTGTCGTAGACCGTCTCCAAAGAGAATTCATTGGTGCCATTGATGTAAGCCGTCACTACATAATCGCCAGCCGCTTCATACTGATGCGATACTTCGATGCCATCGCCTATCTGGCCGTCGCCGAAAGTCCAGCTGACCCCGTTGATGGGATAATTGGTCTCAACCGTCATGTCGGCTATTTCATCATTGCACATATACAAGCCATCGTGATAAAACTCGCTCCAAACCCCATTGACAAGGAGTTTCTGCGTCAGGCTGACCACATTGGCACCCACGCAATAGGCATAGCCACGCGCATCGCCAAAACCATAAACATGGGCTATCAGGCCCGTTGCACATGCCAAATGGTGTGTTCCATGATTGATATGTTTCCTTACGAAGCTATAGTCAGAGGACCCATTGACGGGGTGGAACTCACCAGCACCGATCAATGCACCATCAAGATAAACGCGACCGACATCATCCCTTTCGACCACGATGTTGACATAATGATTGTCGATGGAAGCAAACTCATAGTCGCTATTGAAAGTGCAGAAGGTGATTTCGTCAATCCTTTGCTCAACAGGGGGTATCCATGCCATGGAGGGATCGCCATTATTTCCATAAGGTTCCTCAGGATCTTGTCCCGTCGTGTTGTAAACATACACCACACTCGGTTGGGTGGTCTCGATGAAACAGGAACCCTCGTTAGATGAGAGGGTAAACACATAGGACTCGCCACTGTCGAGCATGGCAATTGGGTTGCCATTACGCTTCACCACATTCTCTTCACCCGCCGAAGTGATTTTCACAAAGTCGCGTGCCCGTCCCTGTGAGGTGGTCACCGCGAACTGCTGGCCCCATGAGTCGACCGGCAAGGCCTGTTCAAAGATATGGTCGCGGCCATTCCCAACATCGACGGGGATGCAAGTCGTCGTATTCCCATTGAAAACGGCGATTTTTTTGCCATCATGCGCCATGACAAGGGAGCCTGACAAATCGCGCCAATCGCCATCGTAGTTCGACCTGACGAAAAAAGTCTCTCCCGCATTCATAGTAATCGAAGTCGGTACACCCGGGAAAGAAAACCCATGTTCCGTCGCCTCGCTTGTCGTAATGTCAACCACCGTGTTGTCCTCCACAGCGACGATGAGAAAAGCGCTGGTCAATATCCGATCGCTAAGCCCCGAACCGAGCATAGCACCCACTTCCTGGTCAAAGCATTGTATGTAATACTCCGATCCCAAACTCTCAATAGGCAGCACAAAAGAAGCATCGAACGAGTAGGTAGCAATGTTGCTGATGAACACCGACACCGTATCGGTGGCTCTCAACACCAACGACTTATGGCCAATCTCCTCCGAATTATTGTCATTGTAAGCATATTCTTCAGGGATGGTTATATTGGTGATGCCGTTGGCGCCCACCGTAAACGGAATGTCGGGCAACGACCCATCAGGTTTCGAGATGGCCCCTGAACAGGCCCGTTTAGCGCTGATCATTACCGTGTTGTCAACCCAACAGAGGCCTCCATTGTATTTGTAGCCATTTTCCATATAGGAAAACCAAAACTCTGTGCCTTGAGTCGAGTTTTGAGCCAACAGCGACATGCCCCATAAAAGCATGAGAAAGGAGAATACATATCTCTTTTTCATGGCTTTATGCGTTTAAGTGCAGTCAAAATGACATCAGCGGCTTTCTCAGAGGCACCAACATTGCCGAGACGATCTTTGAGTTCCTCATAGTCCTCCAGCAACTTGCGTTGACGCTTGCCGTTGTGGAGAAGCTGGTCCAACTCCTTGACCAAATTTTCCTCATTCAAATCACCCTGTATCAGCTCTTTTACAACCTCCCTGCCCATAATTAAGTTGACCAAAGAGATAAACTTCACCTTGATCATCCATTTTGCCAAGCGATACGAGATGTCCGTCGCCTTATAGCACACCACCTCGGGTATGGAAAACAGCGCCGTTTCAAGGGTCGCCGTACCCGAAGTGACCAAAGCCGCACTGGAGTTTTGCAGCAACTCGTAGGTTTGGTTTTCGACCAAAAACACATCGGCAGTGCCAACGATGTCCTTATACAAGGACTTGTCGAGCGAAGAGACGGCACCGATGACAAACTGATAGTTGGGGAAGTGTTTCGCTGCCTTCAACATCACAGGGAGGACACGTTTCACCTCCTGACGGCGGCTACCAGGCAGCAGGGCTATGATTTCGCGCTTCTCGCCCAGACTGTTGCGGCGCAAAAAGATTGATCGATTGCTGTTGCCAACTTTTGCCAGTTCATCAAGCAACGGATTGCCCACGAAGGTCACGTCAACGCCATAATGCCTGTAAAACTCTTCTTCGAAGGGCAGGATGACAAGCATCTTATCCACCGACCTCTTGATCTTGTGTACGCGTCTGCGCTTCCATGCCCAGACCTGAGGGGAGATGTAATAGATCACCTTGAAGCCTTTTTCATGGGCAAAATCGGCAATACGGAAGTTGAAGCCGGGATAGTCCACCAAAATGACCGCGTCAGGTTGATATACCATGATATCCTTTTTGCACATGGCTATATTACCCAACACTTTTCGCAGGTTGACCGCCACCTCCACAAAGCCCATGAAAGCCATAGAGCGGTAATGTTTCACAAGGTCGAGGCCTTCCTTTTTCATTCGGTCGCCACCAAACCCGCGAAACTCCGCCTTGGGATCTTTCTTCTTGATTTCAGCCATGAGGTTTGAGGCATGCAAGTCGCCCGAAGCCTCACCCGCTATGATATAGTACTTCATGGGAATCAGACTTTATACAGGAAAAAGACAAGCAGCATGCCCACAACCGTGACGAGTAGGATACCTTTACCAATGCGTTCGTAATTCCATTTTACCAAGGCCATCCTAAAAAGGACTATACCTGGAATAAAAGCCAGCAGATAGGGAGCACGACCATACTGGGCACCCCAAGGGATAAGGCTCAGCAACAGGAAAAACAAGCCAAAACTGGCGGTTCCCGCCAGCAATCCCAGCCAAAAACTATCCTTGATTTTCATGACTATATGCTTATTGATTCGTAATTCTTCATGGGTTCAAGACAATGATGCGCCGTCCAGTCGAAACAAGTGGGCACCAATGAGGCGTAGTTGTGCTGCAAGGCCCACAGGTCGGTGTCGGGCGTGACATCGTCGCTCTCAAAGGTGCCTTCCAAGTCATAAAACTGCTGTCCATTTTCGTCATATTGGTCCTTGAACAGCTCCACCCAACGGCAGGCCGCCTGACGACAAACCTTGATTCCTTTCAACGGCTCTTCACTCCGTTTCGGGAAGTTTACATTAAGACAGACGCCCTTGGGCAGACCTTCGTTCAGCACCTTTTGTGTGATTTCAAGAATGGCCTTGTCGAGATGGTCGAAGTCGGCATCGGGGTCGAGGCTAAAGAGGCTGTAGCCGATGGCAGTCAAGCCGTTCATGCAAGCCTCGATGACGGCACCGATGGTGCCCGAATAGACGACCGTTGTGGCGGCGTTCATCCCATGGTTGATACCTGAGACAACCAAGTCAGGCCACTGCGGCATCAACTTCTGGTAGCCAAGCTTCACACAATCAACAGGAGTGCCATTACAACGGTACTCCTTGAAACCTTCTTCCTCGTGAACGAGACGAACATAGAGCCTTTTACGGATGGTGCAGGAATGGCTTTTGGCCGACATCACCTCGTCGGTGGAGACCAGCACCACATCGCCAAGGGTACGCATCAGTGTGACCAGCTTGCGCAAGCCTTTAGCGGCATAGCCGTCATCGTTGGTAATCAATATTTTCGGGCGCTTTTTGTTCATCTCACAACATTATTCTGCAAAAATAGCAAAAAACTCAGAAGCTTTTCAAGCATTGATACAATTTCCGCGTCGGCAGGCCCATCACGTTGTAGAACGAGCCTTCCAGTCCGCTGATGCCCACATACCCTATCCATTCCTGGATGCCGTAGGCACCCGCCTTGTCGTAAGGTTTGCAATGCTCGATGTAATAATCGATTTCGTCTTGTTCCAATTCTGCAAAAGTCACATTGGAACGCACCGCAAACGACTCCGTCTTCTCCGCCGAACGCACCGTGACACCCGTCACCACATGGTGCGTCTTGCCCGAAAGCAGTTCGAGCATCCGGGATGCGTCTTCCCTACCCTTCGGCTTGCCCAGGATTTCGCCTTCGCAAATCACGACGGTGTCGGAGGTGATTAGCAGGTAATCAGCGGGCAGTTCATCGTCATCAAACGCCAGTGACTTTTGCAGACTGAGGTATTTCGGAACCTCATCCAAAGGCAGATCTATTGGATAGTTTTCAGGCGTTTCCTTGGTCAGAATCTCGAAATCTACGCCCATGCCGCGCAGCAGCTCTTGTCGGCGCGGGGACTTGGAGGCTAGGATGATATGGTATTTTTTTAGGTTGGAGAGCATGATTTATAAAGGTAAAAATACATTTGCTATTTTTTTCTTATAAAACCTATCCAGTTCCCAACGCATTGGGTTATTTTCAATATAATCTGCAATACGATTCATTTCCAATTGGTTGCGAACAATATGGTCATGGTAGCGGGATTGCCACGCAAACGGAATGTCGTGTTCAAGGGCATATTTCGTCACAGCGGATTTGATGCCACGCACCACCGACGGCAAATTCCCCGATTGCGGTCCAAACTGTAGGGACGCACCGCGTGCGTCCGTTTCACCGCGTGCGTCCGAAATTTCAACAGAATTCATTGTCGCGGACACATTTAATTCGGACGCATTCGATGCGTCCCTACAAAGGACAACCCGATTGAAAACAACAATCAGGTGAATATGGTTGGGCATAACGACATACATCGGAATTTCCACATCATTCTGACGAATAATCGCTGTTTGTTCGATTTGTGTCACCGCCCATTGCCCGATTTCAGATAACACCATCTGACCATCCACAACATCACCAAAATACAATTCACGGTTTTTCGTGCAGAATGTCACGAAATAATCCGCACCCGTATAATCGTGCCAACGGGCGCGCGGCGATTTTCGTTGTGGTAGATTGTATGACATTATCCGATTATTTTTGCAAAAATACACAGATTTACAAACCATTACAAAAACCAACGCAAAAAAAACAATTCCACCCGTACAGACGCATCGAATGCGTCCACAAATCCACAATAATACTCTGTAGTGCCAAAGTACAGGAGAAAAATCATAAAAACAACAGCACCCGTCCCAAAGGGCAGGTGCTGTAAAATTATCAAACGACAAAAGGCTTAGTTTGAAGTCAACACCATGCTGATTTCCAGTTCTTCTTTCCAACTGCTTACCGTCATCATGACAGTCTTGTCGCCGTAGGCATAGAACCACATGTTGCCCATGTCTTTATTCTCATTATAGGCTTCGTAAGTGTCGCATTTCGGGCCACGGCTCATGGCACCGGTGTTCAAGTCCATCTTGACAGGATAGTTACCATCGGATGTAACGGCGAGGCACTGATTGAAGAGGGCTTCGGCTTCGGCTGCTTCCGAGAGACCTTCGACATTGTATTTCACATTGAGGTTGTTCACATTGTTAGGGCTTTTAGCCCCAACGAGTTTCCAGCCGTCCTTCGGGCTGAGGTCAACACCGAAGATGCCTTTGGCAATCTCAAGATAGTTGTCGTTGGTGACGTTCTTGAGGTCGGTGGCAGCATTGCCAGTATAGCCATGGACACCTTCTTCAGGGAGGTCGAGTTCCTCAACGATTTCGGTAGCGGTTTTTTCATCAATGACAATGCCGCCATCGGTTTTCTTTTCGTTTGACGAATTGCCGCACGCGACCATCAGGCCCATGCTGGCAACGCACAAAAATGCAAATGCAAGTCTTTTCATAGGTAATTGTATTTAATTGTTAAGGTTTATTTCTTCACGAACTCGACGCGGCGGTTCTTGGCACGGCCTTCATCGGTGCTGTTATCAGCGATAGGTTCGCTGCTGCCTTTGCCCGAAGCAGTGAGACGGCTTTCGTCGATGCCCATTTCCACGAGTTTGGCGACGATGGTCTCAGCGCGTTCTTGTGAAAGCTTTTGGTTGGTGGCAGCCGAACCAGTAGCATCGCAATGACCTTGCACTTCGAAATTGAGGGATTCATCCTCATCCATGAGATTCTTGATGCGGTTGATTTCGCTCATCGATTCAGGCTTGATGGTAGCCTTGCCCGTGTCGAAAGTAATGCCGTAGGTGATAATCTTGCCATCGGTGGTCAGGCGGTCGTAAAGCGGCACAGCACCTTTGCAGATGCGGAAGTTGGTGACGTAGTTCACGCCATGGTCACTCCAAAGACGGCTTTCCAGTTCAAGATAGTTAGGAGCCTTCATGTTAGGAATATTGATTACACGGGTGCCATTGATATAGGCCTTGAAAGCACGCTTGTTGAAGGAGATGGAGAGGTGGTTCCATTCGCCATCAACCAACAATGCCGAAATGTCGGCTTCAGAACTTCTTCCATCGCCATTTGTGGACGTGTACCAACACTGTACTTCTTTCACATCAGCCGTATGCCAGTAGAATTCCATAACTCTTCCATCCTCTTCTGAGATAAAATCCATTCTATAGTGTGAGCGTGAATACAGGCCTTCTTTAATGGTGCTATTGTCGCCAGCGAAGAAATCTAACTCAACTGTGAATTCGTCAGTGAGATAATTGCGAGGATTCTTCATGAGCGGAGCCACTCTGGTAGTATTGTCCTGAAAATCGAGAGCCATCTTGCCATCGAATTTCACCACTTCGGAAACACCACCGATAAGGTCCCACTTGCTTGGGAACTCGCCCAACTGTTCGCCAACGAGGTCGTCGTCGAAGATAATCTCATCGCCAGGGACAAAGTCGCACTTGGAGTAAGCAGCTTCGATGGTTCTCGGTTGCTTGGCCTTACTCTTTTTGGAACTCTGTGATGTGGCTTCTTCTTCATCGTCA
>JAZLKZ010000013.1:0-20312 GCA_045597845.1 Bacteroidales bacterium | reverse complement strand
TTATCTTGAAACATATACGACCTTTTTCTCTGGTCGCAAAGTTACAAATTCAAGTCCGTTGACTTCTAAAATTACTCGTAAAAGACTATATTCCAGTTATTTCAAAGAACGGTTAGCACACTTTAATGGGACAGTAGTGAGAAATCTTTTCTTTATTACAAAAATGTGGTTTGTGTGGTTTTATTGTCTTTATCGGTATAACAAAGGGACGCTCAGGGCGTCCCTTTAAATCTAATAGCTAATCGATGCTTATTTCTCGAAATAGCGTTTGTAGAGACCTTGGAAGGCTTTGCCGTGACGGGCTTCGTCGCGAGCCATTTCGTGAACGGTGTCGTGGATAGCGTCAAGTCCGAGCTCTTTTGCGCGTTTTGCGAGGTCGGTCTTGCCCATGGTAGCGCCGTTCTCTGCTTCGATACGCATCTTGAGGTTCTTGGCGGTGCTGTCGGTGAGGACTTCGCCAAGCAGTTCGGCGAATTTGGCTGCATGTTCAGCTTCTTCGAAAGCTGCTTTTTCCCAATAGAGTCCGATTTCGGGATAGCCTTCGCGGTGGGCTACGCGAGCCATGGCGAGGTACATGCCTACTTCGGTGCATTCACCGTTGAAGTTGGCGCGGAGGTCTTCGATGATGTCTTCGCGAGCGCCTTTGGCTACGCCAAGTACATGTTCAGCAGCCCAGTTCAGGCCTTCTTCTTTCATTTCTTGCATGGGCTTGCCACAGAGGGGGCATTTTGCGGGCATTTCTTCGGCTTCTTCGATGTGGCCGCATACGGGACAGATATATTTTTTCATGTTATGTTTTTTTTGTTGACAGTTTGACTGTCGTTAATGGTTATTACAATTCGTTATTTTGGTGAAGGGAGATGGATTCATGAATCCATCTCCTGTCACTGCAATCGTTTTATTCGGCAGGTGCCCATTTGCATCTTGCGGGGGAGATGATTTTCCCCTCTTTCTTGAGTTCGGCAAAAGCCTTGTCAATCTCCTTGCGGTCGGCGCCAAGTGCCTTCTCCACTTCACCGGCGCTCATGGGTTTGCCAGCAGCTTTCATTGCTGCCAATACTTGTTCTTTCATAGTTGTATTCAGTTAGTCTAATACCAAGCTTGGTGCTGTGTAAACGCGGCCGGCGAGTTCCTGGTTGAGCATGTAGAGGCTCTTGGGGTCGTTGCCGAAGAGTTCCATCTTGGTGATCATGTCGCGGGCATTGGTCTCTTCTTCGCCCTGCTCTTTGATGAACCAGTCGAGGAACTGCATGGTGCGATAGTCTTTAGCCTTGTAAGCCTCCGCGTAGATGTTGTTGATGAGGGATGTCACATATTCTTCGTGAGCCAGGCCAGCTTTCAGCACATCCATGTCGCATTTGAATTTCTTGTCGGGCTGTGCGATGGCGCCGAGGGTGACTTTCCAGTCGTTGTTCTGGAGGTATTGATAGAACAACATGGCGTGGTCGCGCTCTTCCTGAGCCTGGATTTTGTACCAATTGGCGAAACCATTGAGTCCGCGAGCCTCGAAATAGTTGTTCATGTCGAGATAGAGATAGGCGGAGTAGAACTCCTTGTTGATTTGATCGTTAAGCAGATCGGCTACTTTTTTGTTTAACATAATGATTTGATTTTAAGATTAATGTTTTTTTTTTGTTGGTGAAGTTGGTTGACCAATCAATGGTCGGTTTGTTAATCAGATTAACTGTTTGTTTTTTGAAATTCCGTTTTGCCTACGCCGCAGAGAGGGCAGACCCAATCGTCGGGCAGGTCTTCGAATTTCGTTCCTGGTGGGACTCCGTTGTCGGGGTCGCCTTTTGCGGGGTCGTAGATGTACCCGCAAATGGTGCATTCGTACTTTTCCATAGTTTTTTGGTTTTTGGTTAATAATTGGTGGTTATGTTTGATGAATCAAACTCATAGAGAAACAATGTGCTGTGTTGCTATTCCTGTTTCTTTACGAAATCTGCTTTCCCGTGCTTGCACCAAGGGCAGATGAAATCGTCGGGGATGTTCTCGCCTTCATATACATAGCCGCATACCTGACATACCCAACGTGTTATCTTTGTGGTTTCTGCGGGGGTTGTGGGCTTGGGCTTAATATGTTGCTGGTAGTAGTTGTAGGTCAGCGAAGGGGTGTCGCCCAGCGTTGCCGCTTCGGTAACTTCGGCGATGAATAGGGTGTGGGTGCCTAAATCTATGGTTTGCGTCACCTTGCCGCTGATGTAGCTGTTGGTGTATTTGGGTATGTAGCGAATACCATTGCTGGCGCGATGTTCGGTTGTACAATCCTCGAACTTGTTGACTGTTCTTCCGCTCTGGAATCCAAAGTGTTTGAAGACCTCCATTGGTGTCTCTTCCGTCAGCATGCTGACATTGAAGTTTCCGGTGTGCAGAATCATGTCGTGCGTAAGGTTGTTCTTGTTCACGCTGATAAGCATCTGCAGAGGTTTGTCGGTAATTTGCGCCACTACGTTGACGATGCATCCGTTGTCTTTTTCGCCCTCGCGGGCGGTAAGCACATATAGGCCATAGCCTATCTCGCGCAGTGCATTCATGTTAATGTTTCCCATACTATTATATGTTTTGGTTATTAAGGTTCATGTTGTCATTTGTTGATACTTTCAACCAATAGGTCTGCAAGCTGGTCGAGTTCTTTTCCCTGCGAGGCTTTCATACTGGATTTCAATGTGATGTTGTCTCCCAATACGGTCATTTCTTTCATTTGTTCAAGGAGGGCGCGCATCAGTTTTCCACTTTGGGCTGCCCATGTGCCGTTCTCGATGATGGCGCAAGTGCGTTTTTGCATGTTGTGGGCTTTCAGCTCGAGGAGGAAGTTCTCCATGGGGGTGAAGATTCCGGCATTGTAGGTAGAGGCGGCCAGCACGAGATGGCTGTAGTGGAAGGTTTCACTCACGAGCTTGCTGACATCGGTGTGGCTTGCATCGTACATTTTGATATTGCGGATGCCTTTGTCGGCAAGACGAGAAGCTAGCAGGGTTGCAGCCTCTTCGGTATTGCCGTAAACCGAACCATATACGATGACTACGCCGGGGCATTCAGGCGTATAGGTACTCCAGAGATTATATTTGTGGATGAACCAGTTGAGGTTGGTACGCCATATGGGGCCATGAAGCGGACAAATCATGTCTATTTCCAGTGTGGCGGCTTTCTTGAGCAGGGCTTGCACCTGTGTGCCGTATTTGCCAACGATGTTGGTGAAATAGCGACGCGCGTCGTGGAGCCAGTCATGTTCAAATTCCACCTCGTCGGTGAAAATGTTGCCGTTGAGGGCGCCAAAGGTGCCGAAAGCGTCAGCGGAAAACAGAATGTGGTCGCAGCTGTCATAGCTCACCATCGCTTCGGGCCAATGTACCATGGGCGCCATAACAAAATGGAAGCAATGTCTTCCGGTATTCAAGGAGTCGCTTTCGCCAACAAGCATCAGTCTGCCTTCCAAATCGATGTTGAAAAACTGCTGAATCATTTCTGACGCTTTCTTGTTGGTAACGATGGTTGTATGAGGATGGCGCAACAAGACTTCTTCAATCAAAGCACAATGGTCTGGTTCCATGTGGTTTACAATCAAATAGTCCAACACCCTTCCCTGCAAGGTTCTCGAAGAACTGACGTCCCACGGCGGCGTCTGCCGTGTCGAGCAAGGTGGTTTTCTCGTCCAGCATCACATAGCTGTTGTAAGAAACGCCTCTTGGTATGGGATATACGTTCTCAAACAGCGACAGACGTCTGTCGCTTACCCCAACGTAATATAAATCATTGCTTATTTTTCTGGAGTTTTGCATTTCGGACAAATCCCTTTATAATATATTTGGGTGTTGTGAATAGTGAATTTCGTTTCTTGCTCTTGCGAAATAATAGGTTCTTGCGATAGTTCCAAGTCGTAGATTTCGCCGCATTTAATGCATTGGAAATGTGCGTGCATCGAGGTATAGGCGTCATAGCGTGTATGCTTTTCGTCAATAGTAATGCTGCATATTGCTCTTTTTTCCTCGAAAAGTTTCAGGGTATTGTAGATGGTTGTCTTCGAAAGAGTGGGCATCGATGGGTTGAGGGCGTTGTAAATCTCCTCCACGTTGGGGTGGGTTTGGTGCTTCAGCAAGTAGTCCATAATGGCTACTCTCTGGTGGGACGGATGGATGCCCTTCGATATCAGATGTTCCTGAACGTTCTTCACTTTTATTGATTATTAGTGTATTAGTGGTAATATTTGTAATCATTACAAATATTTATACATTGCAAAAATACGAAGTTTTTCTTATTCATGCAAGCAAAAAGGAGATTATTTTATATTCATAAAATCAATGGTTTGATTGGTTTCCTAAATCCTCCCATCCAAGGCTTTCTCTATCAAGTCATTTCGCAACTCTTATTCACTTTCCTTTGATTTCCTGCTTCTGCTTTCGGCAATGCCATCTGTTGCGAAACTTGCATTGTTTATCCTTGTTCCAATGCATTATCTCGTTTTTTTTTCGTACTTTTGTATTCCTCAATTGTAGTATGACAATGATAGAAATTTGTTGCAATTCCTTTCAGTCCGCCATCAACGCCCAAAAAGCGGGTGCCAAACGTGTCGAGTTGTGCCACAACCTTGAGGTGGGTGGCGTTACGCCTACGGAGGAGGATATTCGCAGTTGTGTGGCTATGGGGTTGAGAACGCATGTTCTGGTGCGTCCACGTGGGGGCGATTTCTGCTATAGCGATGCAGAATATGCTATGATTAAACATCAAGTTGCAAGGTGCAAAGCATTGGGCGCTCATGCCGTTGTGGTGGGTTTTTTGCATAAAGATGGTAGTATTGATGAGGAACGCACTGCCGAGATTGTACGTCTGGCAGCGCCCATGGAGGTTACGTTTCATCGGGCTTTCGACGAGTGCGCCAATCCGTTGCAGGCGTTGGAGCAGATTATCGCTTGCGGCTGCCATCGCATTCTCACTTCGGGGTGCGCCCCGTCGGCGGTGGAGGGCATTCCTTTGTTGCGTCAATTGGTGGCGCAGGCGGCAGGCCGCATCATCATTCTTGCGGGTGCGGGCGTCACTCCAGATAATGCCGCCTACATCCTTCAAGCGACAGGCGCACAGGAGATTCACGCTTCTAGCAAACACACGCTTCCTGACGGAACCATTGAAACCGACGGAATTTTGGTCGAAAAACTTATAAGTCAAATAAAAACGGAAAAATGAAAAATAGTTCGCTGCGCATAACAAGCAATCATTGCTTTGCGCTTTTGTCAATTAGCTTGCTTCTCTTGGTGGGCTGCAACCGCAATCCGCATTTCATCACCGACAAACAATACCGCAATCAGGTTCATGCCGACTTTGTGGCTCGCCAGGACTTGGCGCAGGGCAGGGCAGAGGCGCTTTTTTCGGGAATGGACACCCTTTGCCGTCGCGACCGCGAGGCGTTGGAGTTCCTCTATGCTTATATGCCTTATAGCGACTTGGCGGACTACGACGGCACTTTCTTTCTCAAGCAGGTGCAATATGCTTTCGCCGCCCGCGACACCTTCAGTTGGGGAAACAAGATTCCAGAGGACATCTTCCGGCATTTTGTTTTGGTCTATCGTGTAAATAACGAGAACCTCGACACCGCCCGAATGCTGATGTTCCGTGAGCTGAAGGACCGTGTGAAGGACCTTTCCATGGAGCAGGCTGCCCTTGAAGTGAACCATTGGTGCCACGAGTATGTGGCTTATCGGGCCGCCGACAGCCGCACTTCTGCGCCACTCGCCACCATGCGCACCTCGTTGGGTCGCTGTGGCGAGGAATCTACCTTCACCGTTACGGCGATGCGTGCCGTAGGCATCCCCGCACGTCAGTGCTATACGCCTCGTTGGGCGCATTGCGACGACAACCATGCGTGGGTCGAAGTCTGGGTGGATGGCGAATGGAAATTCCTCGGCGCCTGCGAACCCGACCCCGAACTCAATATGGGTTGGTTCTCGGTGCCTTCCACTCGTTGCATGATGGTCCATAGCAAGGCATTTGGTCGTTACCATGGCGACGAAGAGGTGGTGGAGCAGACTCCGCTTTATAGCGAACTCAACCTTCTTTCGCACTATGCGCCTACGCGCCGTGTCACCGTTACGGTGCTCGACAATATGGAAAAACCTGTCGCCGGCGCTTCTGTAAAATTCAAGCTCTACAACTACAGCGAATACTACACCCTTGCTTCCGTGAACACCGATGAGGAGGGTAAGGCGTCTCTTACTACAGGTTTGGGCGACTTGCTCATCTGGGCTACCGATGGCAAGGAATATGGCTACGGCAAGCTTGACGTGCGTCAGGACAGCTTGATTTCCATCTTTTTGACGCGTACTCCCGAGAATGAATATGTTGAAGAACTCGACATCGTTCCCCCTGTGGCAGGCGAAGCCAAGGTCACGCCTACCGAAGAGGCTGTATCAAAGAACGCTCAACGTATTGCTCGCGAGGATTCTATCCGAAACACCTATATGGCTACTTTCTGCAATGAGCAGAATTACAAGGACAATCTCCGCCTTCCGCGCTGTATGTCCACCATGACCGACGAGCAGTTGTGCGAAATCATGGTCAAGTCCGAAGGCAACTATGCCGAGGTGGGCAGGTTCATCGGTGCCCACTATTGCGAAACCAATCTTTACGATTACCTTCGCAGCTATTCCGACAAGGATCTCCGCGATACTCCCGATGAGATTTTCGAGGCGCAATATACGCAGTTCCAGGATTATGATCTTTCCTCCTATGAGGTTTACAAGCAGGGCATCATGCCTGCGCGCATCAGCAACGAACTCGTCCGCAATTGGCGCAAGCCCTTGGCGCAAGCCCTCAGAGGCATCAAAGATGTGAAAGCGCTCAAAACTTGGACTCTTGAGCATATATCCGTTGACGACACAGGCAACTACTACAACTGTCCCATATCGTCCATGGGTGTGTATGAACTGCGTCACTCCGATGCCCACAGTCGTGACATCTTCTTCGTGGCGGCTTGTCGTGCGTTGCTTATTCCTGCCTATCTCGACAATGCCACCAACATTATCTACGTTTGGAACGAGGCGGACAAGGATTGGCAAAAGGTCTCATTTACAGATGACGCCAAGACTAACGCAAATGCCACCCTCACGCTCACCTATCGTGGCAAGAATCCTGCGGTGCCTGTCTATTGGCCTCATTTTGCCCTGGCAAAATATGAGGATGGTGATTTCGTCACCTTCGACTTCGAGAACGACTCCCGTTTGGAACGTTTCCCTGCCACATTATCCTTGGAACCAGGTTACTACTGTCTCTTTACGGGCAACCGCTACCCCGAGGGCGATGTGCTGAGCCGCATGGAGTTCTTCATCCTCAAAGAGGGCGAAAACCGCTCGCTCGAAATCATCTTGCGCCCCCTTGTTGAAAAAAACGCTCAATCCAATGCCGTCATCAATCCTGATTTAGAGGTTTTCGGTACCACCCTTGCTGACTATGCAGGCAATGCGGGAGTGCTTTATATCAATCTGGGCGACTATCGTGAACCTTCCAAACATCTGGTCAAGGAGTTGCAGGAACAACGCAACGCTTTGCAGCAGTGGGGCGGCATGATATACCTCTTGGCTCCCGACAATGTGAATGCCCTTGCCTGGAACCTTCCCAACGCCGACATCCTCAGTACCAAAAATCCTGATTCTTTTGGCGCTTTGCTGCTCAAAACCCTCAACCCCTCGCAGACCAAGCCTGACTATCCCTTTGTGGCGCTCCTCAACAACCGAGGCGAAATCCTTTTCCACAGCCAAGGCTACAAAATCGGTCTCGCGGAGCAAATCCTCAAAGCCTCGAAAAAATGATATTTGTTTATTGGCAATAAATAAAAATAAAAAACCAACTCGTAATTAATCCATTCCTCTTTATGAAAAAAATACTTGCAATGTCAGTCGCCATGTTGTTGGCACTTCCTATGATGGGTCAGGAAGAGACCCAAGAGAATGAAGGCTACCAGTTTACCATGGTCAAGGAACTCCCTGTTACCAGCGTCAAGAACCAGAGTCGCGCCGGTACTTGCTGGGACTATGCAGGCACTGCTTTTCTGGAGGCGGAGCTGCTCCGTATGAACAAAGGTGAATATGACTTCAGCGAGATGTACACCGCCTTTGTCGATTACATGGATCGTGCCACGGCGGTCATCCGCTGCCACGGTGACATGTCGTTCTCTCAGGGTGGTTGCTTCGGCGATGTGCTTCACTGTATGGAGAAATATGGTTTGGTGCCCGAAGAACTGATGCGTCCCGGCGTGATGTATCGCGATTCGCTGTCGAACCATTCGGAATTGAGCAGTATGACCAATCCTATGGTCAAAGCTGCTGCGCAGAGTGGGAGTTTGCAGAGCGACTCTGCCTATCAGCTCCTTGCGCTTAAGGCCATCCGTGCCGTCCATGAGGTCTATCTTGGCGTGCCTCCCGAAAAGTTCACCTATAAGGGTAGTGAATACACGCCTAAGTCTTTTTATGAATCTACGGGTTTGAAGGCGGACGACTATATCCAACTCACGGCATTCCTGCACGAGCCGCTCTACAGCCGCTATGCTGTGGAAAGTCCCGACAACTGGCGTCATGACTTGAGCTATAATGTAACGCTTGACGAACTTCTCGCCGTCACCGACCATGCCATCGAAACGGGTTATCCTGTAGGCTGGGACAGTGATGTCAGCGAGCCGGGGTTCCGCACCAATGTCAAGAACGGTTTCTGCGTACTTCCCGCCACCGCCGCACAGGCTGCCGAACTTAAGGGCAGCGATATGGCGCATTGGACGGGAATGAGCAGCCAGGACATTCAGGATGAGGCTGCCAACCATCCTACGCCGCAGCGTTGGGTCACACCCGAAGAGCGTCAGCTGGCATGGGAAAACCACGAAACCAACGACGACCACCTGATGCTAATCTACGGCACCGCCAAGGACCAGATGGGCAACGAATACTACTTGGTGAAGAACAGCTGGGGCGAAGTAGGGAAATACAAAGGCATGTTCTATTGCAGCAAAGCCTTTTTCCGCTACAAGACCGTCACCATCCTCATCCACAAAGACGCCCTATCCGCCGACATGAAAAAGAAACTCGGCATCAAGTAGGAATAGGTAGGATTCTATTTCCCGCTTTTGTGTCGGTTGCAGTCACGGCAGAGCATCTGACAGTTCTCTGCAACGGTGCGTCCGCCTTCGTGCCACGGTGTGATATGGTCGGCTTCCATCTGCTCTATCTCAAAATATTTTCCGCAAATAGGGCAAATGCCTAATTGCCGTTCATAGACTTCTCGCTTGGTATTGTCGTCAAAGGCTCGGATACCTAAATGATGTTCATCTCCATCAAGAATATACGCATAGATGCCCGATTTCTTTTGTACATCGCTGTCTTTCATTAGTGTAGCAACTTTCGTTTCCAAATCGTTGGCATCTAATATGTCGTCTTTGTGCTTGTTGTAAAGTTCTCCCCAGGGTACTTGCTTCATTTCTTTGCGTTTCTTTGGGAATTTCGCCTTCACCCAATTTATTACATTTTGGAAATAAAGCCAAAGTTCATCGGCATTTGTGTCGTGCTGGTGCGCAGCCATATATTCTTCTATTTGACCATTGTTGAGCCACGAAATAGCAGTTTCCAAATAGTCTTGCCGGATGGGAGATCCGCTCATATAATCGCTACCGTTTTGGTAGGCTGCGCACTGCGATTTACTGAACTTACGCTTGGCTGCCGTGACCCATTCACCACTATACACGGCATTACGAATTTCTTGTTCTGTTAATTTTTCTCCTGCAATGTTTATTATGCGAAACCAGTCTAGTTTTTCGCTGTCAGTTCCATGGCGGCAAATGTAAACCATTAATTTGTAATCGTCGAATTTTTCTCGCTCGTCGGGCGTGAGGTTTTTGCCACTTTTCGGTTTGCCGTTCCAATTTACGGGAAGATCACCTTCAAGGAACTCGCAGATGCTCATAGTGCGTTGCTGTCCATCAAGCAGTTCGTATGATCCATCCTCGTTTTCTACCCAATACATTACGTTTAGTGGAAAGCCTTTTCGTATGCTATCAATTACTGCCTCTTGTTGCTTCTTGCTATAAACAAACTCACGTTGGTATTTAGGACGGATGTTTAGTCTGCCATCATAGCCGTACACACCTTCTTCCTCACTGTTTCTGAATCCCGCATACAAGTCACCAATGCGGATGGGTGTTAATGTTATTTCCATATTTTATTGCTTTTTGCGGATTAAAATTCTAAAGTACGTGTGTTGACCATTTATATCGGTTCCATAAGTACCTTTTTTATTTGTTGTTTCATCTTCGAGACATGCATAACGACCTATACCATTAATAATTTCAAACTGCTCAGGATTATATTTATCCAAAAACGTAATTGGCACACCCATCATGCCATTGTAGTCGCAAGGGATATCGGCTGTTTTGTTTACATTGATTGCATCGTAGTTATCGTACTTTGGATATTCTTCTGGACTATAAGATTTATACAAATCAAGTTCTTCGTGTCGTTTGTTATTATCTAGATTTGTAAACCAACAAACATTTCCCATGGAACGCCACTTTTGTCCCGTTTCGTCTATCCAAAAGCGTGTACTTTTCTCCTCATAATCTGCAGGCACTTTGAATGCGCTAAATGATAAACAACTTCCCAACCATAATTGATCATTTTTGATCAATTTAAAACACTCTTTATATGTAATTGCATTTTGATTTCCAATAATCAAGAACTTTTTTTCATATTGAATCAATTGTGCTACATATTCGCGGAATAATGAAAATGGAGGATTGGTTACCACAATGTCGGCTTCTTGTAGTAATTCAATACATTCAGCAGAGCGAAAATCACCATTACCTTGTAATGTTGTAAGTACATTTTTGTCGTTCTTTATCAGCCATTCCACATCGGCAAGGTCCGTTGCCCCGTCGCCGTTTACATCAAGCACTTCAGTAATTACAATTTTGTGGGGAACACGTGTTTTGTGTTGTTTGCCGTAAGGTTCTTCGGGTTCAAACAAACTCATTTGAGTGTCGGCAATGGGCGAACCATCGTAGCAAGTTGCAATCAGTTTCTTTAGTCTTAAAACATTGAAATTAAGTGCAAAATATTTAAAGAAATTACTTTCGTATGGATCGTCGCAGTTACAGAGCACTGTTTTGCCTGCAAAATGTTGTTTGTAATGTTTCAACTCGTTGGCAATATCGGAGAGTTGGGTGTAGAACTCATCTTTTTTCGCCCTGTTGGCTGCATGTAGGTTGCTGTTTCCTGCCATAGATTGATAGTTCTCCGCACAACTATCAATCATCAAATCGGATAATAAAAAAGGCGTGAACCTTTCTATCACATCCACGAGGAGCCTCGCATGAACCCCGTTTCCTACCTAGATTAGCTCACACCTTGAGGTGCGAGCATCAACTTTGTGGTAGGAAAACGAGTATTTGAGACGTACTCGTGGCATTGCTTTATCCGATAACCGAAATCATCAGTTTGCGAGGCTTTTGATTTGGACGTGAATAATAGCTAATGCGTTATTTCTAAATATGTTATTTTATTGTTTTGTTTTTTCTGATAGGTTCGTTTTTGTTACATTAATAAATGAAACATTTGGTTTTATGATTCATGTAGCTTTCGCTATTCAAAACACAAGGCTCGGGGCGCAGCCCCGAGCCTTGCTATTTGATGTATTCTTATTCCACTGTTACGCTCTTTGCCAAGTTGCGGGGCTGGTCAACGTTGCGGCCTTTGGCGATGGCTACATAGTAGCTCAGCAACTGTAACGGGATTACCGCCAGCAACGGCACGAAGCAGTCGCGTGTGTCGGGAATTACGAAGCAGTAGTCACTCATATCCTTCACCACGGTGTCGCCTTCGGTTACCACGGAGATAATCTTGCCTTTGCGTGACTTGATTTCCTGGATGTTGCTCACAACCTTGTCGTACATACCACGTTTGGGCGCGATAACGACCACTGGCATCTCTTCGTCAACCAAGGCAATAGGACCGTGCTTCATCTCTGCAGCAGGATAGCCTTCGGCGTGGATGTAGCTGATTTCCTTGAGTTTCAAGGCGCCTTCAAGCGCTACGGGGTAGTTGTAGCCACGTCCCAGATAGATGAAATTCTTGCAGTAGGTGAACATCTGTGCGAAATTGGCGATGTCCTTGTTGTGGTCGAGGGTCCACTGCATTTTGTCTGGAATCTGTTGCAGTTCGTCAACAAGCATGTGGAACATCTTGTCGTCCAAAGTGCCCTTTTCCTTGGCGATGGCCAAACCCAAGAGTCCGAGGGTGATTACCTGGCCTGTGAACGCCTTGGTGGAGGCTACGCCGATTTCGGGACCGACGTGCAGGTAGGTGCCGCTGTCGGTGGCGCGTGCTATAGAGGATCCAATCACGTTGCAGATGCCATAGAGGAAGGCACCTTTCGACTTGGCGAGCTGGATGGCAGCCAAGGTGTCGGCGGTCTCGCCCGACTGCGATACGGCAATCACTACGTCATCGGGATAGATGACGGGGTTGCGGTAGCGGAATTCCGATGCGTATTCCACTTCTACGGGAATGTGGGCTGCCTCTTCGATGAAATATTTGCCAATCAATGCCGAGTGCCAAGAGGTACCGCATGCGCAGATGATGATGCGGCGGCAGTTGATGAATTTGTCTTTGTTGTCGAGGATGCCGCTGAGAATGACGTCTTTGTCAACGATGTTCAGGCGTCCGCGGATACAGGTGCGCAGTGCGTTGGGCTGTTCCCAAATCTCTTTCAGCATAAAGTGAGGGAATCCGCCTTTCTCGAGTTGGTCGAGGCTCATCTGCAAAGTGCAGAGCTGCGGAGTCTGTTTGACGTTGGCGAGGTTGGTGATGTCCAATCTGCCGGTGCGGTCCATGATGGCGATTTCCTCGTCTTTGAGATAGACAACCTTGTTGGTGTATTCGATGATGGGGGTGGCGTCGGAACCCAGGTAGAACTCCGAACGTCCGCTTTCGTTCTTGCTTACGCCAATAATCAGCGGGCTACCCTTGCGGGCGCATACGAGCTGGTCGGGATTGGTCTTGTCGAGAATGGCGATGGCGTAGGCGCCAACAACGTTCTTGAGTGCCAACTGTACGGCGGTGTAGAGGTCGCAGTGGTGGGTGTTCTGCATGTGTTCAACCCATTGCACCAGCACTTCGGTGTCGGTCTGGCTGCAGAAAGTGAATCCGTTCTTTTCCAGTTCGGCGCGAAGTGATTTGTAGTTCTCGATAATGCCGTTGTGGACGAGTGCCAAATGGCGGCTTTGGGAAAAATGGGGGTGGGCGTTCACCTCGTTGGGTTCGCCGTGGGTGGCCCAGCGGGTGTGGGCAATGCCGATGGTGCCGCTGACGTCCTTTTCGCTGCAGAGCTGTTCCAAAGCGACGACTTTGCCCTTGGATTTATATACCGACAAGTCGTTTTCGTTGTTGATAAGCGCGACTCCGGCAGAATCGTAGCCACGATATTCCAGTCGGTGAAGTCCTTTAATAAGGATGGGATAGGCCTCTTGGTCTCCGATGTATCCAACTATTCCGCACATATTAAATGTAGTTTTGTTATTGTATTCTGTAAAACAACTATGCCGAATGGTACAATACGGCATAATTTGCAAAGATACAAAAAAATATGAAATAATAAGGTGTATTTTCCAGAATTGTGACGAAAGAAAACGAAAAAGTGAGGGGAACAGTCGCTTAAAGCCCTATGAATGCTATATGTTTTCATAATAATAGGGGCGGGCACGTAGTGCCCGCCCCTATGCGGTTCGCTATAGATATTTAGCGTTAGAGCGTATGAACTGCTTCGATCAAGCCCTTGCCGATCTCGATGGCTTCCTCGTTCTGGGGAATGAGGTTGTGGTGACGAGCGGGGAGGGATTTTTCGAGACCTTTGTGGATGAACTCGGAACCCACGATGGGTTTCAGTTTCAAGAAACCACCGAGGACAACCATGTTGAACACCTTGGAGATTCCCATTTCCTGAGCCTTCTCCGTGGCGGCAATCTTGTAGATGTTGATGTCCTTGCGGGTGGGCTCTTTGGTGATGCCATTGGGGTCGTAAATCAGCAAACCGCCGGGCTTTACGCTCTTCTCGAACTTGTCCAAAGACTGTTGGTTGAGCACGATAGCGGTGTCGTACTTGCTGATGATGGGCGAGCAGATACGCTCGTCACTGACGATGACGGTGACGTTGGCAGTGCCGCCGCGCTGCTCGGGGCCGTAGGAGGGCATCCAGCAGACTTCTTTATCTTCCATAACGCCAGAGTAGGCAAGGATCTTACCCATGGAGAGGACACCTTGTCCACCGAAACCGGCGATGATCAATTCTTCTGTCATGATGTGTGAATGTTTTAAGATTATTTATTAACGACGGTTAAAGGAGCGGAAACAACCAAGCGGTTCACATCAATGCCTTCGGCAATCTTGCCATCGACCTTGATGTCGCCCAGAGGATAGTTCGGGAACATGTTCTCTTCCATCCATTTGTTGGCCTGTACGGGGGTCATTTTCCAACCGCTGTTGCAGCTGCTGACGATCTCTACGAAGCTCAAGCCTTTCTTGTCGCGCTGGTTTTCAAAAGCTTTGCGGATAGCGGCTTTGGCTTTGCGCACATTGGCTGGAGTGTGGACGCTCTGACGGGTCACATAGCAGGTACCGGGCAGGGTGGCCAGCAGTTCGGTGATACGAAGAGGATAGCCATTCAGTTCAACGCAACGACCGTAAGGGGTGGTAGCGGACTTCATTCCAACGAGGGTGGTAGGAGCCATCTGACCGCCGGTCATACCATAGATACCGTTGTTGATGAACACCATCACGATATTTTCGCCACGGTTGGCGGCGTGGATGGTTTCGGCGGTACCGATAGCGGCGAGGTCGCCATCACCTTGATAGGTGAACACGTATGAGTCGGGGTTGAGTCGCTTGATAGCGGTGGCTACGGCTGGTGCACGACCGTGAGCGGCCTCTTCGAAATCAACGTCAAAATAATTGTAAGCCATCACGGAGCATCCCACGGGAGAGACACCGATGGTCTTGTCTTGGATGCCCATCTCGTCGATAACTTCGGCGATGATGCGGTGGGCGGTGCCATGGCCGCAGCCGGGGCAGTAGTGCATCACGTTGTCGGTGAGCACTTTGGTCTTGGTGTAAACCAGATTCTCGGGTTTTACTATATCGTTAGCCATTATGATTCAATTTTAAAAATTATTTGATAATTTTTTCTTCCAGTGCTTCGAGAACCTCTTCGGGGGTGGGGATGATACCACCGAAGCGGCCGTAATGCTCGATAGGAATCTGGCAGTTGGCAGCCAGTTTCACATCCTCGATCATCTGGCCGGCGCTCATCTCGACGCAGAGCATGCCCTTGACCTTCTTTGCCAGTTCGGCAACCTGCTTGCTGGGGAAGGGGAACAGGGTGATGGGGCGGAGCAGACCTACCTTGATGCCCTTGGCACGGGCAAGCTCCATGCTTTTCATGCAGATACGGCTGGAGGTGCCGTAGGCCACGAATACGTAGTCGGCATCGTCGCAGTTCAGCATCTCATAGCGCACGTCTTCTTCTTTCATCTTGGCATACTTGGCCTGGAGTTTCTGATTGAAGACTTCCTGACGGGAAGACTCAAGTTCCAAAGAGGTGATGATGTTGTGGTCGCGGGTAGCGGGTTTGCCCCAGCAGCCCCAAGGAGCGTTGGCGCGACGCTCTTCCTCGGTCCAACGAGGCTTGTTGTCGCGGGTGTAGCATTTTTCCATGCACTGACCGATGGCACCGTCGGTGAGAATCAGAACGGGGTTACGATATTTGAAGGCGATGTCCCAGGCGTCGAACACAAAGTCGTACATTTCCTGGACGCTGGCGGGAGCCATTACATACAGCTGATAGTCGCCGTGTCCGCCGCCCTTGGTGCTCTGGAAGTAGTCGCTCTGGGCAGGCTGGATGGTACCCAGTCCGGGACCGCCGCGCATTGCATTCATGACAACGCAGGGAATTTCGGCACCAGCCAGATAGGTGAGACCTTCGCACATCAGCGAGATTCCGGGTGAGGAACTGGAGGTGGCAACTTTCTTGCCGGTAGCAGCACCACCATATACCATGTTGATGGAGGCCAGTTCGGATTCGGCCTGCAGCACCACCATACCTGTGGTTTCCCAAGGTTTCTCGGACATCAGAGTTTCCATGACTTCCGACTGCGGAGTGATAGGATAGCCAAAGTAGCCGTCCGTACCGCTGGCAATCATAGCGCGGGCAATAGCTTCATTACCCTTCATTAATTTCAGTTCTTTTGCCATTGTATTGTTCTTTTACTTGTTTAACATTTGACTTTGTAGACGGAGATAACACCGTCGGGGCATACAACAGCGCAGCTGGCGCAGCCGATGCAGTTGTCGTTGACGACGTGGGTGTAGTTGTAACCCTTGCCGTTTACATTCTTCGATAACTCGATGCAGTGCATGGGGCAGGCTTCGAGGCAGACGCCACAACCCTTGCAATGCTCGGTATCGATTACGATTTGTCCTTTAAATGCCATAGTGTTAGATTTATGTGATTAATAATTAATGATTGATGTATTGTCATTGTATCCACAAAGTGGAATTGCAAAGTTACGCTATTTTTCCCATTCGTGCAACCTTTATTTGTAATTTATTTTTTGCAGCGGTTCAAACGGTGCGATCGGCCTCGTTTTATGTCGGGATTTCATTGCCAAAAGAATCTGCAAAAACCTTGTTGAAGGGTTTTGAATGTTCTTCTATTCTTGCTGATAATGAGTTGGATATGATGATTTCTTTAAAAAGAATCAATTTTCTTGCAAGAAAATAAGTAATACTAACACAAAAATATGTACATTTGCAAATTGTATTGTATCGTATCGGATACAGTGGTTTTTGATTATAACAATTATTAAAATAACAAATTATGAAAAAGTTCTTTTTAATGAGTTTGTTTGCCTTCTTGGCAATGGGTTCTGCCTATGCACAGAATCAACCGACCAACAATGTGCCTGAGGATGGTCCTAAGATTACTTTCTCAAAAATGATCCACGACTACGGCACCATTGAAAAAGGTGGCGACGGCAACTGCGAATTCACCTTCACCAACGAAGGCAATGAACCTTTGATACTTACCAACGTTAAGGCTAGCTGCGGCTGTACCACTCCTTCTTGGACTCAGAAGCCTGTTATGCCTGGCAAGACCGGCACTATCAAGGTTCGCTACAATACCGCCAATGTGGGTGGTTTCACCAAAACCATCACTGTTAATTCCAACGCAGTGGACAATCCTCGTGTTGTGCTGAAAATCAAGGGCAACGTCAAGAAGCCAGAATAAAAACACGCGCCTGCTTAAAACTTAATTACTTAAAACTATTCTTTATCCATGCCACAGATATCCCCAAAAGGCAATGAACTGCCTCAGTCCGCTATCCGTAAGTTGGTCCCCTTCTCTGATGAGGCCAAGGCACGCGGAGTCCACGTCTATCACCTCAATATCGGCCAGCCCGACATCGAGACTCCCAAGGGTGCTCTCAAGACTTTGGCTAACACCGAAATCGGCGTGCTCGCTTACAGCCACAGCGCCGGCAACATGAGCTACCGCAAGAAACTTTGCGAATACTATCATCGTCACGGCATCGAGGTGACTCCCAATCAGATTATCGTAACCACCGGTGGTAGCGAAGCTTTGCAGTTCGCTTTCACGGTTTGCTTGAATCCTGGTGACGAAATCATCATCCCCGAACCTTACTACACCAACTACAACACTTTCGCAAAACTCTGCGACGCTACCATCAAGACTATACCCAGCGACATCCATGGTGGTTTTGCATTGCCTCCTATCGAGGAGTTCGAGAAAGCTATCACTCCTCACACGCGCGCTATCATGATCTGCAACCCCAACAACCCCACGGGCTACCTCTACACCAAGGAAGAGCTCCTTAAGGTTGCCGAAATCGTCAAGAAGCACGACCTTTTCCTTTTTGCCGACGAGGTTTATCGTGAATTCTGCTACGATGGTAACGAACACTTCAGCGTCATGCAGTTGGAAGGCTTGGAGAAGAACGTCGTTCTGTTCGACTCTGTCTCTAAGCGCTACAGCGCTTGTGGTGCACGTATCGGTTGCATGGTAACCAAGAACGAAGAGGTTTACAGCATTGCCATGCGTTTGGCTCAGGCTCGTCTTTCTCCTCCTTCATTCGGTCAGATTTTCGGCGAAGCTGCCGTTGACACTCCTCAGGAGTATTTCGACGCAGTTGCCAAGGAATATGTCGCCCGCCGCAATGTCATCGTGGAGGGCATCAACAAGATTCCCGGCTGTTTCTGCCCCAACCCCAAGGGCGCTTTCTACACTGTAGTGGAACTCCCCGTGGACGACAGCGACAAGTTCTGCAAATGGTTGCTCACCGACTTCAACTACAACAATGAGACCGTTATGATGGCTCCTGCCACTGGTTTCTATGTAAATCCCGAGGATGGCCGTCATCAAGCTCGTATCACCTATTGCTTGTGCATCGAAGACTTGAAGCATGCCATCAAGTGTCTTGAAGAGGCTTTGAAGGTTTATCCAGGAAGAATCTAATCTATTCTTTTTCAATATCCCAGTTGACCGTCAGCTCGGTCGGCTGGGATTTTTTCATGTTCCTAATGATGACGAGAGAAGAACAACGCCGTTTCGTGATTCAGGCTTGCATCGCCCACCAGCAGCATGTGGCGTCGGTGGCGAAACAGGAGATGGACTCCGCCCAGCAGCAGAGCAACGACTACGGCGCCAACGTGGATCGCTACGACGCTTATCGCACCAAGATGATGCGTACCCGCGACATGTACGCCAAGCAGTACAGCAATGCCAACACTTCTATCCGCTACTTGCAGGATATGCTTCGGTTGCCGCCTTTTGACGTGGCGGAGCATGGCGCCATCGTAATTACCGACAAGCAACGCTTCTTTCTCAGTGTCGGTGTGGGCAAATTCCTTGTACCTTTTCAGCAGACTCCCAACGAGATTCAGCAGACTTACTTTGCCATCTCTGCCCAGACTCCTATCTATCTGGCGTTGAAAGGCAAGAAAATAGGTGAGTCTTTTGTTTTCAACGGAATGTCGCAGACCATAGAAGAAATCTGCTAAAAAATCATGAAACTGGAAGTAACTCGCCGTAACTCAATGTTACTTGGCATTATTTTGGTCGGGGCTGTAATATATGCGTTAATTGCCCTCCCCAACCACTATTTTTTCCGCACTTATTGTCTTGATCTTGGCACATACACCAAGGCACTCTATGACTACATACATGGTCATTGTTGCGATAGTAGCATCTTTCTGTGGGAACCACAAAACTTGTTGAGCGACCATTTCGACCTCTACCTCATTATTTTGTCTCCACTCTCACTTATTTTTGGACAATATACGCTTATCATCGTTCAGATTGTCGCATTGCTTTTTGGCGGATACGGCGTATATAGATTGATAGGGCTTCATTCCGAATCGCATGCTTTGCCATTCATTGCATTAATCTGCTTTCTTACTGGTTTTGGAGCTATTCATGCTGTGTCTTTCGACTACCATTCTAATGTGGTGGCTGCGATGTTTTTCCCATGGATGCTTTATTCACTCAAGAGAGAACATTACGGGTGGACATTCGTTTTCGCTGTGCTGTTGTCGTTAGGCAAAGAGACTATGCCTTTGTGGCTGATTTTCTCCGCCGTAGCACTACTATGGGACTACAGGAGCAATAAAATGGCAAAGAAATGCCTATGGGGAATCATCGCCTTTGGAATAGGCTATTTTATCTTAATAGCAGTCGTTGTCATGCCTGCGTTTGGAGGGCAAAGCAAGGGTTTTTGGCGGTATGAGTGGATGGGAGAGAACTATCGTGAAATTGCGATGTATATTGCTTCCCATCCATGGGAAACGATTCAATCCCTTTTTACAAATTGCAACGTGCCGGATGCCGGGCACGGTGTGAAAATGGAATTCCTTGTTTGCTGTATGGCCAGCGGGTTGCTTTTCATGCTCAAAAAACCGAACTACATCATCATGCTTATCCCACTGTGGCTCCAGAAAATGCTTTCGCAAGATGTCGGTTTTTGGGGTGTGACAAACCACTATAACATCGAAATCCACACTGTGCTTGTGATTGGGGCGTTTACAGCCATTTCTGAACTACGCGCGCAGAAATTGGCAACGGCACTTTCATGCGTGGCTTTGGCTCTCACGATTCTTACTACGTTCTATACCACTTCGAATCCGTACACTCACATCCGAAAGGAAAATGTCAGGATATTTGATAAAAGGCACTTCCGACAGGACGATTTCGATTCTGAATATGTGCGAGAGCTAATC
>JAZLKZ010000012.1:0-5657 GCA_045597845.1 Bacteroidales bacterium | reverse complement strand
GGTCAGGGTGTAACGTCCTTGCTGGTTGGTTGAGGTTCCTTTCTTCGACAGGGTGTCGAAAACGGTGGCACCAATCAGCGTCTCGCCCGTCTGGGCATCGGTGACGGTACCCCACACGCTCCCTTGGGCTTGCAGTGCGGTCCCAAACAGGCACATCAGGACGATGATGCAGATTTTTTTCATATTGGTGGTCGAATTGGAGTTATTGTTGTATAAATTATTCTATTTTAGTTGTAGGTTCTTGGTCTGCCTTTTTCTCTCGTTCCACCCTTTCCACACGCTCCGCTTTTTCCGCCTTTTCCGCCTGATGGCGACGGTCACGCTCGCGACGCGCCTCCTCCATCGTCTCGCCGGCCACAATACCCGTAGGAACGGCAATGATGGAATAACCCAACACCATGACAATCATTGAGATAAACTGTCCTAAAGGTGTCACGGGAGCGATGTCGCCATAGCCCACCGTAGTGAGTGTAACAACCGCCCAATAGATGCCCATCGGAATACTCGTTATGGCAGGATTCTTCTCGTATTCAATGGCATAGACTACCGTACCTAAGATAACAGCCACGATGAATACGAACATCATGAAAATGACAATCTTTACTGCGCTACGCTTCAACGCATTGAGCAACTTATAGCCCTCTTCCAAAAAGCGACGCATCTTAAAGATGCGGAAAACGCGCAGCATTCGCAGCATTCGCAGTACTGAAAGCGAGCGTGTTGCAGGGACAAACAGACTCAGGTAGGCAGGGAAAATGGAGATGAAATCAATAACCCCATAGAACGAAAAAAGGTATTTCCAAGGATGCTTGCTACAATAGATACGCAGATAAAATTCGAAGGTAAAAAGCAACGTAAACCCCCACTCGACGATTCCCATGATGATACGCACAGCCAAACTGCCGTCACGCACGATAGGGAAACTATCAACAATCAACACCATGAGGTTCAGTGCGATAAGTACAAGCAACCACACGTCGAACTTCTTACCGGCAGGAGTGTCGGCCTTGAAAATGATGTTGTACATTTCCTGCTTGGTCAAACTGCGGAAGCGTTTGGGCAACAGCACAGAAAAAAGCAGCCAGTGCATCACCTCGCCAATCTTGGTGAGAATTTTTTTCGCCCAAGCGCGATAGTTGATGGACACCAACAACCTATACAACGCACCCACAGCATCGGACACCATGGTTACCAATGCCATTAGCACTCGTTTTACCAGCTTCAAAAACGATTTCATACTTTATAACTATTTTCTGCCTCGTAATACAATGTGTTGCAGCGCTGTGTCTGGAAAGTAGCTTGCGCCACGCGCTGGATGTCGGCCGGGGTAACCGTACGATAGTTCTCAGGTTCACCATTTACCCAATCAATATGGCCAATCATCTCGTAATAGCACAAACTCAACGCACGGTCGGCGTTCTTATATTGCGAAAAGACAAAGGTTGACTCGTATTTGTTCACCACCTTTTGCAGTTCAGCCTTGGAAACCGCCTCTGTGGCAAGAGCCTGCAACTCACGTTCCACTGCAGACTCGGCGTCCTTCATATCCACTCCATCGCACAACTTACCCGAGACCACAAAGAGTCCTGCATCCAAGTCGCCTGTAATATAGGCGTTAAGCTCGGAAAACAGACGTTGCTGCTTCACCAGTTTGTTGTACAGCCGCGAAGAATTGCCATTGGAAAGGATGTCGGAAATCAAATCATATACATAGTAGTCATGATTGAAACGGTCACACATCGAATACGCCTTATACAAAGCACTTGCCGGAACATCGCGTTTTATACGCAAGCTGCGAGAGGCATGTTGAACGGGTTCCTGCGGAATAGGACAAGCCGGAGTGATCCTGTCGGGAATGTCGCCGAAAGCATCTCTAACCTTCCGAAGCGCATCCTCGTGGTCAAGGTTGCCGGCAATGGACATGATGGCGTTGGACGGATGGTAGAAGCGGTTGAAGAACTGACGCACATCCTCCAGCGACGCCTGCTGCACATGCTTGATGGAGCTGCCAATGGTACACCAACGATAAGGATGCACCCTATAGCACAACGGACGCAACAGCAGCCACACATCGCCATACGGCTGATTCATGTAGCGTTGGTGATATTCCTCCGTCACCACGCTCTGCTGCAAGCGCAAAGTTTCTTCCGAAAAGGCAAGCGTGCGCATACGGTCGGCCTCCAGTCGCAAAGCCTGTTCCAAACCTTCTGCCGGAACGGTAAGATAGTAATTCGTGTAGTCGTTGTTGGTGAAGGCATTCGATTCTCCACCCAAACCATTGACCACAAAGTCGTAATCCGGGAAATTCGGCGAACCTCCAAACATCAGATGTTCAAACAAGTGAGCGAACCCCGTTAGCGTCGGATGCTCATTGCGCGCCCCCACCTTGTACAAAATATTCACGGTTACCAACGGCGTACTGCAGTCTTTATGGGTAATCACCGTCAATCCATTGTCTAATATGTGTTTTTCGTATTGAATCATGGTCGTTTCGGAAATTTTGCCATCTCGGAATACTATAATAACGATTTTCTTGTTTTATTTATTGCCACAATGCAATAATCAAACATTATATAGAACTAAAATAATAATATATTACCAATTATTAATTCCTAATCTATTATGTTTTCACGGAAATCAACTTTCTTGTTGGCCATCTGTATGGTCCTCGCAACAATCACATTTGCTCAACCAGGCGGAGGTTCTGGCGGATTCCCCGGCGGCGGACGTCCCCCTATGGGAAGACCCGGCGACGGACCTCGTCAAGGCAACCCAAATATGAATTCCAACGATCAACGTTCAAGTACCGTGAAGCAGAAAAAGCGCGTCACGGATGGCAGCACATTCAAGATCGTCGGTGCGTTGAGTGACAGCGTCAGCGGCGAGAGTCTTCCTTTTGTAAATCTCAGCGTCATCACCAAAGAGGACAGCACCTTTGTCAAAGGCGGGTCATCCGATTTTGACGGACACTTCGAACTCACCGGCATTCCCGCAGGCGAATATTTTCTGCGCGTTTCCGCCATCGGCTACCAAAGTTTCTTTATGCCCGGCACCGTAACCAACAATACGGCACTCGGCACACTGAAAATCAAGCCAGTAGCCACCACGCTCAACGAAGTGGTCATCACAGAGTCGCGTCCCATCTATGCCATGGACGGCGAAAAGATGATTTACAACGTGAGCGACGACCCCACCATCCAGACCGGCACCACCAGCGACGCTTTGCAAAACGCCCCTGGCGTGGAGGTTGACATCGAAGGAAACGTGACTTTGCGTGGCGTCTCCAGCGTAGAAATCTGGATTAACGACAAACCCTCAAAGCTCACCGAAGAGAACCTCAAGACATACCTCGAAACACTTCCCGCCAACGCATTGGCACGTATCGAGGCCATCACCAACCCCTCCGCAAAGTACGCCACTTCCGCCGAGGCAGTCATCAACATCGTCACCACGGCACACATCAAGAGCAACCAGTTTGTCAGTTTCGGCGTCAACGGTTCCACCCAGCCTTTCGTAAGTCCTTGGATTTCGTACATGTGGGCCAAGGAAAAACTCTCCATCAACCTCTATGCCAGCGGCCGCTACAACTACAACAAAGACGAAGGCTATTCACGCTCCTACATGCGCAAGGACAACGCCTCCGTGCCCGGCGCCTTCGATACCATCCAGTTTGACAGCACATACTCCTACTCCAAAAGCAACCGCCTCAACGGAAACCTGTTCCTCAACGTCAACTACGAAATCGACAGCACCAGCGACATTGAGTTTTCTTTGGGAGGCAACTACGGCAGTCCTAAATCAGAATCGTACAGCACCAATTTGCGCGACCAGTCTTTTGCCGGATTGGGCAGTTACCTTTACTTCGACACCAACGTCAACAACCATAGCGGGTCCTATTTCGGACATGCCGGCGTAGATTACACCAAGAAATTCGACAACGAAGGCCACAACCTGAGGATTTCGGCACGCACCATGCTCAACGGCAGCAACAACGAATCCATCAACAGCCGTACCTTCGATGGCACCATCTACACCATCCCCACGCCCGACCAGAGTTTCAACAAGATGTATCGTTCCAAATCCAACGGACAAATCTACAACATCGATGCTCGCTACAACAGACCTTACAGCAAGGATGGCGAACTCTCCTTCGGATTGGGATTCAACCACGACAACAGCCATGACCTATACGAGCGACTACACTACGAATCAGCCACCGACGACTACACCCTCACCGACGCCCTGCGCAGCTACGAATACCACAGCATCGGCAACAACATTAACGCCGATGTCAACTGGACCCGCCGCTGGGGTGGATTTACATTTGAACTGGGATTCGGCATGCGCTACGAGAACACTCATTTCTCTTACGAGAACGACTACTTCCCCGATGATACCACTTTCAACCATCTCACCTACAACCCCTCCATCCACCTCACCTACCGCACCGAAAGCATGCACAATTTCAAGCTCAACTACACGCTACGCATGAGCAACCCCTACGAAAGCCAGCTCACCACCTTCCGCAGCTATAGCGAAGACAGCTACCGCGTGGGCAACCGTGATCTCACCGCATCACTTACACACAATGCAGAAGTCGGCTGGACCAAGTTCTTCGAGAAATTCGGCTACGTAGGCATCGACGGCTACATGCGCTACTCCACCAACGAGATCGACAACCTGACCGACGTCACCGACGGCATCGACCCTTATATCAACCGCGCCATTCAGTACTCCATGCCCTACAACATGGGATCATCCTATCGCTACGGACTTTCCGCCAACATCACCTATCGTCCTTCTGGATTCTTCAACCTTCGTTTCTACGCCAATGCCTACAACTCAGGCTACACAATGTTCTACGAAAAGCTCGGCAAGGAGGTCAGCGACAACATGTTCTCCTACAGTCTGCGTCTGAACGGCTGGGCAAAGGTGTTTGACAAATATCAAGTCCACGCCTCCATTAACTACTCCAGCCCCACCCAAGGCCTCTTCTACAAACGCAAAGCAAACTACAACTTCAACCTGGGCGTGCGCGCCGACTTCTTCAAGCGCAAACTCTCCGCTTTCATCAACATCCAAGACCTCTTCAACTGGGGTGCCAGATTTGGTTCGGGTAGCGAAAACACCAACCCCTACCTCCTGAGCGAAAGTACCAACAAGCGCCTCAATAGTCGCTTCATCAGCGCCGGCATCACGCTACGTTTCGGAAAGATGGAACTCGAACGCCAAGCCAAGGACGGCAGCGGCCTCACTTCCGACAGCGAATAACGCATCTAATTACTCATTGTTAATTATCTATCATTCATTACAATATGAACAAACTCAGTTATGCTCTCGGCCTCAATATCGGCCACCAGCTCAAAGACATGGGCCTCAGCGGCACACTCAACGCTAATGACTTTGCAGCCGCCATCGACGACATCCTCAAAGGCAACAAACTCAAAGTCTCACAAGAAGAATCGCAGCAGATTCTCAGCACCTTCTTCGAAGAACTTGAAGAGAAGCAACGTGCACAAGCAGCCGAAGCCGGAAAGGCAGCCAAGGTCGCCGGCGAACAATTCCTTGCAGAAAACGCCAAGAAAGAAGGCGTCATCGTAACCAAGAGCGGCCTGCAATATCAAGTCATCAACCAAGGCAGCGGACGCAAGCCCAAA
>JAZLKZ010000011.1:0-13270 GCA_045597845.1 Bacteroidales bacterium | reverse complement strand
TTGTCATATTTGTAGGTGTTGTCCTGTAACAACTGGCCTAACTGGGTAGAGTTGTCATAGAGACGGTTGAGACTATATGTGCATTGCCTGTTCATTCAGTTAATTTTCAAGAGTATTTCAAGAAAGCTTTGTGGCTGCCACGAAGAGCAGCATGGTGATTTTTTTTGATGTTTTTGTACATAATTTTGATGTTTAAATTATACATTTATTGGTATTCTGTGCGAATCATACATGGTATAAACGCTAATCGGCGAACCATCCAACAGCAGGGTCAAATGTAAGTTTGATAGAATAGAAACGTTGTTGTAGATTATCCTATTTTTTTTTATCAGAGATTTGGGTGATATATGCACAATTGCCATCTATGAACAGGCAATTCGAATCACAGGAAGTTGCGTCTAAAAGAACCATATTGACAAACAACGTATCCCCGAAATGCTTATCCTGAAACTTGACACATTTAATTGAATCTACCATCGGAAGATAATATCGATGATTATTAAAACTAAAATCCAAGGCCGTGTAAAATTTTACGTACATATTCAATGAATTATCGAAAATGCTATCGCAGACAGTTTTGCCAAATCCCTCATAAGTGACAGGGAGATTTTTCAAATATTTACGTTCACTGCTATCTACAAATAGCGAATTCTCTGGGACGGTAAGAAAAACACAATTAAATATAACGAGAACATTCGTTAAAATTGAATTAAATTTAATCATTGTTTGTTCCTTTCTTTTTTTCTTCTTTTTTTACTCCTGTTGTTGCCATAACTTGTGTTATAATGTAGTCTCGTCGTTTAGCCGCATATCTATTCCTTTTCTCATCAGCCCTTCCTTTTATTTCCCCAGAGTCCGCATCATAATACAACCTATTATTATCACTAGCACCAGATTCTCCGCATCCTGTTGCATTATCATAAAATAGAAAATAATTTCCTTTATTATCATTTCCACGGCCAACAATAACAATCCAGTGATCCGTTGATTCATCACCATTGGATTTTGCAAATCCATCCTGATCATCAACCCCTACCATTACAGGATTTCCAGCCTCAAGAATTTGATTGATATAGGAAACAGCTTTCTCTGTGTTTTTTTTATTTGCTCCTTTTTTCTCATCATAAATTTTATACTTTACATATTCACCTTTTACTCCCTTTTTTCCCATTTGTTTTTGAGCCAATTTAAAACAATTATTGATTTCAGTATCCCACCCCACAAACATTTTATTAGAAATAACAGGATCGATTCTCGTCCATCTATCTGGAGGTGCCGCTTCTTTTCCGTCAGGATCAATCAATTTTATAGGATTCCACATGCAGTAGTTGTACGGCGAAATGCCTGGATACTTATCCATCATCGGGTCGACGCTCAGCCATCCAGTCAGCAACTCGCTCCAGTAATAGCGGGCGCCGAAGTAGTGGAAGCCAGATTCGTAGTCTTTTTCCTTGCCATTATAGGTGTATATACCCAGACGGGGATAACGGGTCTCAGCGTAGTTCTGGATGTCGACCCAGTCTTCACCATATGGGAGATAGTTTAAGGTCTGAGTGACCTGACCTGCATCGTTGGTGAGGTATGCCGCGGAGCCCAAATGGTCGGAGTGGTAGAAGAAAGCGGGTTCTTGGTCGTCACGTCCAGACTCGTGGGCGATAACCTCATAGAGGTCAATAATACCGTCCATTTCCACGCCCATGTTAAGGCACTCATTGAAGGTACGCTCCACGCTTTCGCGCTGTCCCTCGGACAGTTGGTCGTAGTCTTCGACCAAGGTGGGGACGCGGTCTTCGATACTATTGAGGTTTATATTGCTGAACCCTCCACCTATCTTGCTGCACATACGGTTGGTGCCTTCGAAGTAGTGCTTGGTATAGCCACCTTTGTTGAAGGTGATAAGGGCAGAGGCATAGAGTGTGGGGTATTTGAGGTGAGCACTATAACGGAGACCGACAGCATTCTGGCGTATATTGAGGCTTGGTGAAGTAATTTTGAAATTACGGTCGCCACCGGCTGCATAATTGTACCAGGCCGACATATCGCCGTTCTCGTCGGAATACTCCGTGTAACCCTGCAAGCGGTTGTCCTCGGTCCAACACAGGCGGCGGTCGTAGGCAGGCCACGCTGCCGCCCTTGGTTAATTTTTGTCAGGTGCCATGCAACAAAAAGAGAGGGTGCTCGTTATAAGAAGTGTCGGCTGCGAATGCTGCTGACAGCGCATAGGGCTGGACGGCTCTATGTTTCCCGGGTGCGAGTGGCAGGGCTGAATCTTTGACGGTTCGAATGTTTGGGATTCTTCTCTGCGCTGCGCCCTCTCTTTTTTCTCTCCACGCAACGGCACGGCTTGCCGCGTGGAGGGGTGTCCGATGTAGGGCAACCGAGATTTACATCACCACTATTTGAACGCTCTGCATGTATATGTATTATTACTTTGATTCATTAGTGTCCCGTTAAACTCGTCCCGATTTTAACGGGACACCAATGATTTCTTATTATAGTTTTCGAGACCTTCATTGAGGTAGGCGATGAATTTCTGTACGTCGCGGTCGTATTTGTAGTTTTCTTTGGTCAGCACGTTGCCTTCGGGGTCGATGATGACGTAGTAGGGCTGTGCGTTCATGTTGAACATGGTCTTTTGATAATTGAGGTTTCGCCGTCCAAGTGTTTTGAGTACTTTGCCTTTCTCGTCAACGACCCACTCGTCTTCAGGAAGTTCAATGGTGTTCTCGTCGGCGTAGAGGGCGCACATTACAAACTTGCTCGAAAGAAGTGCCATAACGTTCTCATCGCTCCAGACGTAATGTTCCATTTCGCGGCAGTTGGCGCAGGTTTTTCCGGTAAAGTCAATAAATACAGGCATATTGTGCTCTTTTGCGTAGGCTTTTGCTTCGTTGAGGTCGTAGAAAGCTTCATAACCTTCGGCCGTGTGGAGTTTGTCGGCATATTTGCGGTCGGCGGGCAACTGACCCATCATGATTGTGCTGCCATTTTGGATTGTGGTATTGCTGTGCTTCATGAGGTTGAATTCCTGGGTTTCCATTCCGGGGATGAACCCAGAGAGGCTCTTCAGCGGAGCGCCCCACATACCGGGAATCATCCAAATGACAAATGCGAAATCGATGATTGCCAAAAATGTACGTCCAACTCCAATCTCTTCGACGGGATCGTCGCCGTGGAAGCGAAGTTTGCCCAAGAGGTAGAACCCGAGCATGGCGAAAATGACAATCCAGAGGGCGAGGAATATCTCACGGTTGAGGATGCCCCAATTGCAGTATTGGTCTGCCATGAGGAAGAATTTCAAACCGAAGGCGAGTTCGAGGAATGCGAATACAATCTTTACGGTGTTGAGCCAGGAGCCAGATTTCATGTTCTTGAGCGCCGACGGGAAGAGTGCCAAGAGGGTGAAAGGCGCGGCGAAACCGATGCCGAAGCCCAACATGGTGATGAGCGAAACCAAGCGGTCGGTGCTGCTGGTGGTGAGGCCTACGAGGGCAGCGCCCAAGATGGGACCGGTGCAGCTGAAGGAAACCAGTACTGTTGTCAAGGCAATGAAGAAGGGCGCGAGCAAACCTCCCTTGTCGGCTTGTGCGTCGGAGGAGTTGATCCACTTCTCGGGCATCTTGATTTCAAACATGCCAAAGAATGACATGGAAAAGACAAGAAAGATGACGAAGAAGATGATGTTGGGCAGCCAGTGTGTTCCAATGAAGTAGAGTGCCTCGGGACCGAAGCAGAGTGCGAGAATGGCTCCCAAGACGGCAAAGATGAACACGATGGAGAATCCAAAGAACCATGCCTGACGGCGGTTTTTGTGCTTGTCGTCGGTGCTGTGCATGAAGAAGTTGACGGTCATTGGAATCATCGGGAACACGCAGGGCGTGAACATGGTGAGAATGCCGCCGGCCAGTGCCAACATGAAGATGATGAACAACGACTGACTTTTCTCCTCTTTCTTGGGTTCTGCTGTGGCGACGGTTTCGGTAGGCTGAACAACTTCGGCAACCGTGGTGTCAACAGTCGTGGTGTCTTCGGCAAGCGCTTCGGTCTCGCTGGTAAGCGGGGCGGCTTTCACGTTGAAGGTGAAATCTACATCATCGGGAGGGATGCAGGAACCATCGTTGCAGAGCTGGTAGGAGAGTGTTCCGTTGACGGTGAAGGCCTCGGCGTTTTTGCGCTTGATTTTCTGATGGAAAACAACGGTACCCATGAAAGAACGTACGGTGCAACCAAACATCTCGTCATATTCTTCGTGCGATTTGGGTTCAGTGACACCACCGATGCGCTTGTAGTTGTTGCTGTTGGCAAATTCAAATACCAAAGCCAGGGGACCGTTGGGGTCGGTGTGCTGGGAGTAGATGTGCCAGCCAGCGTCCAATTTGGCGGTGAATTGCAGATCGACCTCATCGTTGGCAAGGTCTTTCACGGTGTAGTCCCATTTTACGGGGTTTTGCATCTGCGCCATGGCGAAGGTTGCCGTGAGCACAAAAAGCAAAGAAAGAAGTACTCTTTTCATTTTGTAATTTTATATTTAATTATTATTATCAGCTATTTAAGGTTGAATTTCAATGTTTTTTCTCCGCGTTCCGACTTTATGCGCAGTGTGTAGTTGCCTTTGGGCATCTTGCTGATGGCGATGCGAGAGGCGGCTTTGTAGTTGGGGATGTCTTTCACTATTTCGCCCTTGGAGGATTCGAACTGGACGTGAGCCGTAGCGCTCTCCATCTCGATGATTACATAGCCTTTCTCCAAGAAGGGAACCACGGTGACTTTCTCTTCGGATTTGATGTTGCTGTTTGATGAACTTGCGTTTTCTCCGATAGGCTCATTTTGTGCTACCGCCGGCCATTGGAAACCAGAGAGGCAGGCGAGTCCTTGGAAGTCGGTGCCCATCCACACGTTGTTCTTGCCGTCGATGGTGATGACTTGAACGGTTCCTTCGGGCAGTTTGCTGTCCTTGTGGGTAAATGCCTTCCAGCGGTTGTTGCGGTCGAACACCGCCACACCGTTGTGGGTGGCAATCCAGAGGTTGCCGGCGTGGTCCATTGCCATGTCGCATATTTGGTTGTCGGGTAGGGGCGAGTTGGCGCTTGTATAGGTGGTCCATTGCTCGCCGTCGAAGCGACAGAGGCCGCTGAGAGTGCCAATCCATTTCACGTCGTTCTCGTCGATGACCACGGCAGGCGTGATGTCGTCGCTGATGCCCGAAGTGCCTTTTTTGTAGCAAATCCAACGAACGCCGTTGAACATGCAGAGTCCGTTGTTGGTGCCAACCCATTTGCGGTTGCGGCTATCAATGGCAGTGCAAAGGATGAAGTCGCTGGGCAACCCCGAATTGTCGGGAGTGAATTTCTCCCAGTCTTGTCCGTCGTAGCGTACCAGACCGTTGAGGGAAACTCCAATCCATTTCACGCCCTCCTTGTCGATGGCAATATCTTTGATATACTGCATGTTGAGACGCTTGGTTTCTTTGATGTGTTCGGTCCATTGGCTACCGTTGAACTCAATGACTCCGTAGTCGTCGGTGCCAATCCACAAAACGCCATTGTCGTCAACAACAAGACAGTCAACGTATTGGTCTTTGAGCTTGGCGTTGAACATGGCGTAGTCTGTCCAGGTTCGACCCTTGAGGCGGCAGAGGCCCAAATTGGTTCCCACCCACAGGTTGCCTTTGCTGTCGGAGGTCAGCGCCATGATGGTGTTGCCGCCAATTTCCGAGTTTTGGGTATTGTAGATGGTCCACTGCTCTTGTGCGTGGCAGAATGCCATGCCGTAAAGGCATAGCAAGCTGAGAAAGATGCGTTTGGACCAAGTTCTTATAGTGTTCATCAAAAGTTATGCGATTAGTCTGTAATTATCAATTCTCGGTTTTTCAGGTTTTGTGCTTTTCTTTTTTAGCAGCGGGAAAGAGTATGTTGTTGAGAATGAGTCGGTAGCCTGGCGAGTTGGGGTAGAGCGAGAGATCGGTGGGCGGGTCTCCTACGTAGTGGCGGTAGTCTTCGGGGTCGTGTCCGCCGAGGAACGTCCAAGTTCCTTTGCCGTATTCGCCGTGGAGGTAGCGTACCTCGCCAAGTTCCTTGTTCTCGGCAAGGATGATGGCGCTTGTCTTGACGGTCTCTTTGCGAAAAGCAGTAGTCTGACCCATAAAGCCGTGTATGACGCGTGTGTGGTTCTGTGTCAGCATGGTGGGTACCCAATCCCATTTGGCAGAGAACTCGAAAAGGGTGAAGAAGTCGTTTTTCTCGTTGACGCGACTTTGGTGGGCGCGGTCATCAATGTCGATGGTCGCAATCTCGTATTCCGAAGGATTGGTGCTGATGCGGAAATTCTTGAAAGCGAAAGTCTTGTCGTAGTCGAGCTGGTTCTGTGCGTTGGGCTGCATGGGATCGCCGTCGAACATCACATCGCAGATGTCAACGTTTTCGGCTGCCAATGCTACGTCGTAGCTGTCGGGAGCCGAACACATGGCGAAGAGGAATCCTCCGCCCGACACAAAGTCGCGGATTTTGTGAACGACAGCCAACTTGAGTTGCGACACCTTGCTGAACCCTAGTTTGCTTGCCATTGCTTCCTGTGCTTTCACATCCTCGATGTACCACTGTTGATTGCGGTAGTTTCCCCAGAATTTGCCATATTGTCCCGTGAAGTCTTCGTGGTGCAGGTGAAGCCAGTCGTAGGTGGGCAGGATGCCCGACATCACCTCTTCGTCGTACACCACGTCGTAGGGGATTTCGGCGTAGGTGAGCACCAAAGTTACGGCATCGTCCCAAGGCAGTTTGTTTTTGGGTGAATAGACGGCGATTTTAGGCGCTTTTTGCAACTTGACGGCATCCATATTGACCGACGGATCGGCTATTTCGGAGAGAATTGCGGTGGATTGACCATCGGCTATCGCCTCACATGTTACACCTCTTAGGCGGCATTCTCGTTCCAATGCGTCGGCGTATTTCATCATAAAAGCCCCTCCGCGATAATTGAGTAACCATGTTACTTCGACTTCGCGTTCTAATGCCCAATAGGCTATTCCATAGGACTTTAGGTGATTCTTCTGAACTTCGTCCATGGGTATCACCAAATAGGCGGCCCGCAATTGGGTGGTCATGGCAATGAATGCCAAAGTCAAGACAAAGTTCCTTAATACGCGCATGGTATATATAATAAATTGAACTTGCAAAAATACAAAAATAATCCTATTCTCGTAACTCTTTTTGTGAGTTGAATAAAAAAAACTATCTTTGTAACCGAAAAACATGCTTTTGCTGCGTGCGTTAGCTTGCTTTATGACATTCCATTTCTTGTTATGAAAAAGATAAATAAAAAACAGATAATCATGTTGTTGGTTGCGTTTTTCATGGTTTCATGCCATGTCTTTAGCAACCAAGAAAAACCTGTTGTGTCCTCACCCGACGGTCGCATTGAAGTGTCTCTATCATGTGATGCGGAGGGTCGTGCGGGACTCAAGGTGTGTAGAGATGATAGTGTGGTAATGCATATTTTGAACATCGGCATGGTGGCGCGTCAAGAGGTGACGTTGGATAGTGGTTTCTGCATTTCTGAGGTGCACCACAGTTCTTGCGATAGCGTTTGGCGACAGCTTTGGGGCGAGAACAAGGAGGTTCGGGAACATTACAACGCTCTTTTCGCTACGCTGCGCAACGATGTGGTGGATATGTTTTTAGAGATAAAGGTTTTTGATGATGGCTTGGGCTTCCGTTATCGTTATGATTTGAAAGGACATGACTCGCTTGTTTTGATGGATGAGCTGACGCAGTTCGCTTTTGCCCACGACGGCGAGTCGTGGAGTATCCCTGCCAATTTCGAGAGCTACGAATTTCTCTATCGTCAGCAACCTTTGTCGCAGGTTGTAGATGCCAATACGCCTATCACAATGCGTTTCGACAATGGACTGTATTGCTGCATTCACGAGGCAAATCTGCGCAATTTTGCTGAGATGACATTGCGGCAGGTTGATTCGCTTGCTTTCCAAAGTTGGCTCTCGCCCGACAATACAGGTTCGGGCTCGGTGTGCGACATGGATTCTGCGTTTACCTCGTGGCGTACTATCTTCTTGTGCGACAATGCTGTGGATTTGATAAATTCCTCGTTGCTGCTGAACCTCAATGAGGCACCATCGACCGACGCTGTCGTTGAACATATCCGCCCGATGAAATATATTGGCGTATGGTGGGGTATGCACTTGGGAGTAAACAGCTGGACTCCCGATGCCCGTCATGGTGCCACTACCGTCAACGCCATAAAATACATCGACTTCGCATCGGAAAACAACATCGACGCCGTACTCTTTGAGGGTTGGAACGAAGGCTGGGAAAATTGGGGTGGCAACCAGACTTTCAGCTTCACCAAGGCGGCTCCCGACATGGATATCGACAGTGTGATAGCCTACGCCCATGACAAGGGCGTCGAGGTCATCATCCATCACGAAACGGGCGGCAACATCCCGAACTACGAGTCCCAGCTGGACAGCGCTTTACGCTGGTGTAACGCACGTGGCATCCATGCCATCAAGACAGGTTATGCAGGCGGCTTCCCAGACCGACAACTTCATCATTCCCAGTATGGAATAACGCACTACAACAAGGTGATGCGTGACGCTTTGCAAGCAGGAGTGATGCTTGACGTACACGAACCCATCAAACCCACGGGACTTCGCAGAACCTATCCTAATTTGATGACTGGCGAAGGGGTGCGTGGAATGGAGTGGAACGCATGGAGCGACGGCAATCCGCCAAGCCATCAAGTCATTTTGCCCTTCACCCGTATGTTGGCGGGTCCGTTGGACTATACGCCGGGTATTTTCGACATCACTTATCGGTCGTTGCAACATCATTCCGAAGCACGCAAATGGAACCAGAAAGATGCGAGAGAATGTCGGGTGCACACCACCATCGCCAAGCAGTGTGCCTTGTGGGTGATACTCTATTCCCCGATGGTGATGGCGGCGGATTTGATTGAAAACTATGAAGGACATCCGATGTTCCAATTCTTCCGCGACTACAATCCCGACTGCGACTGGAGCAAGGCGTTGACAGGTGAACTTGGCGAGTATGTGGCGATAGTGCGTAGGGCGGGGGATTCGTTTTTCTTGGGCGTCGCCACCAACGAGGAACCTCGGACGTTGAATTTGAAGCTCGATTTCTTGGAACCTAATGTGGAATATGATGTGGAAATTTACGGAGATGCAAAAGATTCCCATTTCGAGACCAATCCCACATCCTATAGTATATGCCATGCCAAAACCCGTAAAAATCAAGTGCTGCAATTGTGGCTGGCGCCCGGCGGTGGCGCGGCAGCGAGAGTGGTGAAACGGTGAATGACGAATAAAGAACAACATAATATCAATTATCGATTGTCGATTTTCAATTAATTTTCGTATCTTTGCAACTTGTATTTTTTATCGCAAACTTATTTTTTTAATCAACAATAACAATTATGTCAGAAAATTTAAAAACTTTAAGAGACAGTGCTGCAATGCGATGGATTGCACTGCTCCTGTTGGCACTTGCCATGTTCTGTGCCTATGTATTTATGGACATCCTGTCTCCCATCAAGGACATGATGCAGGACACTCGCGGATGGGACAGCGGCTCGTTTGGTCGTATGCAAGGTGCTGAGGTTTTCCTCAATGTCTATGTATTCTTCCTCATCTTTGCGGGTATCATCCTCGATAAGATGGGCGTTCGCTTTACCGCAGTGTTGTCTGGTGCAGTAATGCTGGTAGGTGGCGCTATTAAGTTCTACGCCGTCAGTGACGCATTTATCGGTACTGGTCTTGAACAATGGTTTACAAGTCATTTGAATTGGAACGGCGACTTGCCTATTATCGGTGCCATTCTTCCTTTCGCAGCGGGTATGCCTGCTTCAGCCAAACTGGCTGCTTGCGGTTTCATGATTTTTGGATGTGGTTGCGAGATGGCTGGTATTACTGTCAGTCGTGGTATCGTTAAATGGTTCAAAGGACGTGAAACAGCATTGGCAATGGGCTCCGAAATGGCTCTCGCACGTTTAGGCGTTGCCACTTGCATGATTTTCTCACCCTATTTTGCGAAACTCGGCGGTGGTATTCATGTTGATAATGCTGTGAAATTCGGAGTAGTGCTTCTCTGTATCGCGCTTATCATGTTCATCACCTATTTCTTCATGGATAGAAAATTGGATGCTCAGACCGGTGAGGCTGAAGAGAAAGACGATCCATTCAAAATCAGTGACCTTGGCAAAATCTTCACCAGCCTTGGTTTTTGGCTCGTCGCTTTGCTCTGCGTGCTTTACTACAGCGCCATCTTCCCATTCCAGAAGTATGCCGTCAACATGCTCCAGTGCAACCTGACGCTTAATCCTGCACAAGAGGGGACTTTCTGGGCTAGTGAATCTGTAACAATCGTTCAGTACATTATCATGCTCGTTGTCGCTGTATGTGCCTTCGCCAGCAACTTCTCCAAGACGAAAGGTCTGAAATATGGTTTAATGGCAATGGCTGTTATCGCATTAGTGGTTTATTGCTATATGGGTTACATGCGTGGTACTGCTGAGACTATCTTCGCTGTGTTCCCCTTGTTGGCTGTGGCTATCACTCCTATTCTTGGCAACTATGTTGACCATAAAGGCAAGGCAGCAACGATGCTTATGCTTGGTTCCATCTTGTTGGTTATCTGCCATCTCACTTTTGCCTTCGTCCTGCCTTCCTTCAAAGGCAGCGCTGTAGGTGGCACTGTAGTTGCTTATGTCACGATTTTGGTTCTTGGTGCTTCGTTCTCGTTGGTGCCTGCTGCTTTGTGGCCTTCAGTTCCTAAGCTGGTTGATGAAAAAATCATTGGTTCTGCATATGCAGCAATCTTCTGGATTCAGAATATCGGCCTTGGTTTGTTCCCCGCTCTTATCGGTATGGTTCTCAACAACACCAATCCTGAAGGTACCTCTGCCCACGAACTTGATTATACTTGGGCTTTGGTTATGTTGGCAGCTTTGGGTATCGCCGCCCTCCTTATCTCTGTCTATCTCAAAGCCGTTGATAAGAAGAAAGGTTATGGCCTTGAAGAACCCAACATCAAATAAAAGACATTTGACAACAATAAAAAAACTCGGGCAGCAATGTCCGAGTTTTTTATTTTAAATGGTGTAGGGTTCGGGAATTCTTAATTCTCTGGACTCCACATTGCTTTCTGGATGAACTTGTTGAGGGGAACGGCGGCGCGGAAGACTTTTATCACTTCCTCGAATAAGTCGTCGGTGAGAACGAACTCGTCGGGCATTTCGTAGTTCACGGTGTAGTCTTTGTATTTCAGCAGGTCTCCGTCGGGCCAGTCGGCAGGATAGCCTTTAGGCACGCGGCTGAGTTTCTTGAGTGTCCAAAACTCGGTGCCGAAATAGCGCTTGAATTCTGGCGCAGCCATGATTTCCTTGAATTCCTCCACGTTGTAGAATATTTCCTGTCGAATTGCCTCTAATGTCTTTGGCTCGGGCATGAAAATGCCGCCTCCGAGTGAGCATCCGCCATGTAAGCCGTAGTCTTCTTGCCCCATCTGAAGGTAGTAGCCGGGCACGCCGCAGTTGCGTTTGCCGCCCGTGGGCAGAAAACAGGAGATATGTGTCTTGTATGGTCTTTTGTCGGGCGAGAAGCGCAAGTCTCGGTAGATGCGATAGACGCAGTCCTTGGCACTGATGTTGCCGAGCGAAGGGTCAAGCGGAATCATTTGGTCGATAAGTGCTTGGGTGAATTCCAAAAAGTCTTTGCGGATGGCGTCCCAGCGTTTTTTATTGTCTTGGAACCATTCGCGGTTGTTGTTGTATTGCAGCTCGTCGAAGAACTGCAGTGTGTCGGGATGGATTTTCATTGTTTTTGTGTCTGTGAACGGGTCTGAAAAAGAAATGGTAATTGTTGATTGTCAATTAATTCCATTTCCAGGCTTGCGTGTTTAGGTGTGATTCAATCTGCTCTTCGATGTCGTCGGGTAGGGTGGGATAAAAGTCTATCCCCGTGGCGCGTTCTACGGAGTCGATGCTCACGGCGAGTCGTGACAGTGAGGTCTCGAAATCCTTGTGTGGCACGACAAATCCGACGCCTTCTCCGCGTTTGGGATCAAGGATAACCTTGTAGAAATATTCGGGAACGCTGATGCCGCTGTTGCCTATCTTTTTCAGTCCTTTGCGCAGCACGGGACCTGTGACAACATAAAGGGTGTCGTATTTCTTGGCCCAATAGCGCACTTTCGATTCAATCTTGTTCCAGATGCCGTCGTTGAAGTCGTGCAACTGGGGTGACATGTTGCTGAGTAGGAAGCACTCGCTCATTGCTTGTGCATTCCATTTCATGTCGCCGGCGGGCGCGAGATGACCGCGTGTGTAGCCGCTGCGTTTGTAGTCGTAGGGCTGGGCCGAACCCGTAGGTACGTCCTCGTCGGGACGGAAATCCTCGCTACGCTTGAGTTCGCCCTTGGCACGTTCGCGGCATATCATATAGGCAACCCAACGGGCTTGCTCATGTTCCTCGTCGTAGCTGAGTGTATAGGCGAAATGCGTTACAATCTCATCTCCGTTGCCGTAAGAGGGAATTTCCAAACCCTCTATTTGTCGATTAACATCATCGGAGACTCCTGCTACTGCGTTGTTGGCAGTTTGCTCTTTTGCAGTCCCTTTTTGTGATTCTTCTTTGTTGCTTGCAAATGCGATGATTGCTCCCGCCAGGACTACAATCGTCAAGATAAGTGTGGTTTTGTTTTTCATGTTTGCAAAATTACGAAAAAAAGAGCAATTATTGGAAAACTGTGTGCTGACAATACCTTTTAATGGTCACCCGAGAATGGTGTATTTGGGAATTTTTTTTGTATCTTTGCAAAAATTGTGGTAACCTCTAAAAATCAACTTATTGACAATAAAATAAATATCTTGATTTTCCGTTATTATATCGAACTTAATCACGAATATTGATGGCAAAATATAAGAAACTTGGGTCGGTCACCCTGTTTGACGCACAAAATACGAAGGAAAATCTCTCTGAACTGGGCAATCCACTTGAACGATTGTCGCAAGTGATTGACTTTGAGATGTTCCGTGAGGCACTGGGAGATGTGTTTGAGAACAAGGCCAAGAAGAGTCATGCGGGTGCAAAGCCATACGATGTGGTGATGATGTTCAAGGTAATGATAATCAAACATTACTACAACCTCAGCGACCATCAGGTCCAATACCAGATTACGGACCGTCAGAGCTTCAAGGACTTCCTCGGACTTGCTTCTGGAGACAAGGTACCCGACGAGAA
>JAZLKZ010000010.1:0-30186 GCA_045597845.1 Bacteroidales bacterium | reverse complement strand
GAAATCTTGGGAGCGTGTCAACCAGGCTTACGAAAGCCAGGAAATCATCACTGGTTACGTCAAGAGCCGTACCAAAGGTGGTCTCATTGTTACCGTATTCGACAACATCGAAGCCTTCCTTCCCGGTTCACAGATTGACGTCAAGCCCATCCGCGACTACGATGTTTACGTTGACAAGAACATGGAATTCAAGGTTGTGAAAATCAACCACGAATACAAGAACGTTGTTGTTTCCCACAAGGCTCTTATCGAGGACGAACTCGAGGCTCAGAAGGCTGAGATTATCTCCCACCTTGAAAAGGGTCAGGTATTGGAAGGCACCGTTAAGAACATCCTCGGCTACGGCGTATTCGTTGACCTTGGTGGCGTTGACGGTCTCATCCACATCACCGACCTTAGCTGGGGTCGCGTAAACCATCCCGAAGAAATCGTTCATATCGACGATAAGATCAACGTTGTTATCCTTGACTTCGATGAGGCTAAGCACCGCATCCAGTTGGGTCTGAAACAGCTCACTCCTCACCCTTGGGACGCTCTCGATCCTAACTTGAAGGAAGGTGACAAAATCCAGGGTAAAGTTGTCGTTCTCGCTGACTACGGCGCATTCGTGGAAGTTGTTCCCGGCGTTGAAGGTTTGATTCACGTAAGTGAAATGAGCTGGAGCCAGCACCTTCGCAGCGCTCAGGAATTCCTCAAAGTTGGTCAGGAAGTCGAAGCGGTTGTTTTGACCCTCAACCGCGAAGAACGCAAGATGAGCCTCGGTATCAAGCAGCTCGTTCCCGATCCTTGGACCGCTATCGCTGAAAAATATCCTGTCGGAAGCAAACACACCGCTACCGTTCGCAACTTCACCAACTTCGGCATCTTCGTAGAACTCGAAGAAGGTGTTGATGGCCTTATCCATATCAGCGACCTCAGCTGGAGCAAGAAAATCAAGCATCCTGCAGAGTTCACCAAGATTGGCGACAAGATTGAAGTTGTTGTTCTCGAAGTCGATGTTGAAAACCGTCGTCTCAGCTTGGGTCACAAGCAGCTCGAAGAGAATCCTTGGGACGTTTATGAAAACCTGTTCACCGTTGGTTCAGTTCATCAGGGTACCATCACCGCTATGAACGACAAGGGCGCTACCGTTACTTTGCCTTACGGCGTTGAAGGTTTCGCTCCTATGCGTCACCTCGACAAGGAAGACAAGAGCAAGGCTCGTCAGGATGAAACTCTTGATTTCAAGGTTATCGAATTCTCCAAAGAAGGCAAGAGAATCGTCGTTTCTCACGCTCGCGTATGGCAAGAAGGCGCTGCTGAAGAGCAGGCTGCTGCCGAGAACGAAGAGGCAAAGAAAGAACGCGCTACCAAGAAGACCGTTAAGAAAATCAACGATCAGCTTGAAAAGACCACTCTTGGCGACCTCGACGTGCTCGTGAATCTGAAAGAAGAACTTGAAAAAGGTGAGAAATAATCCCTTTAATGAGTTTTGATAAAAAAAGGATACTCTTCGGAGTGTCCTTTTTTTTGAATTTATAAAAAATGCTTGGAGGATGTACGAAAATAATTTTTTGTCGTTATTATTATGTTGGATAAGTTGTTGTATCTTAGTGCGTACGTGACGGTGGTGCTTTTTTATTGAAAAAAAAACGAGTCAATGTGCAACAAAACGGTCCATTTTGGTGTCATTAAAGTAAAATAACAATTCATATGAAATACAAGATTCCGATTTTCATGCTTTTGGCGTTGTTTTTTTCAACGCAAATTTATGGCCAGTCGTCAAATTCATGTCCGGGTTGGCATAATCCAACGACTTTTGTAACAACCCAGAATCACACTCAGTATTTTTATTCTGGTGCAGTGATTGAATCATTGAACTCAAATACGGGTACGGGTGGTATGGCAAACCATGTGGGTGTTGATGATATATTCTATACCAATGCTGCGATAGTACCAGATAACCAATTGGCAACAAAGGTGGCTACTGCAGGTTGTTCGGAAAATATTATGTCGGACGGTTCCAACCGATATGTGATAAAACAAGCAGCTTCAGGTAATTCGGGAGCAGATCCACATACAAATTATCAATTACGTTTTGTGCCTTCGGCATTAGATAATAATGACCTGAATTACACTAGCTCTATCCGTGTTGGAACAGAATGTCGGTACGGTTCCGAGGTGCTTTATTATCAGATGCGTGTTACCCCCCAGAATTCTTTGCTTACACTTTGGTATGCGCCTGTTATTCAGTCTCCGGGCCATACCTATGATATTAATCCCGCATTTATTATCAGGGTAAAACACAAGGTTGGAAACACTTGGGTCCAAGACAATCCCAATTTGGATTATGTGATTTCGGGTACCCCACAGAGCGCTTCCTATCCTCAAGGTATGCAGAACAATGTGAATGGATGGCATAAGGTTGGAAGCGGCTACGATGAAGTGTGGTATAAGGATTGGACCAAAGTAATGATTTCCTTGAACCAGTATTTGCAACAAGATGTCCGTATTGAAATCTATATGTCCGCCTGCAAGTATAATGCACATTATGCCTATGCCTATATCGCTGGCGACAGCCAGCCCATGCAGGTGCAAAGTTCGGGATGTCCGTCAGGCCGTTCCACCGTTGTGGACACCTTGCGCGCCCCGCAGGACATGATATCCTACAGTTGGTACAAGTCGGCCACTGGCGAGGACATTACAGGCAACGTCTTCAACTTGACGTACCTTGATTCTGCGACCAACGGCAGCTGGATCCGCACGACGCAGATCTCCGCCGACGGCCTCGACACCCTCAAGTGGGTGCGCGTCACGAACCCGTCGCCCGACCGCAGCTACCTCGTGGATACGGCGGACTTCATCCCTACTGAGGGCGACAGCGCAGGGCGCATGGTGAAGGTGCAGTCGTTCATGTGCAAGATGATGTCGTACATGGACCCCGCGAAACCGTTCCCGTCGTTCGTGTACCAGGCCGTAGCGAACAACAAGCCTGTGCTCAGCATCGACACGATACCGACCTGCGACGGCAAGATCCAGCTGATCAGCACCAGCAAGAGCCGCAACATGGATCTCGACACGACCTTGACTCGTTGGGATATCTACGATAATTCTCAAGGGACAGGGGCTCCACTTGCCTCTATCACAGGAAACTCAGGGACGTTCCAGGCCCCCCGAGCAGGCTTGTACCACGCAAAACTGTGGTGCTGCACGGAAGATGACCATGAATGCAACACGGAGGGAATGTTCGATGTTCATGCGCTAGAAAGCCCCGTAGCCGTCATCGGCGTCAGGCCGACCGACGAGCCGTGCCTCGGCGACACCATCCAGCTTGTTGACTCTACCTTCCTCGGAGCAAACGCCAGCAACCAGTACACGGGATGGCAGCGGACCTGGATTGTGGACAGCAACACCGTAACTGGAAACGCCGCGAGCCCGCAGGCTACCTACATGATGGCGATGGAGGCGACCGACACGGTGACGCTCATCGTGCGAAACGGCCTGTCTCACGTAAACCGATCGAACACCAGCGAGCGAGTCTATTGCGCCGACACCGTCAGGAGGGAGATCCGAGTGTTCACATCGCCGAACCTCACGGTGACGGGCGACACGATCGTGTGCGTGGGCAGCCAGACCGACGCCCACATCGAGGCAGACGCAGAAGGATGCAGCTACAAGTGGTACTACCACTACGACAGGGCCGGCGAGAGCAGCTTCGCCAGCGGAGCGGACCTCCGCGTGGAGCCGTCGGCCGACACGACGACCTACTACGTGAAAGTGACGAGCGCCAAAGGGTGCGTTGCGTGGGACAGCGTGAAGGCGTACCTGGTGCGCCCGAAGCTTGAGATGATTCCCGCCGACGGTCGCATCTGCCCCGACCAGACGGCGATGCTGATAGGCACCGACGCACATCACTTCAGCTGGACCGCCAGTCCCGACGACCCCGGCCTCGCCCCGCAGGCGGACCGCGACACCATCGTGGTGTCGCCCGACGTGACGACGACCTACACCATGACGGGCCACGGCAGCAACGACTGCCCAGCCACGCCGCTGCAGAAGACCGTCAAGGTGATACCCTATCCCATACCCGCATTCACCATAACCCCGGGCTTTGTGGACTCGGAGGTGCCGACGGTGACGTTCACCGACAACTCACCGTACCGCTATACGACGAACTGGGATTTCGGCGACGGAGAGAGCCAGGGAGGCCAACAGGCGACGCACACCTACGTCAACCTACCGTCCGACTCGGTATATGTGACGATGACCAGCGCCAACGAGCTCGGCTGCGCCAGCGACACGACGTTCGCCATTCCCGTGCAGCTGTTCTCGGTGTGGATACCCACGGCGTTCACGCCCGACCTTGCGACCAACAGCAAGTTCACCATCGCCACCGCCAACGTGCTGGAGTACTTCTCGATGTTCGTGTATGACCGCCGCGGCGCGCAGGTGTTCTCCTCCACCGACCAGAACTTCATGTGGGACGGCACCTGCAACGGAGAGAAATGCCAGCAGGGAGCGTACGCCTACATCTGCCGCTACCGTCGCCCCGGCACCGAAGACATCGTGGTGAGAAAGGGCACCATTACCTTAATAAGATAATTAGTGCGCCAGCTACTCAAAAAATATTGGGGATTTAATGACTTCCGCCCGCTTCAGGAGGAAGTCATTTCCTCTATTATACAGGGTAGAGATACTCTTGTGCTGATGCCTACTGGAGGTGGCAAGTCGCTCTGTTATCAACTGCCTGCAATAAAGATGGATGGCATCTGTATTGTAGTCTCCCCTTTGATTGCTTTGATGAAGGAACAGGTCCAGAAACTATTGGATCGCAATATAAAGGCGGCTTGCATCGTTTCGGGAATGAACCAATACGAGCAAGAGTTGGTCTTGAACAAATGCCTCTATGGTGGCATCAAGTTGTTGTATGTCTCTCCAGAACGACTTAAGCAACGACTGTTCATAGATCATCTTCGACAGATGAAAGTGTCGATGATAGCAGTTGATGAAGCTCATTGCATCTCCCAATGGGGCTATGATTTCCGGCCGGCATATCTCGAAATAGCTTCCATTCGCAAGTGGCATCCTCAGGCTCCTATATTAGCGTTGACGGCAACGGCGACAAAGGCTGTAATTGCTGATATGCAGGAGAAATTGATGTTTCGTGATGGTAAGGTCTTTCGGCAGAGCTTCTTTAGAGGTAATTTGGCCTATATGGTCTTCAAGGAGGAAGATAAGATTGGCCGATTGTTGCGCATCATAAAGAATGTTAAAGGTTGTGGCGTCGTTTATGTGCGCAATCGCCGCAGGACGCAGGATGTTGCGCATGTGTTGAATGTTGAAGGAGTGAGCGCGACGTATTACCACGCAGGACTTACTCCACAGCAACGAGACGAGCGTCAAGGAATGTGGATGTCTAACCAGGTTAGCGTGATGGTCGCTACAAACGCTTTTGGCATGGGAATTGACAAGCCTGATGTTCGATTTGTGGTTCATCTCGATATTCCCTCTTCCGTAGAGGCCTATTTTCAGGAAGCGGGCCGCGCGGGAAGAGATGGCGAGAAGTCATACGCAGTGATGCTCTACGACCAGTCGGATCTTGCCCGTTTGGATGTCTCTGTCAATGAATCCTATCCTCCAATCAAGACAATACAGAATGTCTATCGGGGACTATGCAATTTCTACAATATTCCCATAGGAAGCGGCGAAGACTCTTCGTTTCCGTTTGATTTGGAGCAGATTTGCAACGTTTATGGTTTTGCTCCCTTAGAGTGCTTCAATTCTATTGCCATGCTGGAACGAGAAGGGTTGCTGTCGCTTTCCGATGCCGATAGTACCGTGTCTCGGTTGATGATTGTTTCAGGGAAGGAGGAGTTGTACAGATTCCAAGTTGAAACGCCCAAATATGAGCCTTTGCTGCAATTGCTGCTGCGTATGTATGGCGGCTTGTTCTCCGATTTTGTGACGATTTCGGAAAAGCAATTGGCAAAACGGCTTTATCTCGACGAAGTCACTATTCAGAATATGCTATTGCATCTTGACGCATTGAAGTTGGTTTCATACAAAATGCGTTCTTCACAAATGCAAATAGTCTTTTCTGCTTCGAGAGTTGATGCTCGGGACTTGCATCTTGTGGATTCCAACTATTCCCAGCTCAAATCATCAATGGAAGAAAGGGTAAAGGCTATCAAGCGATATGTCATGCAGTCGGATTCGTGTCGAAGCCAAATGCTGTTGAATTATTTTGACGAGGAGGCGGACCGTTGTGGAATGTGTGACTATTGCCTCGGTGGTACGCCGTTGGAAAATGCTGACACAAAACGAATTGAAGGAAAAATTGTAGAGGTTTTGGCTTGTGGAAAAATGACAGTCAAGGATTTGATGATGGTGCTGATGAGCGACTGCGATATCCATCTGCAAGACGAAGAAAAACTTTGCTCAATTATCCGATGCTTGATTGATGAACGCAAGATAGGGGTGGATAAGGATTTTAACTTATTTGTTTGAGCTTTTCGTAGAATCGTGCGACGGGCAAGCCCATAACGTTGTAGAAGCAGCCTTCTATTTTTTCAATGCCAATCATGCCAATCCATTCTTGTATCCCGTACGATCCGGCCTTGTCGAATGGTTTGTAGGTGTCGATATAATATTCTATTTCGGAATCGGATAGGTGCTTGAACCACACTGACGTGGCTTCGGTGAACGAAATGGATTTCGTTGCAGTCTTGAGGCACATTCCTGTATAGACGACATGTTTTTTCCCCGAAAGTCTATGCAACATCGACTGAGCTTCTTGGCGAGATTTAGGCTTGCCAAGCACTTGCGAATCCATCACTACAACAGTATCTGCGGTTACAAGTACTTGTCCTGAGGCTAACTTGTCGTTCCCATAGGCATCAGCTTTCCGTTTTGCCAGATATTCCGCTCTTTCTTCGGCAGGAACATTTTCGGTGATTGTCTCGTCCACGTCGATGTCGATGAACGAAATAGGTAATCCTAAATCGCCCAGAAGCTGACGTCTTCTGGGCGATTTAGATGCTAATAATAGATTTATGTTCTGTGTCATTACTTGCTCTTTTGGGAGACCATTTTTCCTGCTTGGAATTTGGCAGCGTGTTCAACCTTTCCCATGTCGTTGTACCACAGCCATTCGCCGTCTTTTTCTCCGTTGACGAAAGCACCAGATTCTTCAGGTTTTCCAGCGCTGTTGAAACGCTCGTATTTTCCTTCTCTAATGCCGTTGCGATAAGCCTCTTTGGTCTCTATCTGACCATTGTGAAAATAGTGGATTTCTTGTCCGTCAAGCATGTCGTTGCGGTAGTTCATCTCATAGCGAACACGACCATCGTCGTAGTAGCCTTTCCAGCTGCCGTTCTTCAGGCCGTTGTGGAAACTTCCTGTATAGTCGGTTTTGCCATCTTCGTACCAAGCTGTCCAAGTCCCTTCCTCTTTGCCGTTGACATAGCGTCCTTCGTGCAGTTTCGCGCCACTTTCGTACCAAGTAGTCCAGATACCTTGGCGTTCGCCGTTTTGGTATTCGCCTGCGCGCCATTTCTCGCCAGTCTCGTAGTAGTAGGTCCAGGTACCATTTTCCAAGCCATTAATGTAGTTGCCAACGATGCCAAGTTTGCCGTTGGTGCGCCAGTAAAACTTCCAAACTCCGTCTTGCTCTCCGTCAACGAGGAGACCTTCCATGTCTTTGAATCCGCGTTCTGTCCACCAAGTGCCTTGACCGTTGAGTTCGTTGTTGCGATAGGTACCTTCGAATTTCAGTTTCCCATTCTCGTGCCATTCACGGGCGGAACCCTCTTTGGAGCCGTCGATATAAGGAATTTCGTCATGCTGTTGACCATTGTTGTACCAAGATTTGTAGATGCCAGACTTCTTTCCGTTTACCACCTCCACTTCGCTCTTGAGTTCTCCGTTCTGGTACCATTCCTGGTTGGTTCCGTTGCCGCTATGATATTCTACGGCGCAACGGCTGCCATCGTCGAAGAAGACTTTCCAGAGCCCCACTTTCTTGCCGTTCTCGTAGGAGCCTTGTTGATAAACCTCGCCATTTTGGTGCCACCAAGTCCATTTGCCTGAACGCAGGCTGTCCTCGGAATAAGTACCTACTACGGCAGGTTTTGTTTTCGCCTTGTCGTAGAATTTTTCATGGTGAATTTGGGCGTTGAGTGGTGCGATGGCTAAAAAGCCCAGCATGAGAAATACGATCTTTTGCATGGAGGGATGGGATTTGTGTGGGAACTTATTCAGTGTATATGAAATGAATTTTGATGGGATTGTCGGTGTCGGTGCCGTTGACAATGGTGCGACGAGCAGAGGAGCGAGAACCAAAGAGTTCCAATAGTGAGCCATAGTCTTTGCCTTCGGTTACAAGATGTTGAAGATGTTGCGTGATGCGGATACGATAATACCCTTTGTCCTCTTGATATTTACCATCGTAACCAGAACCCGTATAAGCACTCGAATAATCAGGTATTGGCATAATACCACCTGTTGCGGATAGTTTGTTTGCAATAATGCGCTCAGGTTTCAAGTCATCGCACGAAGTATGAGTGGGAATCAGCAGTTCGGCGTAGTGGATGACGGCTCTATGGTGCGTTTGATGGAATTGTTTTACAAAATTGTCAATATTAAAATGAACGTAGGTGCCGCCTAGAGGTTCCAAATAGAGCTTCTCTGACCCGGGAATGGAGTCGTTGTTATTGAATGTATGACTCAATTCTCCGTTGTATTGATGGTTGAATTGACAGAAATGAGTGATTTTAGATTCGGAGGAACTATGGCCTATCAGAAGGTCAAAGCTGCTATGAGAACCGTTGTTGTCATGGTAGCGTACGGTCATTTTTGTGGCTGTGGCGGCAAAGTTGATGGTAAGCATGGCTGGCGTTCCATTGTCCACCAATTCGATACAGATACCTTTTATTTGTTCGATGAATTCCTCATGGCTGTCGAATCTGTTGTGAAACAAGTTGTTTGCCGTGCTGTTGAGTACGATGTCAATTTGGTTGGATGTGTCTGGAATCGTGACGTTGTCGTTGAATAGCACCGAAGAAGTTGAGACGTCGGAGAAAGCATAGTAGGTGCTGTCAAGGTAAAGATTGCTTGCAAGTTGACTAACCTTTATGTTGACGGTACAAGAGTCGTTGGGGTATTTCTCGTCCAAAACGAGGGAAAGCAAGACAGTGTCGATAGTGTAGTCACTCAGATTGACGCCACTGCTTCCAGCGAGAGCCAATTGTGTGAAAGTTTTTGCTGTAACGCTTCCGAAAGTGGCATCCGAATAGTAGCCGATCATACCCGTAGTGTATCCCGAGGTCTTGATGGAGTCGTTGAATGTTGTCCATGCTACAATCTCGGAGGATCCTGATATGGTGTCGTAGATGCCGTTATAAAGAGATGCAGGGTCTTGGAAGTCGATGCCCAAGTCGGTTTCTTTTTCCGTGCAAGAGACCATCAGGCAGAGGAGCAAAGCGCAATGCGCAAAAATCAATGAGTGAAGGAAGAGGGGTCTTTTCATGTTGTATCGTTTCGTTTACTCGTTTTTTGGGTTGCCGATAATGGAGTCGTAAAGTTTGTTGATTTTCCCGAAAAACTCGTTGTGGTCGCTGTTGTAGTCAATAACATGTTTCTTGTTCTCTTTTGCGAAAGCGACAATTTCGGGGTCGGCATTAGGAGAGACAATTACAACGCCGTTGGCGTAGGTGATGGCGGCTTTGACCAAAGTGCGATAGTCAAGGCTCTGGAACAAACGAAGGTCTTTCTGAGTGGCGCCGTCGGTCTTCAATTTCTTTTCCAACTCGGGGCAGAAGGTTCCCTCAAATAGGTCGTCGGTGATGGAAAAGACGGTTTTTGTGTTGTTGAAGAAAGAGTTTTCTTTGTTGATGCGGCGCATGTAGAAGGGGATCATGCAACTGAACCAACCGGTGAAATGAATCAAGTTGGGCTGCCACGCAAGTTTTCTTACAGCTTCAAGTGTGCCACGACCAAAGAAGAGAATACGCTCATCATTGTCGGCATAAAAGTCACCGTTCTCATCGGTGTAAATGCCTCGTTTTGTGAAATATTCTTCATTGTCAATAAAATAAACCTGCATTCTTGCGGATGGAATGGATCCGACTTTGATGATGAGCTGATGGTCGCAATTGTTGACGATAAGGTTTATGCCCGACAGCCTAATGACCTCGTGAAGTTGGTTCTTTCGCTCGTTGATGCAGTGAAATCTGGGCATGAAGACACGAATTTCTTTGCCATGGTCTTGAGTGAAAGCGGGCAAGAGTCTTCCAATTGCTGCATTTTCGGATTCGGGTGAAAATGGTGTAGTTTCCTGATTTACAAAGAGTATTTTTCCGTTTCCCATAGATTTTGCCATATAATATAACCTTGCAAATATACGAAAAAAATTGATGTATTTGACGGAAAATGAATGTAAAAAAAGCTTTGCGTATGCTATGGGCAAAGTTTTACGATTGAGGGTCGCCTTTGTGGCTCTTTGAAGATGCTTTGGATGCTGTTTTGAATTCCTGCAACAAATTGTTAGAAGCATCGTTTTTTTTTACTTAATAGAACCCACCTTAAGCGCAAAACGAAGATGTGTGTTTGATGTAGGAGAGGAGTGCCATATTGGACTGAAAAAAGAGAAAAACCGATTTTACAATGGGCGATTTTCGTCCCATTCGGCACCAGATAAGTGGGATGAATGGTTTTTTATGTGCTTTTTATAGAAAATTTGGCACCAAAAACACGATTTAGCGTATTTTTGTCCCAAAACTTGTAGGGCGTCACGTTTTTTTCCTTGCATTGTTGGAATGTCGTAATTTTGTGGCTGGATATAAATCAAAATTGATATGGTATTTGCATTTGGAGATTCTATTATGAAAGGTATCGTGACCGATTCGAAACAGATTTGCGACGGAACGATAAAATATGTTATCAGCGACAATTCCTTTATGTCCCGCGTGGGGGCGTGCAGTGGTAGTGTGGTGCGTAACCTCTCACGTTATGGCAGTACAATATTGGGCGGATTGAACAATCTTGACCGACATCTGCGAGAGATACATCCCGGCGACAAGGTGGTGCTGGAGTTTGGAGGCAATGACTGCAACTTTGATTGGAAGGCTGTGTCCGCTGACCCCGATGGCAGGCATGAGCCGGCTGTCACTCTGGAGAAATTCCACAGTCTGTATGTCCAGATGATAGAGAAGGTTCGGTCGGTTGGGGCTGAGCCCGTTTTGCTGTCGCTTCCTGCACTGCTGCCAGGGCGTTTCCTTGATTTTGTGAGTCGGGGACTTGACAAGCAGCGTATTTTGCGTTGGTTGGGAAATGATGTGAATACAATCAGCAACTGGCATGAGCAGTATAATCTCGAAATTTTCAAGTTGGGAGCGCAATACAATGTCAAAGTAATGGATATCAGTACTGTTTTTTTAGGGCAAAGGGGGCTGGAGGAGTATTACTGTATAGATGGGATGCATCCTAATGAACGGGGACATGAATTGATAGCAGAGGCTGTGATGTATGGCGGTTTTGCGTAGTCGGGCATTTTGATATGCGCCTATTCGCATCTGGTCGAGTGCTTCATCGGCTCGTTTCCCCACATGAATCGTGTTTTTTCGCGTTTGTATAAGGAATACTGATCCTCCGTGCCGGTATTCGGTGTGTGTGCATCCATTGCATGATTATCCCCCCAAAGGCGATAGTATATAATTTTGGATTTCTAATTAGCTGGTTATTAATTAAAAAATAAAACCGCGGAGGACGGCTCCAACTGCAATCTGCCGTGGGTCTGGGCCGGATGGGTCCTTGAAAGCAAACTTTCGTCCCCATCTGACCCCAAGCCCCCGCCATCGCAAGCGATATCAGGAACAGTCCACCGCCCGAAAACGCCAGTCTAAAGTTTGGCGGAAAACTGCGTTGACAGTATAGATGTTGAGTTGTTGAACTGAAGGTTTTAATACAATCGTTCGTTTGATGATTCTCAAAATTGACTTCGAGCTAAGTTGCCAAAAAAATCTCGAAGTAATTCAGAACAACTGCTGGACGATGGGTGAATCTCTGTCTATTACCGATGCTTCCGTTGAGGTTTATTGTTGTTTTTGTGGAAATTAATGAGCCATAGTTGATAAAAAATATAGTATGCCTTTATGCGGTGACCTTTTTTTTCGTTATTTTGCATTTTGTTATGAACGAAGAAAAACAATCGTATCTTGCCAAGGCAGAGCGGCTTTGCGCCATGGGGGAGCAGTGCGAATATGCTGTGCGTGAGAAACTTTGTCAGTGGGGTGCAAATGATGTAGAGTCGGATGAAGTGGTGTCGCAATTGAAAGAGTTCGGCTTTTTGGACGAAAGTCGTTATGCCCAGATTTATTGTCGTAGCAAAGTCCGTTTGCAACGGTGGGGCAGACGAAAAATCCAGTATCAGTTGCGAATGAAGCATGTCCCAGATGCATTGATACGAGAAGGTCTGGCAACCGTTTCCGATGAGGACTATGCAACGGCGCTTCATGCTGTGGCGGAAAGCAAGTGGAGGAGTTATGCCAAGTCTGACCCGCGCCGAAGATATAAATTAGTGGCTTTTTTGCAGTCGAGAGGCTTTGAAATGGATGAGATTATGGAAGAATTAAAAAACTTGAACAATTTGGATTAAAATAATTAATTAAAATAATAATAATATGAAAATTAGAAGTTTACAACGATTGTTGGCATTAGTTTCCCTATTCCCGATTTTCTCGGTAATGGCACATGAAGATGGTGAAAGTGTTTTGCTTGAAGGAACGCCTGATTCTTCGGCTGCAGTAGAGACGTATTGGACTACAAATTCCACCCCAGCCTTTAAAATCGATGAAAAATATTTCAACAACTGGGCGTCGTCTGGCAACGCAGAATTGTCGACAATTGCCACGTTTGTTGGCGATTATAAGTTTTCTCATCCAAAGTATATTTGGGACAATGCCGTAGATCTGGGCTTTGGCCTGTATTGGCAGGATCTGGACGGAAATATGTCGTTGGAGTCTTTGAGAAAAAATGAAGATAAAATCGACCTTACATCCACGCTCTCGATGCGCTTGAAGAATGATTGGAACGTGAACGCATCGGTGAATTTCAAGAGTCAGTTCTACAAAGGCTACAAGTATGCGGCGGCTGGCAACGATGTGGATCGGGATTTGGTTTCGAACTTTATGGCTCCTGGATATCTCACCACCGCCATCGGTTTCGAATACAAGCGCGAATTTTGGAATGTATCGGCTTCTTTCCTTACGGGGAAAATAACTTATGTGTATGATCCTGATGTGATTGCTGCCGGACAGTTGTATGGTGTCGATACTACTGGAGGTCGCCGCAGCTACACTGCTTTGGGTAGCTACCTGAAGTTCTATTTCAAGAAGGAAGTGCTTCCTAAATTGAGCCTCTATACAAGGGTGGAGCTCTTCTATGACTATTTCAAGCCTAACCGTAGGAATTGGGACATCGTGGCCGACAAATATCAAAAAAATGCCTTCTCTCGTTTCGGCTATTGTTTGCGATACGACACGGATATAGATTTTGAGCTGACTTTGGAATACCGTTTCTTGCGTTGGATTGCGGCGTATTTTTCATGCAATGTGAAGTATGATACCGACTTTGCTACAAACGGAATACCCAATAGTGGCGATTTTGGATTGTGCCAAGTGTATCAAAGCGCAGGCTTGCAGTTCTATATTAATTACAAAACAGGAAAATAGGGGCTTCGGGACGTAAAATAGGGAAGGCGGGATCTCCTCGGTCCCGCCTTCTTTTTTGCCTAATTCAGGATGATTTACTGATCAAAAAATTGAATCCATACGTTTTCCATCACCTTAAAACCGATGAGTTGTTCTGCCGAGCGTTTTGCAAGAGCTATCTCGAGGAGTCCAATCGAAGATGTAGTAAGAATGAGGTTGGGCATATGCATTGCATCTTCGTAGGATTCACTAAAAGTGCTGATGGTCTTCTCTTTTATGTGTAGCAGGAAGCGCCTCCCGTTGCATACTTCCTTGAACTTTTTGTAGGTAAGGTTGAGGTATGCGTTCCCGTAGGCGTCGATGTATCGGATGGAGGTTGTGATGTTATTGGGCGTAATGGTGTCTCCTGGCGGGATTTTCTCCACCAAAGAGGTCTGCTCGGTGCCCAGCTCGCTTGCGGGTACATTTGATGCAAGAAGCATCGCGACTTTGCAGAATAGATTGTATGCGGCAAAATTCCTGCCCTCCTGTAACCCGCTCGAATCAATGCGGGTGATGCTCGTCCATTCATTGCCAAAAACGAGCGAAGGCAAACCATTGTCGGTGCAAATGTACCATTGCTGTTTGTATTCGATAATCACAAAGTGCTGAGACTGCGTCTCCACCGAGTCAACGTCGATGATGTGTATTGTGCCTTTGGGGAACAGAGGACAAGCGTTCTTGACCACGAAGGCGGCTTTTACGATGTCGCAGGGGGTGATGTCGTGGGTTATGTCTACAATGCGAGTTTCTGGAAGATGGCTGTAAAGCAGCCCCTTCACCATGCCGGCAAAGAAATCTTGGGTGCCCCAGTCGCTTGTAAGAGTGATGATGTTTGACAAAACAACAAAAGATTAGAAGTGAAACTTCCTATGTAAACGATATGCAAAATTACAAAAAAAACTGAGTTCCCAATTAATTTCTTATCTTTGTAAATAGAAATATAATATAATAAATTTATAACATTAATACAATTAGCTAATTATATAATTATGTCGCTGCTTTCAATTCGCAATTTGCATGCCAGTATTGGCGATAGGGAAATCCTGAAAGGTGTCAATTTGGAAATCAATAAAGGCGAAATCCATTCCATCATGGGCCCTAATGGCAACGGGAAAAGTACTTTAGCCGGTGTGATTGCAGGAAACCCGAAATATGTCGTTACGCAAGGGGAGGTCATATACAACGGTAAAAACATACTCGACCTCCCCGTGGATGTGCGTGCGGCCGAAGGCATATTCCTCGGATTCCAATATCCAGTGGAAATACCTGGCGTAAGCATTACCAATTTCATGCGAACGGCTGTAAATGAGCAACGTAAATACCGCGGACTCGACCCATTGAGTGGCAGCGAGTTCATGAAACTGATGGAAGAAAAGAAAAAGGTTGTGGAAATGACCACTAATCTTGCCAATCGTTCTGTGAATGAAGGATTTTCTGGTGGAGAGAAGAAAAAGAACGAGATTTTCCAGATGGCTATGTTAAATCCCACATTGTCCATCTTGGACGAGACGGACTCTGGACTTGACATCGACGCATTGCGTATTGTGGCGTCGGGCGTTACCAAATTGCATTCGCCTGAGACCGCTACGGTTGTTATCACCCACTATCAGCGTCTTCTCGATTTCATCGTTCCGGATTTTGTACACGTCCTTTACGATGGAAGAATCGTAAAAACTGGCCCGAAAGAATTGGCTTTGGAACTCGAGTCGAAAGGCTACGAGTGGATTAAGGAAGAGAACAAGAACTAAGAGAACCGAATTTTGATTGAGGCATGATACAGAAAAATGTTTTAAAAGACGCGTGGAAAGATGTCGATTTCTCGGAGTTCTGGAACGACCAATTGGAACGCCTCGGGAACGACTCGTATGGGACCGATGCAGCCGTTTGTTGTAACATCCCCAACATGGATGCCGAAAAGCGTCTGATCGTGAATGGCTTTGGCGATACCGAAAAACTCGTCATTCCAGATGATGCCAGCTTGCAGAAACCAATCCAGATCCAGTCGGTTGTAAAATCCGATAAGAAATCTTTGGTGGAGGTGAATAGCGTGATTGAAGTGGGAAGGAATGCTCACGTTCAAATAATACATTGCGACGATACCATTGGTGAAATGCGTTCTTTGAGCAACAATAAGCTAGAGTTGCACATTGGCGAAAATGCTCATGTTGAGTACTACAAGTTGCAGAATCTCAATAATCAGTCGGGTCTAATCAACCAAACCTTGGTCACCATGCAGGCCAATGCGCATCTCAATATGAATTGCGTGACGTTGAACGGCGGACATATCTGCAATCATGCAGAAGTTCGTATGCAAGGTGAAGGTTGCGAACTGGAAGCTAATGGATTGTATTTGCTCGACCGTGACCAGATATGCGACAACTATATTTTTGTCGAACACGCCTTCCCGCATTGCAACAGTCGTGAACTTTACAAAGGCATTATCGACGACCAGGCAAGAGCAACGTTCAACGGACATGTGCTTGTGCAGGATAATGCCGTGAAGACGGAGGCTTATCAAGCCAACCGCAACATCTTGATGAACGACAAGGCCCACGTGCAGACCAAGCCATTTTTGGAAATCTACAATGATGATGTGAAGTGTTCGCACGGAAGCACTATCGGTCAGTTGGACGAACTGGCGCTGTTTTACATACGCAGTCGTGGCATCTCCGAACGCTCGGCGCGGACGCTTTTGCTGTATGCTTTTTGCGACGAAGTGCTTCAACAAATTGAGATTCCGGCGTTGCGAGATCGCCTGTCCGATATGGTGAAATACAGGCTTCATGGAGAGTCGACGGTTTGCTCCGACTGTGCGTTGAGTTGCAAAACACCTTGCAGCTGTCCTGACGTCACGTTCCCTCTTGATGTAAATAAGTTATAGATTATGTGAATGATGCGTCCTATGCACAAAGCCCCCTTGCTCATATTGATGTTTCTCTGTACGCTTCCGCTTTTTGCGCAGGAAGTGGGGTGCGCTTATCAGATGAAAGCCTCCCAGCAGGCAAAGTTTGACCAAGCAGTGGGTCTTTTTGCGAAGAAACGCTATGCCGAGTGCGCCGCGCAGCTACGAAAGATTGCGGCCAAGGAACCTAAATCTCCAGATGTCTGTTTCTATCAGGGATTGGTCGCTGCCAAACAAGGTGAAAATCCTGGCGCTATACGTCGTTATTTCACGAAATTGTATTCGCTCTGTCCCGATTATCCCAATGCATTGGCTCATTTTTATCTGGGCGTGGTTCATTACAGTGATGATTTGTTCGACGAGGCTGTGGCGGATTTCAACCGGTTTTTCGAAATCGCCAATCAAAATGGCAACCCAGACTACGACGCAGTCTATCAAGAGGCTTCCAATTATCTCTATTGGTCTCAGTTCTTGGCCGAATCCTACCGTAACAAGGCCCCTTTTGATCCCAAAGTCGTTTTGGGTGTTTCCTCACGGCATGACGAGTTTTTGCCTTATCTGACGCAGGATGGGAAGGAATTTTATTATGTCAGGATGGTTCCCGAGGACGATGCCCCCACTTTCTATGAGCGTGAATTAGAGAAGAAGGTTGCCAAACTTTTGGTGAGCCGTCGCAAAGATACCACATTTACCGAAGGCGATTTGTTGCCAGAGCCTTTTAATGTCAATAAAGGCGAGGGCAGCATCACGATGACGGCAGATAACAAAACACTCTATTATTCGGTTCAGCAACCTTCTCGTAACGGCTACTCCAACGTGGATATTTATTACACCCATAGTATCAATGGATATTGGCAGCCGATACAAAATGCAGGGCCAAATGTCAATGGGGAAAAATATTGGGATTCGCAGCCTTCCATCACTCCTGACGGACAGTATTTGTATTTCGCTTCCAATCGACCCGGGGGAATGGGCGGGACGGACATCTGGCGATGCCGACGTCTGCCCAACGGCGACTGGAGTCGCGCCGAAAATCTCGGCTCGTCGGTTAACTCTCCGCGCAACGAGAAATGCCCGTTCATTCATGCCGACGGACATACCTTGTATTTCGCTTCTAATGGATGGCAGGGATTTGGCGGATACGACATGTACTTCATCGATTTGTGCGATTCCGCCATTCAGTGTCCCACCAATTTGGGTTTGCCAATCAATACCGACAACGATGACATCTGTTTCGGTGTTACAACGGACGGCTCAAAGGCTTATTTTTCTGGACGTCCGGTGAATGCACCCACTGTGGGTGGAAACGATGTGTATTTGTTTGATCTCTATCCTGCAGCTCGCCCGGAACCGATGGCGTTGGTGAAAGGAAAAATGATGAATTCCGAAGGAATGAAACTAAATGGAACAATTACCGTCGAACGTCAAGGATTGCCTCCATCTTCATATTGCCCTGATACCACCGATGGGTCTTTCGCTGTTGTGGTTGCGCAAAAGGAAGACAACGTAATCTCGTTGGAAAGCAAAGGCTATTTCCCCAGTGTGTGTGTCGTGCGCGGTGGCAGGGCGGCTTCGGATGTCGGTCGGTTGCTTTCAAATTGCACTTTGCAGCCCATAATGCCCAAAGGACGCTACCATGTGCCCGTTAGTCCCAGAAATGGGCCGCTTACAGATGTTGACAAGCAGGTGCTGGATGTCTATGTGAGATTCCTGCTTTCGCATCCTCGGTTGCATGTGTGCGTGGCCTCGCCGTCGAAGGACGCTGCAGAAAAGGCCTACCAATATTTCTTGTCGAGCAAGTTGCGTCCAGAGAGGATCTCGTTCCGTTCGGGAACGGATGTTGGAAGCATGCAGTTGATTGTGACGAGTGAGTAGTTGTCATACAAAATAATAAGTTGATGTCCGCAATTTGGCGCGTATTTAAATATGTAAAGTATTATCCCAAAGAGGTTGCGTTGAATCTGCTTTGCAATTTGCTGTATGTGGTGTTCAACCTATTCTCGTTTGTGCTGATTGTGCCGTTCGTGGAACTGCTGTTTGGGATGACGGTCCCGCCGGCGTCGATGCCTACTTTGGCGCTCGACCAACAGTCGCTTACCGACTGGCTGATGTGGAACCTCTACCATCTAAAGGATGTTTATGGTGTTTGGCCGTGCTTGTTTGCCGTTTCGGGAGGGTACTTGCTGGCAACTTTTTTCTCTTGCATGTTCCGCTATCTGGCGATGTTTTTCCTCACTCCGTTGCGTAATGGCATCATTCAGCGAATGCGCGATGATGTGTATCACAAGATGACTATTTTGCCGGTCTCGTATTTCAACTCCCGTCGCAGAGGCGATATTTTGAGCCGAATGTCCAACGATCTTGCCGACATTGAGTGGAGCGTGGTTTCGTCGATTCAGAGCGTTGCCAAAGACCCTATCAACATCATTCTTTTCTCTGGTACGCTGTTGTTTATTAGTGCACGTCTTTTCCTGTATTTCCTGCTTATTGGCCCAGCGATAGTCTTTTTCATCGCCATCATTGGAAAGAGCCTGAAACGAAATTCGATGAAGGGCCAGAAAAAGTTGGGAATGATTTTTTCCGTGTTGGAGGAGAGCCTTACGGGAATGAGGGTGATCAAGTCGTTCGGAAAGGAGTCCGATATGTTGCGTCGTTTTTCAAAGGTTAATGACGACTTCGCGCATACCGCCGTCAAGGTGTCGGCCCGAAAGGAGCTTGGCGGCCCGCTCTCCGAAGTGTTGGGCACGATAGGTTTGGTCGCTGTCTTGATGCTTGGCGGCATGCTGGTCGTGCAAGGAGAGATGCACTCATCGGTGTTCATCTTTTTTGTCATAATCTTCGCCCGCCTGTTGCCTCCGGTCCATTCCACCGTTCAGGCCTATAACAACCTTCAAAAAGGAAATGCGTCGGCAGAGCGCTTCTGGGAGATAATCGATGCCGACGAGACGATTCTTGAAAAGTCCAATGCGGTCGTAAAAGAAGATTTCCAAAAGGAAATAGAATACCGAAATGTTTCGTTTTCCTATATGCCCGACAATGACGAAAAGCCAGTCTATGTTCTTGACAACGTGAGTCTGAAAGTTGAAAAGGGGATGACCGTGGCCATTGTAGGTCCTTCGGGAGCGGGGAAAACCACTCTGGTGGATTTGTTGCCCAGGTTCTATGATTGTGTGTCGGGCGAGATATTGATTGATGGTATTCCTATTAAGGATTTCAACATCAATTCTTTGCGAAGACTTTTTGGCGTTGTTTCTCAAAATTGCATCCTTTTCAATGATACGGTGGCCAACAATATCGCATTTGGGCATGCTGGCTACAGCCTGGAACGCGTCAAAGAAGCTGCGCGTGTAGCGCATGCTGATGAGTTTATTGGTATGCTGCCCCAAGGTTACGACACCACCATAGGCGACCGAGGGCTGAACCTTTCCGGCGGACAGCGTCAGCGCATCAGCATTGCCCGCGCCGTGCTGAAAGACCCTCCCATTTTGATTCTTGACGAAGCTACGTCGGCATTGGACTCCGAATCCCAGAAAGTTGTCCAAGAGGCGCTGGATGCATTGATGCAGCACCGTACCGCTATTGTCATTGCCCATAGGCTCTCCACCATCCGCAACGCCGATTTGATTCTCGTTATGGAAAAGGGTAGGATGGTTGAGTCTGGAACCCACGAAACTTTGTGCCAGCAAGAAGGCCTTTATAAAAAATTGCTGGATATGCAGTCGTTTTCGTGATTTTTATATCTGTTTTCGTTGGTTTGGCAACTTTTATGATAAAGAATTTTTGTTTGTAAGTGATTGCTGAATAGTGATATATTAAAATGTGTAGTAAAAAAAATGATGGAAAATTTTGTCAGTCCACTAAAAATTCGTACTTTTGCACTCGCTTTTGAGAGGTAAAAGACCTTTGAAAGACGGGAGCATAGCTCAGCTGGTTCAGAGCATCTGCCTTACAAGCAGAGGGTCACAGGTTCGAATCCTGTTGCTCCCACAACACAGAGACCGATTGGCCTCTGTTTTTTTTTATTAAGAAGACTCTTCTCGCTGACGCTAATTGTCGAGGAGGGGGGTGAAAAAAACATCTTGTAGTGAATTGCATTTCAAATTTCCGAATGTACGCCATGGCGTTGTTGGTGCTTGCAACGATTTCGTGCGGCAGGTCACAACAGCCAGAAGATCTGCTTCCTGAGCAGACAATGGTGGACATTCTTTATGAATCCTATCTTTTTGAGGGGTATTCTGCCATTACGACAGAATATGACTATCGTAAGCTTTCTTCGGAGACAGTTGGTTTCTACAATGCGCTTTTCAAGAAATACAACACCACACAAGAACAATATGATGCCAGTGTGGATTATTACATGCGCAACAAGCGCCTATATGAGGATATTTACGACAAAGTCATTTACCGCATTGATAGCTTGGGAAACACAATGCTTTAGCTTGTCTTAAATTTCGATAGAAGAAAAAAGCGTGCTGTTGCCAAACAGCACGCTTTTGTAATTTGTAGGTTGACTATTCTGTTGTTTGCTCCTCTTCTGATACTTCTTCTGCTTTTTTCCTGAAAGGATTCATCTTCGCTTTCTTCGCTTGAAGAGCCTTTTCGGATTCGGTGTTGGGAGGCATGAAGGATGGCGCTCTCATAAGCACATGAGCTTTCCATTGCCCATTCTCCTTGTGGAGGGTCAATGTGTCGTCCTGCGTCGTGATGGGTGTGGTTTTGTGGAAAGCAACGCGTGCCACGCTGTCGTTTACCATGCGAATGCCTTTGATTTCAATCTTGGCTGGGGTATTCTTTTCTAGATAGGAGCTGTCCATGTCGGGCATGATGTATTCCTCGATGTACTTCAAGGTCTCCTTTTGGGTCTGCTCTGTAGAGTACGCTTCGGCCTCGGCGATGCGGTAGTTGCCCATGGCGTCAAGGTAGTCGAAGGCCGTGCGTGTAATCATGGAGCGTTCCGTATTGCAGTTTGATGCCGACAACAGCAGTATAGAGCCGATGATGGTGAATGTGATTTTTTTCATCTGTATGTTATAAGAAAAAAGAGAGCACGCATTTGTACTCTCTTTTTGAAATTGTATCAGAATAGATTATTTTCTGAAAGGATTAGCTTTTGCCTTTTCTGCTGCAACTTCTTTGTTAGAGGTAGCGATAGCTTCTTTTACCTGGTTGGTAGCCTCTTTGGAAGCTTCCTGAACAGCGGTCTTGGCAACCTTGGTAGCCTCTTTCTTTACGGTCTCTTTAAGAGTTTCCTCTTTGGGTTGCTTGGTAGCTTCAACTACAACTTCTTCAACAACGGGAGCTTCTTCAACTACAACTTCTTCAGCTACGGGAGTGGTGTCGATTGCCTCTTCGGTCTGAGCGTTGTTGTTGCAAGCAGCGATGGTAGCACATGCCAATACAGCAAGACCTAAAACTTTGAAATTCTTCTTCATGATAAAATGTTTATTGATTTGTTAATGATTATTTTTTCAAAGCGACTTTTTTAGCGATGTTAGCTTTTGCGTCAGCTTCTTCGTCGATAGCCATAGGAATGTTGCTAGCGCTAATGGTGATGTTTGCGCGGGTGCATTCTTCCATTGCGGTTCCTTGGTTGTATTCCCAGAAGCTGGCCAAAGTAGCGGTAGCGGAAGTGGTAAGGGTCAACTTGGTAGCGTCGAATGATTCGTGGGTGAATTTAGAAACGGATTCGGTAATGTATTCACCAAAGAGACCGAGTTCGGGATCGATGGTAGCTCTTTCAATGGAGGAGCAGTACATGATGTCAACATCGTCCTTGGTCCATTTTGCCTTTGCGTCTTCGAGGTCTTTGAAAGCGCTCATGATGGTAAGGTTGCTCATTGCAATGGTGTCGGTAGCACCGAGAACCGTGAAATAGTCAAAAGCGTCGTCGGTAGAAGCCACAACATAACTCATGGGGCACATCTGGCCGTTGAAGTTTACGGAGAAAGTCTGTGCGGGAGCAGGGGTTTCTTCGTTGTCTTTTTTGCAAGCAGTGAACATAAGTGTTCCAGCCAAGAGGGCGAGGCCCATCAATTTGAATGTGTTTTTCATTTTGATAATTGTTTTAGTTAAATGATGTTGTTAATTAATTCGTTTTATTGTTTGTATTCGAAATACGTTGCAAAAATACGATATTTTTTTAAGATAGAAATTTTTTTTTGTATTATTATGAAAAGTTTTTGTTGACAATGATGTTTTGATTGTCGGTATTTTGCGCCGGCATTGGTGATTTTTTATCAACTTTACTATTGAACAATGATTTGCAAATCTTGTTTGTATAGTTAGTATGGATGATTGGCGTATTATTTTAACGTGTTGCAAAAATTATTGTTTTATGTCCAAGGCGTCGCGAATGCCGTTCCCTAAAAGCATGAATGCTAATACGATAATCATAATGGCGATACCGGGAATGAATGCCAGGTGCGCGCTGTCGAGCAAGAGGTATCCGTAGTTTTCTTTGACCATGCTTCCCCAAGAGACCATCGGCGGCTGCACTCCGATGCCCAAGAAGCTGAGTCCGGCTTCCAGCAATATGGCGGAGGCGAAGTTTGATGTGGCTACGACAATGATTGCTCCCGTAATGTTGGGAAGGATATGTCGGAATATGGTGCGGAATGTGCTGAAACCTAAGGCTCTGGCGGCTTCGATATATTCTTTTTCTTTGATGGAAAAGACCTGTCCCCGCACCACGCGGGCGATGTCCACCCACATGGTGAGGCCGACGGCGATAAAGACTTGCCAAAATCCTTTGCCCAAAGCGAAGGTGATGGCGATGACCAGCAAAACAGTTGGAATGGACCACACCACGTTGATGAACCATACGATGAGATTGTCAACCCAGCCGCCGTAATAGGCCGCCAATGCGCCCAGTGTGATGCCGATGAGCAGGGCGATGGCTATGGCGATGAACCCTACGGAGAGGCTGACGCGGCTGCCGATGAGTATTTGGCTGAGCACGTCTCGTCCGTAACTGTCGGTGCCGAATACGAAGGTGCGAGTCTCTATTTTTACCACCTCGTTTTTCGCCACTGCGATGCGTTCGCCGTCGTTGGGAACAGATCCCGTGAATGTCTCTGCGACGATGCTGTCGCCTATTTCCGTATGACAGTAGATTGGGATGGCTGTGTAGGGAAGTGGTGCGCCTTCTGCCATCCGCCTGAAAAAGTTTGGCTGTTGTTTCTGGCTTTCAGGAAGATTGTCGACGCACAGAAAAGTGGCCTTGCCAAATGGTTTCATTGTCGCCAACTCAAGGTATTGTTGGTTGCAATATGGCGTGTGGTCTGGCGTAACAAGGTAACCCAGTATGGCAATCATTACAAAGATGGCGATTACGACAAGGCTCGTCATGGCAAGCTTGTTTTTACGAAGCCTTTCCCATGCCATCTTGTCAAGCGAGGAACTTTCTACGGGAGCCTCGTCTTTGACAAATTTGCGGTGCCGCCTAAAAAGGTGCATGATTTGCATGACTGTCGTTTAAGGTGTGTTGTCGTTGTGGGAATGTTTATATCATGCCCAGTTCAAGTTTGATGTCGTCGCTGAGCATGTCGGGACTCCACGGCGGATTGAATGTCAGCTCCACGTCCACGGATTTGACGCCTTCGATGTAGCCGACCATCTCCTTGACTTCGCGGAACATGAACTCAGCTTCGGGACAGTCGGGAGCTGTCATGGTCATTACGATCTTTACGTTGAATTCGTCGTCTATGTCGATGCTGTAGATGAGCTTGAGGTCGTAGATGTTGACGGGTATTTCGGGATCATATATGTTTTTGAGAACATTGATGACGGCGTTGTTCAGGGTTTCTTTGTTCGGCTCCATAGCTTGGTGTTTGTTTGATTTGGAGATTAGGAGATTAGAAGATTTGTTGATTTGTTGAACTGTTGATTTGAGTTTAAATCCCTATTCACAGTTCACGGTTCACAGTTCACTATTGGTTGTTTGCTTGTGCGGAGTAGGCGATGGCGTACATCTTGATTTGTTTCACCATCGAGGTGAGTCCGTTCGAACGGGTGGGGGAGAGGTGCTCCTTGAGTCCAATCTCATCGATGAAATGCAAGTCGGCGGCGAGGATGTCTTGAGGTGTCTGGTTGTCCAGAGCCCTGATAAGTAATGAGATGATTCCCTTGGTGATGACGGCGTCGCTGTCGGCTTTAAAGTGGAGTTTCCCGTTTTCGAATGCGGCGCTCAGCCATACCCTCGACTGGCATCCTTTGATGAGGTTGCTTTCGGTTTTGTCTTTCTCGTCGATAATGGGGCATTCTTTTCCCAATTCAATTAGATAGGCGTATTTGTCGAGCCATTCTTCGTAACAGGAGAATTCTTCTATGATTGTGCTCTCTATTTCTTGTATGGTCATATTGAGGGAATTGACGGTTTTATAATTGGGTGGTTCTTTATTTTGGTGCTTTTTTGATGAGGATTATTGCCGCTATGCCGAAAATGATTTGAGGCAGCAGCACGGCAAGGCTGGGCAAAAGGTTTCCGTTGGTGGCGAAAACGGTGCTGATTTTCATGAAAACGATGAATGCAAACGCCAAGGTGATGCCTATTGCCAGTTTTGCGCCGATGCCGCCTCTGCTTTTGTGCGAGGATACGGCCACGCCGATAAGTGTCATGATGATGATGGCAAGTGGCGTGAAAATGCGTTGGTAAAACTCGATGAGAGCGGGAATTACGGCGGTGCTGCCACGCATTCGTTCACGTTGGATGTACTTGTAAAGCACTGCCGAATTCATCATTTCAACGTGTTGAGATTCTTCGTTGAAATCGTCGGGGTGGATGCCCAAGTCCACTGTCAACGTCTCCTGTCGGATCAATTTTTCTTTATTCCCGTTGATGGTGCGTTGCACATAGTTGGCGCAGTTCCATTTCCCCTCTACGGAGTCGTAGGTAATGCGGTCGGCGGTGATGCGCTCCACCAGGTTGTTGCCTTCGTAGTGGTCTTTGTGAAATTGGTAAGCGTTGTTGGCGCTCACGTCGAAATTCTCGACGTACACTTGCGTGCCGGGTTCCGATTGGAAGTGGATGTTGCTGAAGTAGTTCTCGTGTCGGGTGTGTATGTATTTGTTGTCGAACTCCACCATGTAGCGGTTGCTGTATGGTATGACGAAATTGCCCAGAATGAGTACGATCATTGCTACGATGCAGGAACCGTAGATGTAAGGACGTAGTAACCGTTTGTAACTGATGCCGCTGCCGAGGATGGCGATGATTTCGGTGTTGCCCGCCATCTTGGAAGTGAAGAAGATGACTGAGATGAAGATGAACAGAGGACTGTAGAGGTTTACGAATCCGGGAATGAAGTTGAGGTAATAGTCGAAGACGATTTCGTTGAAAGGAGCGTGCTTGCCCAGAAAATCGTCCATCTTCTCGGAGACGTCGAAAGTGATGACAATGATGCAGATCAAAGACAATGCCAACAAGAAAGTCTTCAGATATTTCGATAGGATATATCTGTCTATCAGTTTGCTGTTGTGTCGTTTCACACCCATTTTTTTGTGTAGGTCCTGCTGTTTGTCAATAAAAAAGGGGCTCGCTCAATCGAGCCCCTTGTATGAGTTGGAATTGTTGATTAGCAGATTCCCATCAGTTTCTGGAATGCTGTAAGGCTTTCAAGTACGTTGGTTTTGACGTGGATGAATTCGTCAACGCCGTAGCCTTTGTACATGTCGATCTGCTCTTTTGGGAAGCCTGCGAGAACGATGCTCTTGACTTTGCCTTTCAGGCCGTTGCAGACGTCGGCGGCGATTTCGGCATATTCTTCATCGCTGGAGCACATCACCACGATGTCGGCCTTGGCGGCCAAAGCGGCTTTCACGCCCTCTTCGGCGGTCTTGAAACCGGCATTGTCGAGGATTTCGTAGCCGGCGACGCCGAAGAAGTTGGTGGCGAAACCGCTACGAGCCTTGCGCATGGCGAGGTTGCCGTAGGTGAGCAGGAATACCTTGGGACGGATGCCGCTCTTCTCGGTAGCGAGGCGGAGCTGTTCGAAGGCTTCGGCGCCACGGTATAGGCGGAGGGTCTTGATGGGTCCTTCTTCCTTGTGGCAGCAGCAACAACCTTTCTTCTCGATTTTTTCGCCCATTTTCTCGATGAGGTTGGGATATTGGTTGGTGCCGAGAATGGTGGTCTTGCGGGTGGCGATGTCCATGTCGCGTTTCTGGGCAATCTGAGCGATTTCGTCCTGGACGAAACCTGCTTCGATGGCCTTGGCAAAGCCGCCCTTGCTTTCGATGGCAAGGAACTGTTCCCAAGCATATTGAGCGATGCTGTTGGTGAGGTTCTCGATGTAGTAGCTGCCGGCTGCGGGGTCAACGATCTTGTCGAGGTAGGATTCTTCCTTCAGTAAGAGCTGTTGGTTGCGGGCGATGCGGTAGCCAAACTCGTCGGCCTCTTTGTAGGCGCTGTCGAAAGGAGCCACGGAGATGGAATCGGCGCCGGCGATGGCTGCCGACATGGTCTCGGTAGTGGTGCGGAGCATGTTGACGTAGGGGTCGAACACCGATTTGTTCCAGTTGCTGGAAGTGGCGTGAATGAACAACTTATAGGCGCATTCGCATTCGGGCTTGTACTGCTCAACAATCTTGCTCCACAGCATTCTGGCGGCACGAATCTTGGCGATTTCCATGAAATAGTTGCTGCCGGTGGCGAAGTTGAAGTTGATGCAGGAAGCCACCTGGGCGACCTTGCAGCCCATGTCGGTGAGGTGGGCGAGAATGTCGTTGGCGGAAGCCAAACTGAATCCCAGCTCCTGGACAATGTTGCTGCCTGCGTTGTGCATGTGGCAACCGTTGATGGTAAGAACGCGGAATTTGGGCAGGTTCGCCTTCGCGAATTCCACCAAAGCTTTTGCTTCGGCATAGCATGACTCTTCGCTTCCGCGATAGTTGCCGAACATCAAGGCGTGGCCGTAGATGTCATAGTTTGTGCTGCCGGCGACCTTCTGCAAGTCGAATCCGTTGGCTTTTGCCACTTCGGCGAACAACTTCAAAGTGTCCAGCATGTTCTTGGAGCAAGAGAAGTTGATTTTTACGTTCTCCAAATCGATGCCTTTCAAAAGCGCTTGCATCTTGTCGGCGGAATCGACATCGCAGGCGCAAAGACCCAAAGAATTGACGCCGCGCTTGATGGCTTCCAAGGCGAAGGCGTTGGCCTGCTGAATGTCTTTAACCTTGATGTCCTGACGGATGTCCCAAGTGTTGCAAGTGCTTTGCTTTCCACGAGTGTAGGGTTCCTGGCCAGGATTGGAATCCAGATATTCAAGACCTTCCAAGTCTTCGGCACGATAGTAAGGTTTAACCTTAAAGCCTTCGAGGGTCTTCCAAACCAATTTCTTTTCGTAGTCGGCACCTTTGAGGTCTTTATTGATGACCTCTTCCCATTTTTCGGTTGAAATGGGAGGAAATTCAGTAAACAATTTGTTGTCTTCCATTATGTTGAAAGTATTTATTCTTTAATTATAAAAAACAAAGATACGATTTATTTTTGAAAAAAAATCGTTTTGGTCTATTTTTGCAGTCGTCAAACACCCCGCAGTGGGCTTGAAACTATTGTCGGAAACGCATAATCCAACGTCGATGCAGAGGTGAAATCTGTTCGGTTGCAAAAAACAATTGGGCAATAGAGTCGAAACAATTCAATAAGGCTTCTAAATTTTGATGGGTGACCAATCGTCAGGTGTAACATCATACCATTGTAAATATTTGCCTTCGTCAATAACAAGCATCATTCCTATTGTAAACTCTTCCGAAGATGGAAATTCAAGACTGTCCAAATCAATGTATTCAAGGCAATTATTATTGTAAAAATTATCTCCTATATCGTTTTCGTCAAAAACAACCAATTGGTGCTGATTAATCATCATGATTCCTTTATAAGAATCAATCAATGAGTCTTTAATCCATCCCTCGTAGAATTCAGTGCGTATTTTGTAGAAGCAAATTGCGGTGTCGTTTAATAGACCAAACTCAGGCACTCCATTTTGGAACTCCAACGCATAATAGTTCGAGGTGTTTGTGTCTTCTTCAAAATGTGTAATAAAATAGGAGAATGCCTCCTCTATACATTTCGCCATACAAGGAGTTTTCTCATTGTTGGCAAATTCATTGTTGTCAGTGCAATTTTGGCAGGAAAGCAGTATTAAAAGAATGAAGAAAAATAGAAAGATTTTTTTCATGATTTATCGAGAATTAAATGTTCCGAAAAAGAAATCCGAGTAAACTTTAATATTTCTAATAAAAGCGGGTCTGCATTTTCCGACACTCCATAGTTGCTTTGTTTTTGGGAAGTAGGTGTAATAAAAAACATGGGATAGAGATGTGTTTTTCAAAGCTGCATCCCCTCGCAACTCACCTTTTTTGTACCAATACCCCATGCTGCTTATTTGCGTTTCAATTGACTCGGGGTGGGAAAATCCACTGTACAATGGATGAGAATGGACAAATGCGACAAGAGTTAGGCCGTTTTGCTTACCGCTTGACAGTTGATATGAATTTGGAGACAAGTCGGGGTTGTGCAGCGTTCCCAAAGCATAATGTTCATCAGAGTACCGATCCATTCTCCACTCTACATTAGTGTTGTCTGCCATGGATTTAAATACGTTAGCATAGACGGACTGCATATTAGAATTCCCGTAAGAAGTCGAAACGCTATTATCACTCTCCTTGCTCAAATCAGTCATGACTTGATGATACTTGGCACCTTTAAATTTGGCAATATGTCCATTTGCATAAATGACAGTTTGTCGTTTTGAACCGTCTTCTTCGCTTGTCTTCTTTATGCGTCCGTCATTTGAAACTTCTCACACATCCCTCTCATCAGGGTCCACCAACTTCACCGGATTCCATGCGCAGTAGTTGTACGGACTCAAACTTGGATACTTGTCAGCCATCGGATCCACGGCCGTCCAACTCGTCAACAGCGTCGGATCATAGTACCGTGCTCCGAAATAGGAATAGCCTGTCTCACAGTCAGTTTCCTTGCCGGTAGAATTTGATTCCCAAAACATATCGTTTTTGTTCTGATTTCGTGCCGTTTGGGAAGCCGAAAACTGGGGATGAAAACCGGTGATGGTGCTTGATTTGTGGAGATGGTCAAACATTTTTAGTCTTTTTTTTCTACTACAATCCCAAGAACCGTTTATTTACTTCTATGTTCATAATACATATTGATTTTTGTAGTGTCGTCGTATATTACATTTTGGGGATCTGACAGATACCGAAATCTTGCAAATTCGCTGAAGGAAGTGTCGAGCAGTCGTTGGTAAACAGAATCGCTGTCTCTTATTATTATTAGCCTGAAGGATTCCAAAGCTTCGTCGTAGCGCTTTTTTGCATGTTGCGGAACTCTTGCATATCCAATTGTCACTCTGCATCTACCGCCTTTCTCTTTAGTTACCTTCATCCTTTTGCCAGTTCTTATTCTTACACACAGAGAGTCAGGAATCAAGTAGTGGACATCTTTCCAGCATAACCCACTTGAATCAATATCTTCATACGTTATTGCAAACAAAGAATCTCCAGGAGGATTAAATTGATATTCATAGATACCGTATCCAA
>JAZLKZ010000009.1:0-5059 GCA_045597845.1 Bacteroidales bacterium | reverse complement strand
GGCTTCCAGTATTTCCGACTTGTCAAGTTCGGCAAGGAGTTGGCCTTTGTGGACGATGTCGTTGAAATCTACATAGAGTTTCTCTACAATGCCGCTGCCTTTGGTGCCCACCGTAACTTTATATACGGGTTGGATCACTCCGGTGGCAGTTACTACGGCGGTTACCGAGTCGTTGGTGGCGACTTCGGTGTCGAAAATATATACCGATTTCTTGCCTTTGCCAAGCAATGCTACGAGGACGATGATTACGATGATGGCAAGGAGTACCCAGGGCCATCTCTTTCTTTTCTTTTTCAAAGTGCTATCCATAAATATATGTATTAGTCTCAACCAGTTGTCCAATAACCTCTATTGTCTATTGTATCTATTGTATCTATAATGTATCTATAAAAGTGCCTCTCGATTTAAACTCCCGTTGTTAATTCCTCAAGTGCCTTTCTCGCATCAAGGGTGTCTACGCCATGGTCTTCCACAATACTTCCGTCGCGAAGTTTGATGATGCGTGTGGTGAACTCGGCGATGTCGGATTCATGGGTTACGAAGGCGATGGTTTTTCCTTGTGCGTGAAGTTTTTGGAAAAGACTCATAATCTCGTAACTGGTTCGGGTGTCGAGGTTGCCCGTGGCTTCGTCGGCAAGAATGATTACTGGGTCGTTGACGATGGCTCTTGCTATGGCCACGCGTTGCTGCTGTCCGCCAGATAGTTGTGCCGATGTGTGGTTCATGCGTTGTTCCAGCCCTACGGCGATGAGCGCTTCAATGGCGCGTTCGCGGCGCTCTTTGACGGAGATGGATTTGCTGTAGAGTAGTGGCAACTCTACATTCTCAATGGCACTGGTTCTGGGCAACAGGTTGTAGTTCTGGAAAACGAACCCAATCTTTTTGTTGCGCAGTGTGGCAAGTTCGTTTGATGAAAGACCTCCAACGTTCACCCCGTCCAACAGGTATTCTCCTCCGCTCGGCGTGTCGAGGCATCCCAAAATGTTCAGCAATGTCGATTTTCCGCTGCCGCTTGTGCCCATAATGCTCACAAACTCGCCTTGCTGGATGCTGAAACTGATGCCTTTCAGCGCATGCACCTGCTCTTCTCCCACAAGGAAGTCTCTCTTCAGCGATTGTATTTCAATGATATTGTTCAATAGTAAATCGTAACTAATTAGTTCTTAGCTCTTAATTCTTAATTCTTAACTCTTAACTCTTAACTCTTAATTCTTAACTCTTAATTCTTAACTCTTAACTCTTAACTCTTAACTTATAACTCTCCCATATATATTTTCAGTGTTCTTTGTGCCAAGAGGAAGGAATATTTGCTTTGCAGATAGTCGTTTAGCGCATTCAGGTATTTGTCTTGCTGTTGCAACATCTCCACTGTGGTGATTGCACCTTCGGCGTATTTCATCACATATACGTCGTAGCTGGCCTTGTAGGCTTTCTCCATCATTTCGCAGGCCTTGAACTGGTTCAACGCTTGCTGTGTGGTGATGTACTGGCTCTCAATTTCTTGTTCTATGTCTATCTTCTTTTGGTCGTATTGAAGTTGCGCCTGCTCGAGTTCAAGTTTTCTTTGCTTGATTTGTGTGCGGGTGTTTCCTTGGTTGAGGATGGGAATATTCAGACTTACGCCTACGCTGCTGTTCATTCCGCCGTGGGTGATTACTGTTCCTTGTCCGTCAACCTGACCGGCTTGCCCTTCATAGTAGCTCATTCCGGCGTTCAGTCCCAAGGTGGGCATATATGCCGATTGTGCCATCTTGACGTTGTAGCGTGCCTTGTCGATATCCATCTCGCTGATTTCCAAGTCTGGAAGATTGCGCAACGAACGTTGCATCACCGTGTCGAGGATTGGAAGTGTGCATGCTTCGGCAGTTACTTGTACGTCATTGGCAACAACATCCACAACGTCCGATGCCCCCAGGCACAACAGGCTCCGTAGCGCCATTCTGTTGCTCTCAATGGTTAGCTGGGTGTTTTCGATGTTGCTTGTGGCACTGCCGTAGTTAGCTGTAAGCAGTTGATAGTCACTCTCCAGAATTCTTCCGACGTTGTATTTCAAGACGCCCTCTTCTGCTTGCTGTTTGCTGGTTTCCAACACCTGCTTTTGGAAATTCAGCTTCTCTTGATTCATCAAGATGGTCAGGTATGCGGAAACTATCTGACTGCTAATGGCATTGAAACTTTGTCTGATGCGCAAATCACTTTGTTCGAGGTTGATTTCGCTTTGGCGATAGTTACGCATCCTGCTGAGCCCTCCAAACAGGGTGAGGCCTGCATTGATGCCGTAGTTGCCGTTGCGTGAGGTTGTGCCGTCTTGAAATCCCCAGTTTTCGCTTGCTCCTGCGTTGACGCTGGGAAGGAACTGCATCTTTGCCCTGTCCATCATCACTTGGGCGGAGGTCTGACTTAGTTGCGCTTCTTTGACGGTTATGTTGTGCTGGTATGCATAACTCAAACAGCTGTCTAAGGTCATGCGAATGGTGTCTTGTCCAACACTTCTGTAACCCAATAGGCCTAGTATGATGATAAGAAATGTCCTTTTCATGCACTTATATTTTTGCAAATATACATCTTTTTTTCGAGATTACCAATTCTCCTCAATTTTATTGAAAACCAACATTTATAGCTTAGTTGTTACATCTCTGAAGTCAATGTTCTCTCGCTGAAATTAGCAGACTTGTTTAAATATAGACAATTTACTTTTTCTTATCGATATATATTAAGTAAATTTAACATATATCATCCCCTTTTTAAAACCTGACAATTTACTTAATTTACTGTAATTCAACGAATTATATTTTAACATTTTAATTTACTGTAATTCAACATATTACAACAATCTTTCGGTGATCCTTCGGTGATCTCTCGGTGATCCTTCGGTGATCCTTCGATGAACTCGATTTAAAATATTGCAAATCAGCAACTTGTAAAAATTTCAAATTTCTTGTAAAATACTTATAATCAGTATTTTACAAACTTTGCTCAAATCTTTTAAGAATTTTTATGTTAAAACCGCCTCAACGCCGACACTTGGTTAAAATTTATAAAAATTAAGATTTTGGATGGCGTTTTTTACAAGTACGCAAATTGCCAGCTCGACAATGCGGTCATAGGGGTTCAAGAAGTCAGATGCGTGGGGCATAGTACCTCGCTCCGAAGTATCCGTAGCTTGTTTCTTCGTCTAACTCCTTGCCGGTGGAATGTATGCGTTTCACACATCCCAGAAAAGGAGTCGCCGACAAAGTGGAAGAAACGTTACTGTATGAGATGGTTGAGGTCGTCATTTGATGATGGTTTTGAAATGGTGTTTTCCTATTATCGATCGAGGCTGTCAGGGTCGGAAAGAAACTGATACAGGCCCATGGTTACAATGCCATCCTCATCGTGCCTTGGACTTTGGAACCCCATCGTCAGCACTATCTTTTTGAAGGAATCGTTAATGTGCAACAAAGACCGCTTTTCTTGTGCGATTTTTTCGTCGGTCAACATCTGATATGCCGATTGGATATAATATCGTTTACTTCCTTTGTTGGCCACAAAATCAACCTCAAGAGTCTGCCTGGGCATACCTTGAGGCCTGACAATCACATTTCCGACATCAACACTGTAGCCTCTTGAACAGAGCTCGTTGTAAACAACATTCTCCATGACATGTCCGTCGTCACTTTGTCGGAACGAAAGCAAGGCGTTCCTTATTCCAACATCTTGAAAGTAGTATTTCGCCTGCGCTCCAATATATTGTTTTCCCCTGATGTCATAGCGCACACTCTTCTCTATCAGGAATGCCTCCTCAAAATATTTAATATACTTGCTTATGGTGTTGTCTGACAATGAAAGTCGTTTCTTGCTTGCAAAAGTGTTGGATAGATTCGTCGCATTCGTAAGCGACCCTACCGACGAGGCCAGTACACGAATCAGCTCTCTCAGTTCGGAGGTGTTTTCGACATTGTGGCGCTCTACAATGTCTCGCAGATATAGCGTGGTTGAAAGTTGTTTGAGGTATGCAATCCGCTCTTCTGTGTTCATGGAGACCAGGGCGGGAAGCCCCCCGTATTGTTTATAGTAATCCCACGCTTTGCCAAGATCCCCGTCGGTGGATGAAAGATAATCGGCAAAAGACAATGGAAAAAGATGAATCTCGTAACTGCGTCCACGAAACTCTGTGGCGATATCTGTAGATAAAAAGCGCGAATTGCTTCCCGTAACATACACGTCGAGATTGGGGATGTGCAACAGACTGTTCAACAACTCTGTGAAGTCTTCCACCATCTGGACCTCGTCGATAATCACATAATGCATCTTGTCGGAGACGTTACAGAACAATTCTATGGTGTCCAGCAGGTGCTCGGGGTTCCTGTATTTACGGCTGCGTAGGCTGTCCATATTGACAAATAGGATCTCTTCTTCGTTCACGCCGTACTGTTTCAATGCATCGACGAATAGGTTGCTTAATAGATAGGACTTTCCGCATCGGCGCATGCCCGTGACTATTTTGATTAAACCATTTCCGCGTGCATTTAACAGTTGTTCAATATATTTCGGCCTATTTATCTTCATCGCATTTCGATTTTATTGCAAACAATCCACTTTTTCGAAATGCAAAGGTACGGATATTTTCTGATTCGGCAAAATTGAGAAAATTCTTATGCAGTCATTTGTGTCAGCCAATATGTATTCTGGTTCAAAATCTTAAAAGTAAAATTGATGCGAAGACGATTTCCCTGTCTCAACATATAATTCCCTAAAAAAACGCTATGTTGAAGAATATTCATTAATATATAGGTGACTTCTAATAATTGCTTTCTTGCGATTGTGGAGATTTCGTCGAGCAGATTGCTGCGCTGAACGAGGGAGCATAGCGGGCTATGAGAAGAAAGCCAGTGGCTTTCGATAGCGTTCCGTAGGACGATGAGCGGTAGCGAAATCGAGCGGTGAACAATAATGATAAACAGCAAGATGCCGACGTAAGACCAAAAGCGCTGAACTTTTCGCAAGCCGAGCGCAGAGGGAAAGCTGGTTACTGAGCTTGTCGAAGTAGCTTTCACTATGCCGAGGCAAAGAAAAG
>JAZLKZ010000008.1:0-3060 GCA_045597845.1 Bacteroidales bacterium | reverse complement strand
TCCCGCACAAAAGAAAGGCTATAGCGGCGTAGGCCTGATTTGCAAGCAAGAGCCTGATAATGTGGTTTATGGAATGAATAATCCGCTATACGACAACGAAGGTCGTTTCTTGCGTGCTGACTTTGGCGATTTGTCGGTAGTCAGCGTTTATCACCCTTCGGGAACTTCGGGCGATGAACGCCAGGATTTCAAGATGCAATGGCTCGACTTTTTCCGCCACTATGTCAATGAGTTACGGAAAGAACGTCCACAATTGGTGATTTCGGGTGATTACAACATCTGTCACGAGGAAATCGACATCAATAACCCTAAGGCGCATGTCACCATGTCGGGTTTCTTGCCCGAAGAACGCCAGTGGATGACCGATTTCTTGAGCGATGGCTACATCGACAGTTTCCGTCATTTGGTGAAAGAAGCCAACCGTTATAGCTGGTGGAGCTATCGTGCCAATGCCCGCGAGAAAAATCTCGGCTGGCGCATTGATTATCACATGGTTACTGACAATCTCGAAAGTCAAATCAAGGCGGTTGACATCTTGCCAGATGTCAAGCACAGCGACCATTGCCCCATCGTTTTGACCCTGTAGTAGAGACGTGCCAAGCACGTATCCATGGTGCAACCCTAAAATACATTTGTCGGAAAGTCCATTTTATAATAGAGTTTCCGACAAATTTTATTGCTTGATTTTGTCGGAAAATCATATTTTTAATATAGAAAACGACAAAATTTGAAAAAATAGAAGTATCTTTGCGCTCAATTCATTACAAAAGATTGTGCAATATGGAGCAGAAAATCATTGGAAGAGAATATGAATTTGGGCTTTTGGAACAAGTTCTACATTCAAGTGAGTCAGAACTAGTTGTGGTATATGGCCGTCGGCGTGTGGGTAAAACATTTCTTGTAAATCAGTTCTTTGACAATCGATTTGCATTTAAATTGACTGGAGTTTACGACAAGCCAGAAAGCATTCAACTTGAACGTTTTGCCATGCAGATGGAGGAATATGGCTTTCCAATCGATATTCCGGATAATTGGTTTAAAGCTTTCGACCAACTTAGGAATCTTCTCAAACAGACACGATGTGAAGGGAAAAAAGTCGTTTTTATTGATGAAATGCCTTGGTTGGATACGGAGAAATCTGATTTCGTAGCTGCTTTTGAGCAATTTTGGAATGGATGGGCTTCAGCTGAGAACGATATTCTGTTGATTGCTTGTGGAAGTGCTACTTCGTGGATGACTGACAAGTTGCTTGCAAATCAAGGTGGTCTTTTCAATCGCTGTGGTCTGCGCATCTTTGTACGCCCGTTCACACTAAGGGAAACGGAGCAATACCTGCTTTCAAAAGGTATAGTTTGGACACGTTACGATATTGCTGAATGTTACATGATAATGGGTGGAATACCATTCTATTTGAGGCAACTTAATCCTCAGTTGTCTTATGCCCAAAACATTGATAACATCTTTTTCAGGGAAAAAGGATTGCTTTGGGATGAGTTCAATCATTTGTATGATGCGCTTTTTAAACAACCACAGAATCACATCGCAGTGGTGGAAGCTCTCTCGAAGAAACGGATGGGGCTGACGCGTAACGAGATTATTGAAGCTACTAAACTGCATGATAACGGGAACTTGAAAGTAATACTCGAAAATTTGGTAAATAATGAATTCATACGTCCATATAACTATTTTGGAAAAGAGAGGCAGGACACCATTTACCAATTGGCAGATTTCTACAGCATGTTTTATTTTTCCTATGTCAAAAACAATTATGGTCGTGACCCGCATTATTGGTCGAATAGTATTGATGATCCATCTCGACGTTCTTGGGCTGGCTACACCTTCGAGCAGTTATGTCTCTATCATCTTGAGCAACTGAAGCGAGCCATGGGTATTGCTGCTGTTCAATGCAACGTGTCGTCATGGTTCCATAAACTAACTGAAGGCGAAAAAAGAACCCGAGGAGCACAAATTGATTTGATTATTGACCGACGCGATCGAATTATTAACCTTTGTGAAATGAAGTTCTCCATCAATGAGTTTTCCATCGACAAAGATTATGATGCTGTCTTGCGCAACAAGATAGAAACTTTTCGTGAGGATAGTAAAACGAAGAAAGCCTTACAGCTGACAATGATTACTACATACGGTGTCAAAAAGAACATGTATAGCAACCGAGTACAATCGGAAGTGGTGTTAGATGACTTGTTCCTATGAATGAGTGTGAAAATTGTTCGCAAGCGTAGCAAACCGGAAAACATTTTCCACAGCCTCCTCGTATTCTTTCAAAGCGTTGATTTTCTTTATTCTACGCCAAATATCTTGCGATTCTTCGAAAGAATCCTTCATATACGACCACAGTTCTTTCATCCGCCCCAACACCTTCGGGCTGCCACCAGCATGACGCAAACGCTCTTCATAAAGGTCCAATGCGTAAACATGCAGCCGTTGCTTACGCTTTTCGACAGACACGGTTTCAAAGCCTTTGATATCTTCTGCCAAGAATGGATTCGACAGAAGTCCTCGCCCAAGCATAAAGTCGCTAACAGGCTGCACCATCGAACTGATGCGTTGGAAACTTTCCACCGATACGATGTCGCCATTATATACCAACGGAGCTTTTATGTTGGGAATCAACGCCTTGAATCGTTCAACGTCGGCTTCGCCTTTGTAGAGTTGCTTGCCGATGCGTGGGTGAATGATAAGCTCGCTGAGCGGATATTTGTTGAAAACCTCGATGATAGGATAGATTTCATCGGGCGAAAAATAGCCTAGACGACATTTGACACTGAATTTGACATCGATTTTCTCAAAAATGGCCGAAAACACTTCATCGACTTTCTGAGGATAGGGAAGCAAGCCGCTGCCACGTTTCTTGTTGGCAACGCGCGGAAACGGACAACCCATGTTCAAGTTGATTTCCTTGTAGCCCAACTGTTTGCATTGTGTGGCGAAACGTAGAATTTCCTCAGCGTCGGTGCTCAGAATCTGTGGAGTCAGATGCTCTACGTCGTTGCATCGCGGGTCGATTTCCTCGACTTGCAAGTTCTTGGCATGGTCTTT
>JAZLKZ010000007.1:0-62895 GCA_045597845.1 Bacteroidales bacterium | reverse complement strand
CGTTCTCAATTTAGGGGACAGCGAAATACTGAAACAAAGTCGTCAAATAGCCGAAATAAATACAAAAGTACTTTTGCAAGGCCAAACACCTCGTCTTATTGACGAATGGCAAGTATTGCCAGAGTTGTGGGACTCCGTACGATCTGAAGTGGATCGTAGAGGTGAATTCGGACAATTCATTCTAACAGGATCATCTGTTCCACCCGATGCAAATCAATTTGTGCATAGTGGTACTGGACGTATTTCCCGATTGAGAATGCGAACTATGAGTCTATACGAATCCGGGGAATCAAAAGGTACTGTTTCACTAGAAACACTCTTCCAAAACCAAGACATTGAAATAACATCTAACGAATTGGACCTTGAGCAAATAGCATACTTGCTATGTCGTGGAGGTTGGCCACAAGCCACTGTCCACAAAGGGAGCATCGCACTCGACCAAGCCTTCGACTATTACGATGCCGTTGTCAACACCGACATCCATCGCATAGACAGCATCCGACGGTCAACCGAAAGAACTAAAATGATATTGCGTTCCTACACACGGAATTTGGCTCAAGCGGTACCATTCACCACTATATGCAAAGACATACAAGCCAACGACAGCAGTTCCATTAGTGACGACACCGTTTCCGATTACCACAATGCACTTCAAAACATGTTCGTCATTGAAGACATTCCTGCGTGGAATCCCAACCTAAGAAGCAGAACCGCAATACGGACAAGTATGACACGACATTTTGTAGATCCCAGCATCGGAACCGCATCACTAGGCATCGGTCCCAAAGAGCTATTGGCCGACTTAGAGTCATTCGGACTCTTTTTTGAAAACATGGCCGTGCGGGATTTGCGAATTTATGCCGACGCTTTGGATGGCAACGTATATCATTACCGAGACTCCAAGGGAAACGAATGTGATGCCATAGTCCATTTGCGCAATGGAGATTATGGACTCATCGAAATCAAACTTGGAGGGGAGACAAAAATCAATGAAGGTGCGGCAAATCTGATAGCCTTGTCAAAAAAGATAGACACCACAAAGATGCACGTCCCCTCGTTCATGATGGTCCTTACGGCTGTAGGGTCCTACGCCTATCGAAGGAAAGACGGAGTCCTTGTAGTACCTATCGGATGCCTGAAAAACTAAAACAAGTATGCACCAAGTTCCCATATTTTGTGGGCAAATTATCGACCACAAAAACCACTCTATAAATAGCCATCATTTCCATCGGGGAGACACTATTCTTTAAAATATTTTTGGAATTTTGTGGAAAAACACAACAAAAGTATTGGAATTTTGTGAAAATTGATCCTAAAAACATCGGAATTTTGTGAAAATAATGTTTCTATGCATCAAGAAAATAGCATAGAGGTTAAGTCTCAAGACAAAGCGACCAAGTCGCTACGTAAACTTTTGGATGACCACAAGTCATACCCCGACATCAAGTTTGGCATCAAACTGGGATACAAGAATATCGGACAAAATGGCAACCTCATTACATTCCCCTACTTTCTCGCCTTTATGCTAAAACGATTTGTGAAAGAAGAAAGATTCCAGCATTGACACATTCTTTCGTTGGTTTATCTTATAAACCAATCTAATACAACGAGGGCGGCAGGTTCCCTGCCCCCCTCGTTTGCATTATCTCGAAAAGAAATTACATTTCGATGAGTTTGTCGTTGGATCCGAGCACGTTGACGATTTTGTGCATGTAGAGTTTCTTCATGCTTTCGCGAGCGGGCTTGAGGTATTTGCGGGGGTCAAACTCGGCGGGTTTCTCGGCAAGAGTCTTGCGGATGGCAGCGGTCATAGCGAGACGGCTGTCGGAGTCGATGTTGATCTTGCAAACAGCGCTCTTGGAAGCCTTGCGGAGCTGTTCTTCGGGGATACCCACAGCAGCCTTGAGGCAGCCACCGTTAGCGTTGATGGTATCAACCTCTTCCTGAGGAACAGAGCTGGAACCGTGGAGCACGATGGGGAAACCGGGGAGCTTCTTCTCGATGGCTTCGAGAACGTCGAAAGCCAAAGGAGGAGGCAGCAGACGACCCGTCTCGGGGTCAACGGTGCACTGTTCGGGAGTGAACTTGTAAGCGCCGTGGCTGGTTCCGATGGAGATGGCGAGAGAGTCAACACCCGTCTTGGTAACGAAATCAATAACCTCTTCAGGTTTGGTGTAGTGGCTTTCGGCAGCGGAGACTTCGTCTTCAACGCCAGCGAGAACACCGAGTTCACCTTCAACGGTAACGTCGAACTGATGAGCATATTCCACAACCTTCTTGGTAACGGCAACGTTCTCGTCGTAAGGAAGGCTAGAGCCGTCGATCATAACGCTGGAGAAGCCCATGTCGATGCAAGACTTGCAGGTTTCAAAGCTATCGCCGTGGTCGAGGTGCAACACGATTTCGGGGTGTTTGCAACCAAGTTCCTTAGCATATTCCACAGCACCTTCAGCCATGTAGCGAAGCAAGGTCTGATTGGCATATTCGCGGGCACCCTTGGAGACCTGAAGGATAACGGGAGAGTTGGTTTCAACGGAGGCTTGAATGATGGCCTGCATCTGCTCCATATTGTTGAAATTGAATGCGGGGATAGCGTAACCGCCATCAACTGCTTTGGCGAACATCTTGCGGGTGTTTACCAAACCGATTTTTTTGTAATCAACCATAGTTATGTATTTATTAATTAGTGATCTGGAATTAGTGACTAGGGGATGTTAACTCTTTACCTTCAATCTCATCACTCCACCACCAGTTTTGTAGTGTTGCCGTCGATGGTCAGCGCATAAACGCCTCTTGGCATAGATGTCACATCTAGTTCGCATGTAGATATGGGAGTCTCATAGTCGTGCTGCAACACGACCTGTCCCAGCAAGTTGCAAAGCGTGAGGTGGCGCATATTGTCGGCACGGACCACTACGACAGAAGTGGCGGGATTTGGATAGACGGCGATAGAATTGATGGCAACCTCACGGATTCCCACGGAGCTCACAGTGCAGTCGATGGTGTAGGTGCGGCTGGATCCGTCCTCGGCGACGACAGAAACCTCGTAGGAAATCGAAGAGTCGGCACTCGTGGGATTGACATTGACTTGGGCATCAGAAACCTCAGTAACAAACTGGAACTGCGCGGCATTCATAGCCTCAACCGAAGCGAAAGTTACATTGTAGTGCATACGATCCTTGGCAAAACCATCCAACGTGGCACCGTTAAGCTTAATATCGGAGAGCCAAGAGCTGTAGATAAACTGAATGTCATCGATGGAAAGCGAGTCGTAGGCTGCGCCGGCGCCGGGGTTCTTATTGGTAGTGAGCGACATCAAGATGTAGGCAGGCTCGGCGGTTCCGTCATAGACGAAGGGCACCTTGATCTGCTGCCAAGAGTAGATATTGCGCGAAGCGGTGGTACGAGAGAAATGTGCGATGGCTTGGGCGGCATATTTCGACTGGTCGTTCTTGTCGTTGGGATCCTGGAAGTCGCAGTTGCCATGCAAGAATGCGGAGATAGAGGCCTGCGTAGATTCGTCAGCGGCATAGAAAGAGACCCAGATATACATCGAGTCGGGCGTAGCTGTAAATGACTGGGAGAAATCAGGGTTGGACCGCTGCGTGTAGTTGTAGTTGGCAGAAGATGTGGCACTTGCCTCGGCGGCATGGATGCGGCCCGTAGTCATGTTGCCATTGGCCACGATACCGATGATGGATGTGGAATAGATGGTAAGAAACGAGGATCCATCGGTGCCGGGTCTGCCGCCATTGCGGTGGTAATGGTGCGGGGTGCTGGCAAGTATAGCCATGGCGCCATCGCTGGTAGCGAAAGAGTTCCAGTGCAATGGTTCGGCAGAGACATTGCCGCTTTCCCACTCCTCAAAACCAGGGTTTTGTAATTGATATTGAGCATAGGACGATAACGAAAGTCCTAAAAGTAGCGCAAAAAAGATAAAGCACTTTTTCATAAAGAAGATTTTAGTTTGTAAATTGATTAGATATTTTATTCCGTGAAGTGCAACGCACAGATAAATTGCAAAGGTACGAAAATAAATCGACATAGTGAATTGTGATTTGCGAATTGTGAATAGCATGGATTTTAGTCCAACTATTCCGCCTTCTTCGTCTCATGGTTCGCCAAAATTTCGTACCTTTGCACTTTATTCAAACAATACTTCCATGAAAAAAATCCTAATTCTTGCCGCTTTGGCATTCATCTCCATCACTTCACAAGCACAATTCATTATCGGAGGCTCCATCGGTGCGAGTCTTATCAACGACAACAGCGAATACGACGGACAGATGCGCGCCGACAACATGAAAGAGCGCGTTTTCAGCTTCGACCTGCGCGGCGGATACCAGATCAACGATCGTCTGCAAGCGGGCCTGATGGTTGGCTACAAATACGGCGACACCCTGAACCACTACAGCGGCGCCGACATCTATACGGAAACAACCAACGAACAAGAGAAATACAACACCTTCAAGCTGGCCGCATACGGACGCTACACCTGCATCAAATTCAACAAGTTTGGAGTCTTTGCAGAATTACAGGTCGGCATGAACAAAAGCAACGGAACAGTACATATCGCCTTCATCGACGACGCTTCCTTAGACCAAGACATCGACAAAGGCAAGACTACCGAACTCTTCGCCAAAATCATACCCGGAATAAGCTACCAACTCACCGACAAGGTCTCCATCGACCTCAACCTCGGTTTTCTCGGTTTCGGCTACAGCCACAAGCAAGTCAAGAAGATGGTTTCCGAAAAAGAAGACATCCACAACACCAGTAACTTCGGCATGGATTTGCGCACCGGAGACCTCTCCATCATGGACTTCATGCAAGACGTCACGTTCGGCGTGAACATCGCATTGTAGAGCGGTGAACGGACAATTGTAACGCGAATTTATACCAAACTACTTCGTAGCCGTGTTCTGCAACTCATAAACGATGTGGTAAGTCGTGCCATAGTCCATCGACATGGAAGAATTCCACACCAACTGCTGCGGGTCGTAGCTGATTGGATTGTGTTCCATCGTGACAAGCATTCCCGACGGCACCGTGAGTTGGTTGGCGTCCAACTGCAAAGAGCCATTGTCGTCAAGAGCCGCACGAGTGTTATAAACCTCCAACGAAGTTCCCGACATCACGAAACTGCCCTTGACAATCAAAGAGTCCTCTGACGTTTCAGAAGGTTCGATGGTAATGGAACCCGTAAACGATTCGGGCGAATACTCCGATTGCTCGCCATTGACATACACCGCAAGCTTATCGACACTCAAATTGTAGGAACCCACAAAGCGCAAAAGTTCCTCATTCTGTGCAGGAGGATTGTCCTGGTTGGTTCCGTTGGGTGCAAGAGTTTCTTCATCTTTTTCGCAAGCTGCAAAAGTGAAAAAAGATAGTACTAAAAGCAAAGCGATTTTTTTCATGGAAAGAGATATTTGGAGACTGAAAGAATCTTATTAATTATTAATTGTCAAAGCTTTGAACCATGGAGGAAATAGTCAGTATCGGCGAAGGCGGATTCAGCTTTGGCGAGCGCAGATTCGTTCATGCTGTTGAATAATCCAAAAACCGTAGAGCCACTGCCCGACATGGCGGCATAAGTGGCGTCACAATCGTAAAGTTGTTGCTTGATGGCGGCAATGGTAGGATGGGCGGGAAACACGGAACCCTCAAAATCATTGACCACCGTTTCTTTCCACAAATCAACAGGTTGTCTCAACGCCACTTTCAAATCCACATGGTTGATGTCTGCACGTTTGTCGCGTGGCACAATACCCGAATAAGCATCCTTGGTACTCACTGCATCCTGTGGCTTGACGAGCAAAAGCATATAACCCGAAAGATTGACCGAGAACGGTTCCAAGAGGTCACCAATACCCGTGGCGTAAGCCGGCTGATTGTCGATAAAAAAGGGACAGTCGGCGCCGAGACGGGCTGCGAAAGCACGCAATTGGACGGAGGACAACTGCAACGAAAAGAGTTCGTTGAGCATCTTAAGTGTGAAAGCCGCATCGGCGGAGCCACCACCCAAGCCAGCGCCGAAGGGGATGTTCTTTTTCAAATGAATAGCGACATTGCCCACCTGATTGGGGAAATTTTCACGCAAAATATTATAAGCCTTAACGCAAAGATTGTCGTTTGAAGCGCCAGCGATGGGGATGCCGTCCTGAGAGAAACTATTGGTTTCGGAAATGTTGATTTCCAGCTCGTCGGTCAACAGAACAGGCAGGAAAAGAGTTTCGAGGTTGTGGTAGCCGTCGAGACGTTTGGAAACGACATGGAGTCCGAGATTGATTTTGCAATTAGGATAGGTAAGCATGAATTCAGTTAAGAGTTAATGAGTTAAGAATTAAAAGTCACGAGTGAGCAACAGTTCGACAACAATTACAAGTCAAAAGTGGGAACAAAAGTACGAAAATAAATTGACATAGAGACTGATGATTAATGATTAGTGACTGAGGAGAAAGGATATTTCTGCAATTAATAATAAATACATAATAAAAAACGATTTTTCTTGTTATTTAGATTAGGTTATATTGTGTAATAGCCTATTTTGAATTGAAAAAAGGACTCAAAATAACAGGGAAGATATTGTGCGGCACGCTGTTGGGACTCTACATCCTGATTGCGCTCTGCAACTTTTCCTTCGTGCAATCGTACCTAGGAGCATTGGCAGGGCGCTATGTTTCCAACAAGAGTGGCGGCACAGTGGAAATCGGATCCTTGCACATCAATCCGTTAGGGCATGTGGTGCTGCGCAACGTGGTTCTGGTGAATCCCGAAGGAGACAGCATCACCAATGCAGACTACATAGGTTGCTGGTTCAAGGAATTTCCATTCAAAGACAACCATCTAAAATTCAGTAAAGTACACATCAAAAACACCTACTACCACTTGGGTTTCAGCAACGTTTGCGGACAAATCAACCTATACTACATCATCGATGCTTTCCGTTCCGAATCGAAAGAAAGCGCAAAACCCAAAACTCCGTTTATAGTAGATGTAAACGAATTGGTTCTAAGCGATGTACACTACAAACAAGATCTAAAGGGACACTCCTACGACCGCTACGACAATGGCGTGAACATCCAGCACATGGATTTTGAGCACATAAAGGCCAAAATCAAGAATATCAAGGTGGTGGAAGGCGACGTGGACTGTCGTTTTGTACGCTTCCAGGCCGATGAACGCTCGGGCTGGCATCTAAAGGACCTTTCAGGCGACGTACAGGTAAACAAGCAGAACATCCGTTTCGACAACATGGAGCTAACCACCGACAGCACCCACATGCTCTGCGACGTGATGCTGAAATACAACGGGTGGAAAGAGATGCAGGACTACTGCAACAAGGTGAAACATTCGCTCATCATGAAACCCGGAACGGTGCTGTCGATGAGCGACGCCGGTTATTGGGCACCCACACTGTGGGGCATGGACGAACGCATAGAGATGGAAGGCGTATTTTACGGCACCATCGCCGACCTCCACGCCAACGAGGTGGAGATAGCCTTCGGCAAAGAGACCCATCTGCACCTGAACGGACACATCGTTGGATTGCCCCATATCGACCGCACCACCATAAAAGCCAAAATCAGCGAAATGCACACCAGCTACGACGATCTCGCCGCCGTGAAGCACCCCGACCGCTACGATGTGCAAGTGCTACCACTCATCAAAACACTTGGCACTTTGGACATCAACGCCCAGATGGATGGAGGTTTCCACGACTGCACAGCTGCGGTGGACGTGAACAGCAACGTAGGCAACATCACGGGCGACTTTTGGATGAAACGTCCCGACAAACAGATGGAATTTGGCGGCAAGGTGGCTTCCTCAAACTTCGGGTTAGCAAAGTTGCTGCCCAACGACTACGTTGACCGAGGCGGCTTCGAGATAGACATCAACGGCAAAGGCACATCTCTGCAAGACGCCGACGCTACTGCGTCGGGCAAGCTGCACAACATCGCAATCGCCACGCTGAAAGATGGAAGCAAAGAGTTCAATACGATAGACAACATAGAATTGAATGCCACACTGCGCAACGAAATTGTTGAGGCTGCGCTAAAGGTTCAAGACACTTTGATAGGGCTAAACCTGAAAGGCAATATCGACCTGAAGAATGGCTATGCGGGTTCTTTGGACATGACCTTGGACAACTGCCATCTCGACCAATTGATAGAAGGCAGCAAGAGTTTACACAATTCTATGGTTTCCACCCATATGCGAACCGATTTCAACATCAGGAAACTGGACGTGATGCACAAAAATCCAGGACTTCGCGATATGGAAGTCAACGGTTTCCTCGCCCTTTCCAACACACGATTCAAGTTAGACAACAAGACCGGATCGCTGATGAACCTTTCGATGAACGTGAAAGAAAACGCACGCCAAAAACATCTGACACTGAACAGCGATGTGTTGGACTGCTCAATGAACGGATATTTCGACTATGAAGACCTTCCATTGATTGTCAACCATTTCTTAGCGCAATACTTGCCCGAATACTACAACCGACACGAGCGGGCAACGGATGAAGAATACGAAAGCATCTGCGACGAATCATTCAACTTCACGGTATCATTGCGAAACAGCGAGAATCTGCTTCGGACATTCGTTCCCAAAATAGCGATAGCCAACGGCACAACTATTGAAGGAAGCTACAACTACACCGAATCAATGCGACTACTAGTACGGAGCGACTCGATGCATTTCAATGGCATCCACCTACAAGGCTTGGACATGAACGCCGCAACTTTGGGAGACAAATACCGCATCAATCTGGAATCGGACAACATCGCCACAAATGGGTCCCCACTCTTCGAGAATCTTCAAGCCTTACTTTTCTGCGGCAGAGACGACTCGTTTCTGAACATCGAATGGAACGGAGAGCAACACGACAACCAAGGCATACTCCACCTGCACATGGCAAGCGACACGTCGGGCAACAGACTAACGCCGGCACAATCGAACTTCAAAATGGGCAAAAGCAGATGGGACATCACCTGTCCAGAAGGCATCTTTTTCGCCAACGGAGAATTCTCGGTAGCCGACTTCCTGGCCGAAGGCGACGAACAGACCTTGATGCTCAACGCAACGTTGGAAGCCGACAAAGAAGGCTGGGCGCGCATCGACTTCGACAACTTCTCATTTGACAGCATCTCGCAGTTTTTCCTGCATGGAAACAACCTGAAACTCCACGGCTGGCTGAATGGCACCGGCGAGGCCCATCTGGAAAGCCACGACAACAAGATAGCATTCCACGGCGCAGACCTCGACTTGCACATCGACAGCTGTGCGCTCAACCAGCAACCCTTAGGGAAAATCGACCTGACCGGAACATGGAACCAGGCAGAAGAAAAGCTGACCGCCTTGGTAGCTTCGCGACTGGAGCAAGCAGGCAAAGAGCTGCATTCCATCACCGCAAAAGGGTCGTTGGAACAAGGCGAAGTGACTGCCGACGTAACAATCGACGACTTTGAGTTGGTGGCGTTGGCGCCCCTCGTGAGCTCGTTTTCATCACATTTCGAAGGTCGCCTGGGCGGGAAACTCAACATCAAAGGCAAGACCTCGAAACCCGTCATCACGGGAAAAGCGCAGCTGAAAGGCTGTCAACTGCTGATAGACCGCACTGGCGTGGAATATGCCATAAACGACAGCATCGCATTGGACGGACAAAAACTCACCTTCAACAGCTTCAAGATTCTCGACCCCGAAAAGAACCGACTTACCTTGAATGGCGCAATCAATTACGCCAACCTCAAAGCACTGAAGATCAACCTTAAAGCGCATTCCGACAACATCATGTTGCTGGGAGCCAAAGAACGTGCCGATGATTTCTATGGGAAGCTCTACGCCTCGCTCGACGGCATGATTACCGGAAACCTGGACAATATACAAATTGCCGCCTCAGCACGAACCAACGCAGGAAGCGAGGTGGTGGTACCCATGAACCAGAACAAACAAATCGCCTCCCAAAGCTTCATACATTTCGAGTCGCCCGAAGACATCCAGACCTTAGACCTTTCCGAAGCGACAAAAAATGGGAAAGAGCGCCAAACACGCCAAGACAACAGTCAGAACAACCGCCTACAGTTTGGATTAGACGTAACAGTGACCCCCGACGTGAAGCTGCGCATGCCCATGGACTTTTCGCAAGTAGGCATCAACCTCACCGCTTCGGGCAACGGAGACCTGCAAATCACCGGCGGCAAAGACCTGACGGTGGTTGGAAACTACGAACTCGAAAACGGATCCATCAAACTCAACTTGCTCTCGTTGGTAACGCGCAATTTCACCATCGACCCAGGCAGTGAAATCATCTTTCCAGGATCGCTCTCGAACGTCCGTTTCAACATCAACGCAGCCTACTCGCAACGCATCAGCACATCCTCGCTGACAGGCTACACCAGCAACGAAACAGCGCAACAGCGCGTGATGGTGGAAAACGTCATCATGCTTTCGGGAACATCGCAGAACCCCACAGTGAAGTTCGACATCCGACTTCCAAACGCCGACCAGACGCTGAGCGAGGACATCTTCTCCTACATCGACCGTAGCAACGAACAAGAGATGATGAACCAAACCATCTCACTACTGTTGATGGGACAATTCTACAACGGCAACGTCACCGAAAACTTCGACAACGGAAATTTGGGTGAAACAGCCTTGACAAGCGGCTACAACATCGCCGCCAACACACTCGCCAACACGGTAAGCAACATCGTGCACTTCGTGGACTTCAACTTTGGTTACAAAGCCGCCACGGGACTCACGAGAGAACAATATGACGTGGATATCCGCAAAGAATGGAACAAGTTCTATTTCGAGACCTCGCTAGGTTACGGCGGCGAGTCGCGCGAGTCGCGCGAGCTGATGGAAGGAGAGACCGCCTCGAACCTTGTGGGCGACGTGCTGCTGGGCTACAAAATCAATCCAAAACTCCACCTCTTTGCCTTCAACCGCAGCAACACAAACGACTACACTCGCGTGGATTTACCATACATCCAAGGCGTAGGCCTCAAGCTTACCCACGAATTCAACAATTGGAAAGACCTGTTCAAGAAAAAGCCGGCAGAGAAAACTCAGCCATGATAAACCCGATATAAATCACAAAATGCCAAACAAAAGTCCAGACCCCAATACATCCTCGCCCCAGCAAAGCATGGAGCAGCAACTATCGAACGATGGTTTTTCCCCCTCAAAAGAGAAAGTCTCCTCAACCATCTATTCGCTTAAAAGCAACGTCATCTTCGTCATTGCCTTAGGGCTGTTCTTCCTTTTGTTTTTCATACTCTACACACCCACTTTTGGCATTGACGAGAACGCCACCGCCACATGGAGCAAATCCAAGGATTTCTGCATTCCCATTCTGAGCTCCATCGTATTGGTGTGCGTGGCAGTTTCGCGAACCTTGCTCTGCATCTTCACACGACGCAACATGATTACGAAACTTGAATATTTAGTGTGGCAGATCGTCGAGGTAATCATCTCGGGACTCTTCTCGGCACTATTTCTCGCGCTCTATTTCAAGGTTGTCTATTTCGAGATATTACCGCGCACCCTCGCAGTATCGGTAGGCATACTCATCTACCCCTATTTCATATATTGGATATTGGTGGAACGGCATGCGCAGGATATCCGACTCCACGAAGCCAACAAAGCCATCGTAATGCTGAAAAGCAACCAAACCGACGGCTCCGACGTCATTCGATTCATCGACGAAAAAGGGAATGTCCGACTTATCGTGCCCGCCGAACACGTCATCTGCATCGAATCAGCAGGAAACTATGTTACAATTCTCTATGAAGACTCAGGGAAACTGGTCCGCTTTGCCTTGCGCAACACCCTAAAAGCCATCGAAGGACTTTCAAACAGCCTAATCCGCACCCACCGGTCTTATTTTGTGAACCTGCATCACATAAAACTCTTACAGAAAGACACCACGGGCGTATTTGCCGAAATCGACACGCCTGGCGTCGATCCAATCCCCATTTCTAAAAACTACGCCGCCGAAGTGGCACAACGTTTCTCGAGCCAAGTATGAGTCGGGGTGCATGCGATCAGACATCACATCGCGAAAGGTGAAATATTCAATATTATCAATTCTAAATGAAACGTTTTTTCATACTTTTTCTGCTTTGCGCCACATTGATAGGCATTGGCGCCACAAGACAGCCCAAACGCAAACCCGTTGCCAAGAGCGACCCACGCATCGATTCCATCACCTTCGCCCGAGCCGAGTGGAAGAACGACACGCTGGACGGATTCATCCTTCACCAACACCAATTCAAGTTCCAGAAAATCTTTGGCGCTGCCGAAAACATCTGTTACATTGAACTGCCTCCCACTTCGCCACGCAAGCTTGCCTTTGCGCACGACACGCTGCTTACATCCGTTTCCACTCAGGCACAACACCACAAAGCCTTGGCAGCCGTCAACGGTTCCTTTTTCGACATGGATCTCGGGAACCCAATCTGCTTCCTACGCATCAAAGGCACAACCTTCGGCGAAAATACGCCCTCCAAGACCGACTCCATCCACCGAAAATACTACCAATATGCCACCGTCGTATTGAACAACGGCCGTCCCACACTTCTGGTTCCCGACAGCAACCGGCTATGGGAAGACAGCCTGAAACACGCCAACATCATGACTGCAGGCCCGATGCTATTGCACAACGGCGCCACCGTACCACAACGCAAAGACCGTACCTTTGTAACCTGCCGCCACAACCGTACCGCCTTGGGCATCAAACCCGACGGAACTGTACTACTGCTGACCGTGGATGGTCGATTCAAGGGTGAATCCGAAGGTTTTACCCTTCCCGAACTGAGCAAAGTACTCCGCTGGCTGGGATGCGTCAACGCCATCAACCTCGACGGCGGCGGTTCGACCACACTCTACGTAAAAGGGTGGGAAGAAAACGGTGTGGTAAACTACCCCAGCGATGACGGGAAATACACCCACGACGGCGAACGTCCCGTGTCGAATATCGTGATGATCAAATAGCATAAATATGCTTATATTACGATTATATATGATTAATAATCAATTTGTTCAAAAAAAAAAAAAAAAAAAGAAAAAAAACAGAAATCAAAAAAAATTTAAGTATTTTTGCAGTGTGCTATGGGACATATCTGAGTAAAAAGAATCCAAAAATACGCTGTCCCAAATTCATCCCATCGACTGGTAAAAAAAATAATATAACATCAACCATCAAATCAATTTTATTATGAAAAAACTAATGTTTTTATGGGCAGCAATGCTCTCTGTCGGATTCTTTTGCGCATGCAGCGAAAAAGAAGAATCTACCAATGACAACCCTCAAGCAATTGAACACAATCCATTATTTGAGAAATCCTATAATGGAAGTTATCATGTGTATGGACAACAGGGGACCGAAAATGAATGGCATAATTCATATTACCTACACTTCGATTTCATCACCGACTCCACTGTAGTATTCAATGGTTCTATTTGGCATTCTGGCGATATCATTATTAAAGACATTTATAAAGTTGAAGAATGGAACGACACAATGGCATATTCATTTTCCGATAATGAAGGCACAATCTATGGAAAAAGACCGAGCATCTGGAACGGTGAAGAGACGACAATACTACTGGGAGTCAACGATTCATTGCAGTTAGCAACCCGCAACAAGGGCCTGGTTTCGTTAGCCCTACAATAAAACCGACAGACATAAATAAAGCGGAGCTTTGAGCCCCGCTTTTTTTATGTTCGATAATCATCGCTTTCATTCACACACAACCTCGTCCACAAACAGCCAAGCCTGCTCACCGGCACTGGTATGCCACGAAGGCATTTTGCCGAAATTGTGCACCGTGATGCGCACATAGCGGGCTTGGGCATTGCCTTTGACTTGGAACAGATTTCTGTTCTGCTCCTCCTGGCGTTGTTTTTCGGGCGAGAACTGCGCGTTGGACATTTTGCCGAAAGTCACGTAGTTTTCGCCGTCGAGGGAGGTTTCCACCTCCATTGATGCGGGATAGAAAATCCAAGCGCGCATACTCTCCAAGCAATCAACCCCCACAGCGTGAACCGGCTTCACCTTCAAAAGATCCAACACCACCTGCATATCGCCTGTCCAGCCCTGCCAACCACCAATACGGAAATTGGTAGAGGCATAGATATGGTCTATCAATCCCTGCTCGCCATCCTCGATATACTGCGGATCGGGTTTGGTGAGGTAGGTCAGTCTTCGGTCAGCCACAAAACGGGTCGCCGTATGGGTCACTATGGGACTTGTCATTAGTGAAGAGGAATAGGCCACGGCTTTCACCGTCTGGTCAGCCGCCAACAAGATAGGCTGCTGATAAAGCATTGAAGCAGTATCGGGCGTAGAGCCATCGAGTGTATAGAAAATCTTTACGTCGTTCGATTGGGCAAAGGCAGGCATCTGCAATTCCAAAGTATCCACCCCCTCAAAACGCTGTTCCCAACGAGAGAAACTCGGGGCAGGCAATTGCCGCAAGCTGCCGGGAATGGAGACTTGAGTAGCATCGAAGAAATTCTCGGCGTTCAGACTCCAATCCATGCCAGGATGCCAGAACTTGCCAGTCGGGAAATCCGACTTGCGGATAACCACATTCTCACCACCATCGCGATGAATGACAGCCTCTTTGAAGAGCGGTTCCACAGTAACATACTCACCGCTTCCAGGACAGACAGGATAGAATCCCAAAGCACTCATCACATACCAAGCACTCATCTGACCGCAATCCTCGTTGCCGCAAAGCCCGTCGGGTTGGGAGGTGTAGAGTTCGTTTAGAATCCTATGAACCAACGCGTTGCTCTTTTCGGGCTTGCCTAAGAAATTGTAAAGATAGGCAGCATGGTGAGAAGGTTCGTTGCCGTGGGCATAAATGCCAATCAATCCCGTAATGTCGGCTTGGCTGCGGCCCGAAAGGGCATTCTTGGACTCGAAAAGCGTATCGAGGAAACGCTCGGCAGCCTCTTCTCCACCCTGCATCTCAATCCAACGGCACACATCGTGAGGCACATAGCTGCTATACTGCCAGGAGTTTGCCTCGGTGAAATGGTTGTTGACCTCGGTAGGGTCGAAAGGAGTGATGAACGCACCGTTGCGTCTGGGATGCATAAACCCCTGCGGATCAAAGATATTCTGATACGACTGGGCGCGACGGATATAGAGCCGATAGAGACTATCTTCGCCAAGAGCATTGGCAAACTGCGCAATGCACCAATCATCGTAGGCATATTCCAAAGTCTTGCTCACAGACTCGTTGTCATCGTCGGCACAGAGATACCCATCGGAGGCATAGCTGCGATGCGCCTCGGTACGGTTAGATGTAGCCACCATTGCCTCAAGCAAAGGCTTTTGGATGCTGTCGGGCACCAAACCGGCACGGTAAGCCTCCAAGATGACTGGCACAGCATGATAGCCTATCATGCAATGAGTCTCGTCGGAAGCAAGCTCCCACATGGTGAGTTCGCCCCCTTGACGGAACTGTTGCAGGAATGTATAGACAAAATTCTGCGTGCGTTGCGGCTCCAACAAAGTCAGCAGCGGATTCAACGTGCGGTAGGTGTCCCACAAAGAAAAGACGGTATAGCTGTTTCTGCCTTCCGGCATCTGATGCACAGTCTGGTCCATGCCACGGTAGCGACCATCAACATCGCTCCAAAGATAAGGAGCCGTATAGCAATGATAGAGAGCCGTATAGAACACCTTTCGCTGTTCTATGGAAGCGCCTTTGATTTCCACCTTCGACAAGGCTGACTCCCAAAGGCTGTCGGCTTGCTGACGCATCACATCGAAAGGTTCTTGCGGGAAAGCGTTCAGGTTGGCGAGTGCGCCCTGCTGGTCGGTGCCCGAGATGGCGACATAGAGGTCAAATTCCGCAGTCTCCTCAGGCAGCCAAACAATGGCCTGCGTACCATTGGCACGTAATTCCATTTGATAAGTGCAAGGCAACTGAATGGCAAAAAAACAGTGTTGGTCGGGATTCCAAGCGTTGCTCTCGCGGACACCCACTATCAAATCGCCCTCCGTAGCGATCTCGCCGGAAATCAAGCGGTCGCGATGATTTAGGTCAATCACGAAACCATGCCTGCCCCCTTGGGGGAAGGTATAACGGTGACAGGCAAAACGCTCGTTGCAAGTCAGTTCCACCTTCACGCCGTTGCGCTGCAGTTTCACGGCATAGTAGCCAGGATGCGCCTCCTCGTCTTGATGGGAAAAAGTAGAAAGATAATCCTCATGACGGATGCTGTCCGAGGGGAACTCTTGGTTGGAGAATGGCATCAAAAGCAAATCGCCATAGTCCTCGCAACCCGTACCACTCAGATGCGTATGTGAAAATCCATAGATAGTGTCGTCACTATAATGATAGCCGCTACAGCCATCCCAACCGCCCTGACGGGTATCGGGACCGGGCTGAATCATGCCAAAAGGCACAATGGCACCGGGATAGGTATGTCCATGGCCGTCGGTGCCCACAAAAGGATTGACGTAAGAGGTAAGTCGCTGCTGACAAGCAGGAAACAGCAGCAACAAACAAACTGACAGCAGGATTTTTTTCATATAATTTGTAGAATTGAGAATGTAAAGCCTAATCACTATTCACAGATCACTTTTTCATCTTCACCAAAGCGGCGGCACCCAAGATAGCCACCTCGTTGGCGTTGAGTTCCGACATAAGCACGTCACAAGAACCTTCATAAATGTTAAGCAGGTGTTTCTTGAACGATTCACGCAGCGGTTTCAGCAAAGGTTCGCCCACCTTGGTAGGTCCACCCATCAAGAAAATGGCCTCCGGAGCCGAAAATGTAACGGCATTCGCCATGGCGAGGCCCAAAAGATATCCCGTTTTTTCGTAGGTGGCCAAAGCCACAGGGTCGCCGGCATTGGCGGCATCGCCAATCATCTTGCTGGTGACGTCCTTGTCAGCAACATCAGGTGCAATCCACCCCGTCTTAGTATCCTTGCAGCCCATTCCCTTGCGCAATTCACAGAAAGTCTGCACAATGCCACGAGCCGAAGTGTAAGTCTCCAAACAACCTTTTCTGCCACAGCTGCACTGACGGCCTTCGGGGATGAGGATATTATGCCCCAACTCGCCGGCACCACCCGTAGAGCCATGCACCAACTTGCCATCCACCACGATGCCGCTACCCACACCCGTTCCCAAAGTGAACATGATGAAATGCTGCATTCCCTTGGCACCGCCATACACCAATTCGCCAAAAGCGGCAGCGTTGGCGTCGTTACTCAGCACCACCGGCACATCCATGTATTTATGGATTTCCTTGCCGAAATCCAACACACCCTTGATGGTCAAGTTAGGAGCGTTATCCACACAGCCCGTATAGAAATTCCCATTGGGAGCTCCGATGCCAATGCCGTCGATTTCCACACCCTGCTCGTCGAGCATCGACTTAATCTCCGCCATCATATCCTTGACGTAAGGCTCCAGCTGTGTATAAGCGTTTGTAGGGATATTGCGACGCAAAACAATCGCGCCATCACTTCTTACGAGACCCATATCGGTATTGGTGCCTCCCATGTCGATTCCAATAGTATATGCCATAATCAATTAAAAATTAAGGATTAAAAACAAAAAACGATTTGAATTGCCGGACCATTTACGCTCGCAAAAGACCACAACAAATCATAGTGCAAATATACAGAAAAAAAGTGATTTGAATATACTCTTAAAAATCACTATTTTTTCGTAACTTTGCAATTTGCGAACTATGGACAGAAAACAGCGAACCAACCATACTATCTTTTTAACACCAAGTCCGTGACAGCCATTTACAAGTTATTGTTTTTTACCGAATGACAGAACAAACTATAGAAAAAATATTTTCGCTTGAAGAAATCGACTACGCGCGATTCTGGGGTACCAACGACAAGCTTTTGGATTTTGTGCGTGTACTTTTCCCAAAAATCAAGCTCATTGTGCGCGGCGAAATGCTCAAAGCCATCGGTGCCGAAGAGGACATCAACTGGTTTGAAGGCAAATTCGAGGCAATGAAAGTCTATTACGACAAATTTGGCCGCATCAACGAAAACGCCATCATGCAGATTGTCGAAAGCCAAGGTTCTTCGCCCGAAGCAGAGACCAACGAGGAAATCCTCGTACACGGTCGCGACGGCCTGCTCATCAAAGCCCGCACACCCAACCAGCAACGCCTGGTTGAAGCCGTAAAGACGAACGACATGGTCTTCGCAATTGGTCCCGCCGGCACAGGCAAGACCTACACTGCCGTAGCGCTCGCCGTAAGGGCACTCAAAAACAAGGAAATCCGTCGCATCATCCTCACCCGTCCCGCCGTGGAAGCCGGCGAAAACCTCGGCTTTCTGCCTGGCGACCTGCGCGACAAACTCGACCCCTATCTACAACCGCTCTACGACGCTTTGCGCGACATGATTCCTCAGCAGAAACTCCTCAACTACTGGGAAGACAACACCATTGAGATAGCGCCCCTCGCCTTTATGCGCGGCCGCACACTCGACAACGCCTTCGTCATTCTCGACGAAGCGCAGAATGCCACTCCCTCACAGCTCAAGATGTTCCTCACCCGAATGGGACGCAACGCCAAGTTCGTCATCACTGGCGACGTCACCCAAATCGACCTGCCGCGACATCAGTCTTCTGGTCTCGTGCAAGCCACACAGCTACTCCATGACATCGAAGGCATCAGCGTCATCCAGCTCGACAACAGCGACGTCATCCGCCACCGCCTCGTAACACGCATCATCCGCGCCTACGAACGACAGGAGGACGAAACCCGCAAGGGAAACAGTGACTAGGAACCTCGAATCTTAACTCATAGTAGGAATCCCCAAAAATCTCCTAATCCGCTAATCCGCTAATCTTCTCCCCCATGTCCATCATCCTCTCCATAGAATCTTCCTGCGACGACACCTCGGCGGCAGTGCTCCGCGACGACCGCATTCTTTCCAACGTCATCGCATCCCAAAAAGTACACGAAATGTACGGCGGCGTGGTGCCCGAGTTGGCATCTCGCGCCCACCAACAAAACATCGTGCCAGTCGTTGACGCAGCCATCTCCAAGGCTGGCATCAGCAAAGAACAGATTGACGCCATCGCCTTCACCCGCGGCCCCGGCCTGCTGGGATCCCTCATGGTTGGTGTAAGCTTCGCCAAGGGGCTCTCGCTTTCGCTCAACAAGCCGCTCGTGGAAGTCAACCACCTCCAGGCACACGTACTCTCGCACTTCATCAAGAAAGACGATTCCAGCGTAGTGCCACAGTTCCCATTCATCTGCCTGCTCGTTTCTGGCGGACACACCCAAATACTGCTGCTCAAGAGCCATTTCGACATTGAAGCATTAGGTTCCACCATCGACGACGCCGCTGGCGAAGCCATCGACAAGGCTGCCAAAATCATGGATCTCGGCTATCCTGGCGGACCCATCATCGACCGCCTCGCCAAGGAAGGCAACCCCGACGCCTACCACTTCGCCACGCCAAACATTCCCAACTACGACTACAGTTTCAGCGGCATCAAGACATCCTTCCTTTACTTCGTACGCGACGAACTGGCAAAGGATCCCAACTTCATCGAGAACCACAAAGCCGACCTCTGCGCCTCAATCCAGAAAACCATCGTCGATTTCCTGCTCAAGAAACTCGAAAAAGCCGTACTCCATACCAACGTGCGCCAGATAGCCATTGCCGGAGGAGTCTCGGCCAACAGCCGTCTGCGCGAAGGCATCACCCAACTCGGCGCCAAGCACCATTGGGACGTATTCATCCCCGAATTCCAGTTCTGCACCGACAACGCCGCCATGGTGGGCATCGCCGGATACTTCAAATACCTTCACAACGACTTCGCCGACATCTCGCTGCCCCCTTATGCAAGAGGATAACTTAACTGACATTTTGCAACAATAAATTGATAATCAATATAATTATTTCACACTAAGAAAACCAAGAGGTGTGCGTCTTACGTCAAATGTCCTATGTCTTACGTCCAATCACATTTCACTGCTCACCGACCACAGACCACAACGTTTCACGTTTTGCGCAACGTCCTCTTGCTTATAGCACTCCTCAACTGCCCCCGACTCCATGCTCAAGACATACACTTCTCGCAAATCGACATCAATCCAGTAGCACTAAACCCCGCCTACAATGGCTTTTTCGACGGCATCGGCCGTTTCGCACTTGCCTACCGCACCCAGTGGTCCTCGGTTAGCACACCCTATCAAACAGCTCTCGCCTCCGGCGAATTCTCGCTCCATCGCAACCCCTACCACCGAAGCGGATTCAACCTGGGTTTCATGCTCTACCACGACCAAGCAGGCACTCTCAACTACGGAACCACCGCAGGAAACATCATAATCAGCTACTACTTCTCGCTCAACGGACGCAACAACAACTACCTCTCTTTCGCCGCGGAAGCCGGATATTGCCAGGCGGGATTCAACACCGACGAAATAGAATTCTACGACCCCAACGAGAACATTGACCAGACTAAGACCAACTACCCCGTAATAGGAGCCGGCATTGCTTGGTTTTACCAGCCCAACACCAACCTCTACACCAAAGTAGGGTTCTCGGCCCGAAACCTGAACCGACCCAACATATCCTACCTCTCGCTCGACCAGACACGACTCCAACCACACTTCACCCTCTACACTCGCTTCGAATACCGATACAACCAATCCATCTCCATTCTTCCCGTCGCAGCCATCCAATACCAGCAACCCAACAGCGAATTTCTCTACGGGGCAGATTTGAAATACTACATCGACGAAAGCGTTCAACGAACATTAAGCCTTTCGGCTGGAATACTCTACAGAAACAGAGACGCCCTTGTGCTCAATTTTTCGGTTGACTACAATGCGTTCATCTTCTCTATCAACTACGATGCCAACCTCTCCAAACTCACCCCTGCCACCCACACCTTCGGCGCCATAGAACTCGCCCTGGTCTATCGACTTTCAAAAACCTCAACACGACACAAATCACTTCCTTGCCCTGTAATGTAATACAAATTACTGATATATTGAATCTTTTGTTCCACACTCAAATTCATCTCCATGGCTCAAATCAACAAACCAACAGTTCCCCAATTCAACAATGTAACGGCTTGCAGAATCATCGCACTGCTACTCATATTTACCGCCACAAGCGTCCGACTCACAGCCCAGACATACAACGTGAGCCACATCGGACACGCCATCAACACCAAAGGCAGCGAGTCTGGAGCCATTGTCCTGCCCGACTCCACCATACTTTACGCATCGGTGCAAAATCCCCAAGAACTGGGAAACTTTCTTTCCATTGACGCCGTTTTGCAACAAATCTATCAGGCCAAACTGGACAAGAACGGACGTCCGCAAGAGGGTACACCTTGCAACTGGGGAATGAACAGCCTGACAAAGAACACCTACAACATAGCCTACGACGAGCAGAACGACATGCTCTATTTCACCTACTGCTCTCCCGACGTCGAACAGATCTCCTGCGACATCTACTCCATGCAGCGCCAAAACGGAAGCTGGAAACACCCCAAACGCCTGCCCGGATCCATAAACCTCAAGGGTTGCACCAACACGCACCCCGCTGTAGGACACCTGCACGACGGCACTACGATTCTTTATTTCACCTCAAACCGTTCCGGCGGACTCGGCGGCTATGACATCTGGTACACGCTATACTCCAACGGTCAATACTCAACTCCCGCCAACCTCGGCGCACCCGTAAACACTCGCGACGACGAAATCACGCCCTTCTACCACGACGATTCCCAAACGCTTTTCTTCAGTTCCAACAAAGATGGCGGAAACGGCAATTTCGACGTCTATTCCTCCAACGGACAACGCGACCAATACGCAACGCCCGTCAACCTCGGCCCTACGCTCAACTCGCCCCAGAACGACAACTATTTCACCGTTTCGCCTCTCGACCCAAACACGGGATTCCTCGCCTCAAACCGCAGCGAGTCGTACTTCGCGAAAGACTCTTTCTGCTGCAACGACATCTACATCTGGCATCGCACCTTCGACAAGCCCACACCCCAAAAGACGGAGATTGCCAAACGAGAAAAAACACCCGAACCCGAAATTGTCGTGCCCTACCAACAGCCCATCCGCTCGCTCTTCCCCATCAAACTCTATTTCCACAACGACCAGCCCGATCCCCATTCCGACAACAACTACTCCACAACCACCTATTTCCAGACCTACAACCGATACATGTTTTTGCGCGACAAATACAAGGAAGCCTATTCCAACATTCCCGACTCGCTGCAGCGCGACTCCATCTACAAGGCGCTCGACTATTTCTTCGACCACGAAATCAAGAACAACTGCGACCGCTTTGAGGCTTTTATCGACATGCTTGCCGAAGACCTCCGCGCAGGACACACCGTATGCCTTACCGTGAAAGGCTATGCAAGTCCTGTCCATAGCGCCGCCTACAACGACGCACTCTCCAAACGACGCATCTCCACCATAGTAAACCAAATACGCGAATGGCGCAACGGACGACTCAAACCTTACATCGACCGTGGCGCACTCAAAATCAAGCAACTACCCTACGGCAGTTCGCAGGCACTGAGCAACGTCTCCGCCGACCCCCGCGACCCCAATTCCGTCTATAGTCCCGAAGCCGCCATGGAACGCCGCATCGAAATTCTCGACTACAGCTACGAGGACTAGGAAATAATTACTTCAAAAAGAACAACGGCGAGCTCTAGCTCGCCGTTTGTCGTTACCACGCTTTTATCACAGCGATAAAATCTCAGTTGTTATACTAAAACACCAATTAAGAGAAAAGGATATTATTTTTACATTCTATATTGATTCACAACAAATTAATCACCAATATTATTGGATTGAGCAATTCGGTTAATTATATCAAATATGCATCATCTTCTTTTCTCATTAACTGCATAAGTTCTTTCGATTTCCATTGTTGTTCAACTATAGCCTTTGCTTTTAATTTAACACTTTCAAAAACTTTAGCATCATTATAAATTGGAATCTTGATATCTACCCATCTATTAGCAATATTAGGTAGACATGGCTCATAGAAAACCTTGTTTTGCGATTGATCCCACACATACCTATGAGACAACGCATACAACAAATACTCTGGGGTAATTCCATAATTATTATCCTCATTAAGTCGTATAACTATAATCTCGCGAGTTAATAACATTTCTCCATCATAAGGAGAAACCATAGCAACACTGCCAATTCTATAACTTCCTCGGCTTACATAAAGAATATCTTTGGGTTTTAATGACTTTTTATCATTAAAGATTGACTCATATTCTGAACGAGGAATCATAGAAGTCACATCAATATACGGCTGCCAATTAACAATATCTTTAACTCGGATATACGGTATATCACCTAATCCTTTTGTATCTCCTTTAGGAGAGCCATGCCCACTAAAATAAGTAATAACTTTTTTATCTATAAGTTCTTGAAGAGATAACAAAGAAATTCCTTTGTTATTCGCATCTTCTTCAATTAGAGCAAAAGAATTTTCCCAATAATATCTTGGAACAAGAATTTTTGATTCAATTACTTTTTGAGCTTTTACTTGAAAAGTTAGTTGTCGTTTGTAATTGTTAACAAGCACACCATTATTAGCTTGTCTTTCTTGGATCTCTTGTATTATCTGAGTCGTATCATCTTTTATCTTCCCATCGTTGTCAAGAAGAGGACGGCCTTGATGGTCGTGTCCAATATATTGAGCTACTGCCATATTAATAAAGTCACCTTGTGGAGACCCTTTCTTAATTATTATAGCACAGCATTTTGCATTATTATGTGGCCTAAATGTATTTTGAGGCAAATCAATTATCCATTCAATACAATTTCCCTTTATCATAAAGTCAATGCAGTCAAAATATGAAGGCAATGCAAAATAAGGCTCTGGAAGAATGATTCCCAATTTACCCCCAATTTTTAACATTTGAATATTTCTCTCTAGAAATAGCGATGAAACATTACCACTTTCTACTAACTTACTTTTTCCATTTTTACCTATTTTGTACGCAAGAGTATATTGTTTTAATTTTTCAACGCCTTCAACTTTAATGTTTTTCCCGAATGGGGGATTAGCCAAAAGATAATCAAAAGAACCCAAATGGATTTCACCTTGTGTGCGTGAATTCCATTTCGTGGGTTGCTCAAGAGAATCTTCTTGAAATATACCACCCTTTCCATCTCCCAAAATAGCCATATATGATTTTGATAGTTTTGTTAGGAAAGAGTCTTTTTCTAATCCTCTAATATTTTTAATCGCTATAGCTTTTATTTCTTCTTTTCTAGCTTCATCACTCCAGCCGCATCGCTCACCTTCTTCATTAACGAGTTCTTCTATGCGCTTAAGTGCTTCTACCAAAAAGCCCCCACTTCCACATGCAGTGTCTATTATTTTACCGTTTCGCTTAATATCAATAGCCGTAATAATTGTTTTTATAACATTTCGAGGTGTAAAAAATTGACCTTCAGATTCTTTAACAGCTTTATCAATAAAGACTTCGAATGCATCTGCCATACAATCTCTATCCGTATTTATGATTGAAAACGCTTGTAATCTTCCAACAATTCCTCTTAATGTCTTCCCGTTAAATAAAATTGTTTCAGATTCAGTTATAACTTCGTCATACTTAGATTTAGTAGATATAAACAAATTATGAATACGATTAGAAATTTCATCATCCGTGTCCGATAAAGATGCTCTAAATCTAACCTTTTCATTCAACGGAGTAAATCGTTCGTCATAAATCTTACATAGCATTAACAAGACAATTTGACTTGCAATTATATCATCTCTATCCTCATTGCCGTTAGCCTTAATCCAACCTTTTAACTCCCTAAACACAGGTTTTAAATTATGTGTAGGTTTTAGGTCTTTTTTGTAATATAGCCCTATTTCTTCTAATTTTTCTCCAAATTTTGGTATCGCTGGAATTGATTCAAATCCGAATCCATCATCAGTAATAATTTTATGGAAAAATTTACTTTCTATACCATTAAATAGAACACCAATTTCAGCATTTGACAATGCCATATACGCTTGAAGTTGAGAAATATGTTCGTCAAGTTTTTCGGTTGACTTTTTGCACTCAATAATCATCTTGATTTTTGTATGCTTTTCATCTTCGAAAACTGTTATATCTAAGGGATATCCTTGTTTGTCAGAAGGAGATTTTTTGATACGATGTTGTGGTCTGGTAATTATGTATTCTTTACCATACTGATAATCTTCTACCAAAATTTTTGAAAAAACTTGCGTTGCCTCAACTTCTTCTGGCGACGCTTTGACCTGTTCTCCAGAAATGTAATCAACAATGTAACCTTCCTTTAGCTGTTTTTGTTCTTCTGCCATACGCATTTGCTTTTTTCGGCGTCTGTCACTTGTTCCCTACGAACACAGAACGTGGGCGAGACTTGCCCAACACTGCGGTCGTAGGAAACCGGTAAAACAGACAAGAATGCCCACGTCTTTGTGAACATCCGCAATCTGTCCTCGGTTTTACTTGAAATTTCCTACGTTTCAGTGTACTCGAACAAATAGCAAACGCTATGATTTATAATATGTCAGTTAAAAATCTTTACTCTATTTTATCTTTTCGTTTTGTAAGTTAAACAATTCTTTTTGTGCTTCTATCTCCCTGCGGAGTTCTTCTTCGGTAGGCATCAAATGTATATTTGCCTGAATCCGAGAAATTCTGCCATGATTGGACTTTTCAGAATTTCCAACTTGTCAACATTATTGTCTTTCTCGGTATTCTTAACCAACTGCGGTTGCTTGAAATGGCGTTCATAATATTGCGTGGATATGTTTCTGTCAAGTGTGCGCACACTCCACATTTCTTGCGAGGCGGTTGACAAGTACCAACGTACTGCAGTTGTATCTGTTACTCGTAAAGTTTTGAGAATATGTGTCCATGTGAGATTTGGAAATCGCGATTTCCAAATCTCAAAATCTGGAACAACAAGATAAAATTGTCTAAATGCTCTTAGATATCTTCCACTGAATCCCTTGCCGTATGTCCGCGTCAATTCTTCAGAAAGCTGAGAGATTAGCTGAGTTCCGTATTCGGCACGGTTAGCTCCTTTTTGTTCTTGCAACACAATACGCTCGCCTATTTTCCAATAGGTTTCAATCATCAGCTGGCTTACAGAAGCGTACGCTTGTTGGCGTCCCTGCTCAACAATGTGCTTCACTTCGGCAAGAAATGATGCGTCAATCGTACTCTGTACTATGTTGTTTTTTTCTTTCATTTTAAATTTCAAGCAAACGCTATGATTTATAATATGTCAGTTTATATTTTTCTGTTTTATTCTTTATTATTTTAGTTGTTTAATAATTTCATCAGCAGGAATTTCCATCTTGCTAAAGGCGAACCACCGTTTGCCCAAGTCTTTAATGGAAGCCCCGATATGATAAACATTGTTGTCAATAATCAAAAACCTGTCGTGCGAATTTTTGAAAAGACGGACATCAATCTTCCTATATTGGCTGTTGTGCCTGTCAATGTCCATTTTCAGTTTGTTGTCTATTTCTTTTGTGTAAATATATGCTTCAATATTGTCTGCCCGCTTGTCAAGCACAGCAAGCACCGAATCGTCAATATAGTTATCTATCAGTACTATGCGTTGTTTCGCGCTACGAATCATATCGTTTGCGAACTTGTACGCGTCAAATATCTGCCCATCATAGAATATGCCTTCCGCAGGCGGAAGCGATGTGCGGACAAAGAACTCAATCTTGTTTTCGGTTTCGGCAACACGTTGCTCAAGCCGTTCAAATCGTTGGTTGATAGAATAACCGCGAAGCAAGTAATCTTTCAGGACCTTGTTTGCCCAACGTCTGAATTCAACGCCTCTCGATGATTTTACTCTATAACCAACCGAAAGAATCATATCAAGGTTATAGTATTCTACCTGATATGTTTTACCGTCGGATGCAGTTGTCGCAAATTTTGCGACAACTGAAATATTGCATAACTCTTCATTCAATGCGTTGTTTATATGCTTGCCTATGGTTTTAACATCTCTGCCAAACAATATAGCCAATTGCTGACGATTCAGCCAAACGGTGTCGTCTTCAATTCGGACTTCCAATTTGACTTCCTCATCGGGTTGATATAATATTATTTCGTTTTTATCGCCCATATACAACAAACGCCATGATTTATAATATGTCAGTTAAAAATTTCTTTTCTGTTTAATTATTTATCGTTTAATTGTTTAATAATTTCATTTGCGAGTACTGCCATTTTGCAGAGTCTCGTCATCCTACCACTCAATGCCGAAACGGATACCAAATCCAGAAGGATAGTGCACCTCATACCTATCGTAATAACCACCATAATCATCGTAAAGTAAATAATAGCCGTAGTCGATAGGTTGGAACAGCGAACCAACAAACGTCAGGTTGAAAGCCAAATTACTTCTTGTGCCGAAACGCAATCCAAAAGCCACGTCGCCACAGAGTCCAATCTCATCGCCGAGATAAGAACCCATACGTATCTGAGCCGTTGGGGTAAAGGGTTTGTCGTATGAGAAGTTATACTTAAAAGTCACAAAAAGCGGCATCAAAAACCAATCGCTACTGCCTTCTAAACCAACTCCCATGCCGATATAGGCATTGTCGGTAAAATAGCAACCGTGCGTAGTGGAAAGTTCAATGGCCGTAACACCATTTATGGGGCAATAACTGGTGCTATAATCCAGAAATCCTTGATAGCCCGAAGGGATTTCAACTCTCTGGGCCTCAACAGTGAAGGAAAATAGAAAAACAATTGACAGGAAACCAAACAGTTTTTTCATAGCATTGATTTTTATAGGGTTATACAATCATATTGCTTACACAAGCCGCAACGAAATCAATCATAAAACTTCATTTCAAATTCATTTCCGAAAGAAACGGCACCCGGCATCAATGCAGAAAGCGTCACTTCTTTTCCTCTTGCGGTTGCTTTTTGCTGGCCTTGGCGCGGCTGAAAAGCACCAAAAGTATGATGAGCAAGAAGATTGACGCGTTCAGGCACTCCAATGTAAGCATCACTGCCGCCATGACGCCAAAAAGGAAGAAAAGTCCCATCAGCAACGACCATCCCACTTTGTGGTAGCGCACAATATCGGCAATCACCTTTCCGATAACGAAACCGACAAGAACGACAAGCGTAGCCAAAAGCACCCAGGGCGTAGCCTTAGCGCCGGTATAGGCACACACTCCAACCGCGGTCACGCCCACAAGATAAATGGAGATGGCCGATTTCCACTCTTTCCAGGGCTTGCCCTCAAGCATCGACGTACGTTCGCAGAAGCCCGCCATCGACTGCAGCAATGCGGTAAGCAGCGTATAGATTACAAAGATAAGCGCCGCCATGCCTATAATAGCCACAACCCAGCCCACGACAGGTATGGAATGTTGGCAAAACCAGCCTATGCACGGTTTCGAAGTGGCGAACTTGCCATAATACAGTTTCGGAAAATCAGTCTGGAAGCAATAATAATAGATGAGTACCAACGCAAAAGCAAAAAGCGACAAAAGGATGGGGTAGTAATTCATCTTGCCCCTGTTGCGAATGTGAAAGTCGAAATACGAAATAGCACCCATCACCAAGAGAATGAGTATCAATTGTACTACCAAAAACACTCCCAATGGATTGGAATGACTAAGACCCAAAAGTTCCGGAATGTTGGAAATGGATGGGTTGGCTGCAAAATAATCGACCATGCTCATGTGATAAAGTTTTAAGTTTTCGGTTATTAAATTATATGTTCCCAGATCTCTAATTTACAATTGCAAAGTTAAGAAAAAAAAATGAAATTTCAAAATCAGACGCACGATTTGACCCGATGCGACCGCCTACGTCATTTCACTCTGCAACGAAGCAGCTCTCGACCTTCCAATTCTCCTACCAGCACATCGCCAATGGCCACCTGACCCACACCCGAAGGCGTTCCGGTAAAAATCAGGTCTCCTGTCTTGAGCGTCATAAAACGAGAGATGTAGGAAATCAGCCTGTCAACCGAAAAAAGCATATCACCAGTGTTGCCTATTTGCACGCGTTCGCCATTGCGATACAACACAAAGGAAAGATTGTCAACGTCCTTGTCCAAAGAAGCGAGACTCACAAACGGGCCGACTACAGCAGCGCCGTCGAAGCCTTTGCTCAACAGCCAAGGCAATCCCGCCGATTTGGCCTGCTGCTGCAAGTCTCGAGCGGTAAAATCCAATCCCAACGCCACCTCGCTGTAGTAACGAGAGGCGAAACGTTCCTCGATGCATTTGCCCACCTTGTCGATCCTGACAACGACTTCCAGTTCGTGATGGACGTCGTTGGAGAAATCAGGGTAGAAAAAAGGCTGATTCTTGGGCAACAAGGCACTATCTGGCTTAAGAAAAAAGACCGGTTCGGAAGGCGCAGGATTATGTAATTCAGCGGCATGAGCGCCATAGTTGCGCGCCACACAGAGAATCTTCATTGATCAATTAGAAATAAGAATTATAATGAAGAGTGGGATTACGATGACGAATGACGAACTGACGCGAATCAACTGTCAAATCACCGTTCGCAGATCACAGTCCTATCCTTCGAAATGCAGCTTGAGGTCGCTTATCTTGCGGTCTTGCATACGCTGTTTGATGTCGCTCATCACCTGCTTGGTGGAAAGCGGGAAGTCGGCTTTCATCATCCAATCGTAATAGGCCGGTTCCTCTTTGAGCACCTGTTCTACGCGTTTGCCCTTGTGCTTGCCGAAATTGATGATTTCTTGATGCTGCTTGTCGTAGCCAATATGACCCACCAAGTCGGCCCATTGGGAATTGCAGGTAAAGCGGCTCAAAGCGTCAATATCGTTCACCACTGGGCATGAGGTCTTGCCTTCGGAATCGGTATATTCAACGCCTTGGTATTTGTCGAGCTGAGCCATCAACACCTCGTAGGTAGCCACAGTGTCGGCGGCGGCGGTATGGGCGTTGTCGAGGTTTTTGTCGCAATAAAAGCGGTAGGCGGCCTTCAGCGTGCGCTGTTCCATCTTGTGGAAGATGTTCTGCACATCGACCAGACGGCGTTTCTTGAGGTCGAGGTCAAACCCCACGCGAAGCAGTTCCTCCACCAGCAAGGGCACGTCAAACTTGTTGCTGTTGTAGCCGGCAAGGTCGGCATCGCCAATGAACGACAGCACTTCGGCAGAGATTTCCTTAAAGGAAGGCTTGTCGGCTACATCGGCATCCGTAATGCCATGTATGGCAGTGGTTTCTGGCGGAATGGGAATGGTGTTGCCCTGCGCATCGACAGGACGCACGCGATAGACGCGAGTCTCGGTGGTGCTGTCGGGATTGACTTTGTGGAGACAGATTTCCAGAATATGGTCATGTCCCACCTGAACGCCAGTGGTCTCAAGGTCGAAAAAAACGATGGGTTTGGTAAGTTTGAGAAGCATAGGAAGTGATAAATTGTAAATTGTAATTTGTAATTGGATTTTATCTCGCCGCCTTATGGATACGGAGCAAAGTCTGAAGCAAGTTGTCGGCAAGGTCGAGACGCAACATATTGGCGCCGTCCGACTTGGCGTGCTGCGGGTCGGGATGCGTCTCCATAAAGATGCCGTCGCAACCCACCGCCACGGCGGCGCGACCGATAGTCTCAATCATTTCGGGATTGCCACCCGTAACACCCGCCACCTGATTGGGCTTCTGCAACGAATGGGTGATATCGACAATCACCGGAACATTGTTTTTCTTCATCTCCGGTACCCCACGAAAGTCCACCACAAGATCCTGATAGCCGAAAGTGGTTCCACGTTCCGTGAGCATAATGTCGGTGCCACCAAAATGATGGATTTTATCAACTGCATGCACCATGGCCTCGGGAGAGAGGAACTGTCCTTTCTTGACATTCACCCCCCTGCCTGTTTCAGCGGCAGCCTGCAACAAGGAGGTCTGACGACAAAGAAAGGCGGGTATCTGCAGCACATCTACATACTGTGCCGCCAAGGCAGCCTCTTCCTCGGCATGGATGTCCGTCACCACAGGAATGTCAAACTTCTCGCGGATGGCGCGCAACACTTCAAGCCCCTCCAAATCGCCTATGCCACTGAAAGAATCAACCCTGGATCGGTTGGCCTTTTTATAAGAAGCCTTGAAGGCGAACGGGATTTGCAAGCTGTCGGTTATCTCCAACAGGCGTTCTGCAATACGGAAAGGGCTTTCAGCATCCTCTATCACACAAGGACCTGCTATAAGGAAGAAGTTGCCCGTATCGGTAAATCGTAGTTTTTCTAAGCGAGGGTACATGTAGCAAAAAATGAATAATTAGTAATGAAAAGTGGATAAGAAGACGGCAACGTGAACGACTGCAGCAATGGTACGCCACCGCCTACCCATCGTAATTCACTAAAAGTTAGTGTCAATACGATCCAAGGCATCCATCTGTTCTTCGGGATCACTGCCTTCCAAACGGTCTTCTTCGGAACGACGGCTGCCACCGCGTTGCAAAGAGATAATCAAGGCGCCAATCATGCGGGTGAGTTCCACAAGCATGGTACGGGACTGCTCCTTTTGGGTGTCGTCAAGCAAGCCTCTGTCGGTAGCCACCGAAGTAAAAACGACACATTCGCGGATGGCGGTCTTGGAGATTTTCAGGTAATGTTCGAACTGAGCCTTGCTGCGTGACGAACCTTCTGCGATGTTCAACGCGATGTCGAACGAAGAGTGGCAGAAAGAATTTGCGAGGCAACGTTGCATCTCATTGTCGGGATTGCGCAAATTTGCCATCAGCCAATTGCTGTAATCTGTTGCCTTTGAATAAACCCTGAGGTCTTCGAAACGGAAAAAGCTTCCATTCTTTTCTTGTGTTTCCATAGTCATCTGGTTAATTAATTATTAGTAAAATTTTTAAATAAAAGTCAAAACAATATTTCGGTCTCACGGCAGCAATCATCCATCAAGCGAACAACCCCTCTATTTCCTTCTTGCAACGTTCCGCAATCACCGCACGCTTGACTTTGAGCGTAGGTGTCAAGCAACCGTTCTGGACGTCCCAAACATCGTTGATCACAACATATTTCTTAATCTGTTCTGTAGCTCCAAACTGCTTGTTGTACTTGTCAACCACCTTGCGGAAACGAGCCAGCGTCTTCTTGTTGTGCACCATTTCATCTTGAGTTGCGCAGTTGATACCGTGGCGTTTCTGCCAATCTTTCAAGAAATTGAAATCCGGCACGATGACTGCTGCGGCGAATTTCTGGTTCTCTCCCACCACCATCATGTCCAAGATAAAAGGAGACTCCTTGAATTTCTCCTCCAAGATTTCGGGATTGACAAATTTACCCATGGAAGTCTTGAACATTGTCTTGGTTCTTCCGGTGATGCGCAGCTGGCCTTCCGGCTCGAAGGCGCCCGTGTCGCCCGTATGGAACCAACCTTCGCTGTCGATAGCCAAGGCCGTCTGTTCAGGATTCTTATAATAGCCTAACATCACGTTCTTTCCGCGGCACACGATTTCGTTTGAGCCCTCCAGAACCTTCACTTCTATGCCCGGCAAAGGCAATCCCGCCGTGCCCAATTTTCTGCCATGAGGAGCCGCCGAACTCACTGCAATTACAGGAGCCGTTTCGGTGAGGCCATAGCCCTCGTAGATGTTCATTCCAACGCAAGAGAAGAATCGAGCCAGACGTGGCTGGATGGCGCTGCCGCCCGAAACGAACATTTCCAAACAGCCACCAAAGGACTCTCTAATCTGATGATAGACCAGCACATCGGCCCATTGGCGACGGATCTTGTACCACCAACTTGTGCCATCGAGGTCGTACTTGGTGGCAAGACTCAACGACCAATAGAAAATCTTTTTCTTGAGGCCTTTCATTTTTTCGCCCTTGCGATAGATGCCGTCGTACATTTTTTCGATAAAGCGCGGCACGGCAGTCATCATGTACGGACGGGCATATTTCATGTTTTCCACCACCTTGCCCACATTCTCGGCATAATAGGTTTCGTAGCCCATGTACTGATAGAAATAGTTCATCATGCGCTCGTAGATGTGGCACAAGGGCAAGAAACTCATTGCTCTGGTGAAATAGTGCTTTGGCGTATGTTCTACACCATGAATGTTCACCAAGATATTCTCATGGCAAAGCATTACGCCTTTGGGAAATCCCGTAGTGCCCGACGTGTAGATCATCGTAGCCACATCTCGGGTTTGGATGGAATCCTTCAGCTGCTGCACCTTTTCGGGATCAGCGTATGTCTCGCCCAGTTGGAGCATTTCCGCAAAAGAGGCAATCGGTCGCACGGCGGCCAAGTCGGCATGCTCTTCTGGTGTTTTCAGTTCGGAGAAAAGCACGATGTCCTTCAGGCTTTCCAAGTCAGAGAGAACGTCTTTGAGTTTTTTCAGCAACGATTCTGTATCAAGGAAGATGCACTTAGCCTCGCAGTTTGTCAAGATAAAGTGATAGTCTTCGGGACTTATTGTAGGATAGATGGGCACCAAAATACAGCCAATCTGCTGCACGGCCATGTCCACGAAATTCCATTCAGGCCTGTCGGCGGAAATCAGCGCAACCTTGTCGCCTTTTTGCAGTCCCTTGTGGAGCAGTGCATAGCTTATCTTGTTAACCTTGTCGATATATTCGTCAATAAAAACCTTATGCCATTCGCCGTTTTGCTTGGCGACAAAAACAGCACGTTCCGATTGAGTTTCTTTTCGGTAATCCAAAAGATCAAATAGTCGTTTTAGTTCCATGGAAGTATTATTTAGCAAACAATTTATTTCGAAAAATCAGTGTCAAATCTCATCGTAATAAGCCATAAACTGGGTCCGCAGTTGGAGTGAGTTTTTCTCACTTCCTTTCATCGCCAACTTGCCCCTGAACTGCGACAATGAATCGTAGCCTTTCGACTGCATCCACTGCGCCAATCCATCGTTGAGCTGGCGAACATAGTCCAACCCATTCTGATAGAGGCAAGAGGCCACTTGGACGGTTTCGGCACCAGCCAGAATCAGTTTCACAACATCGTCCGGCTTGTAAACTCCCGACGATGCCGCAATGCCGCAACGCACCTGCTTGCTCAAAAGGGTCACCCACAACAATGTGTTGTAAAGTTCCTCAGGATGCGAGAAGTGCCGGCCATATTTTATTTCCTCGGCTTCAATGTCAACATCCAGTGGCATTTCCTTGGCGAATAGGGTGATACCTTGTACGCCCATCCACGAAAGCTGCTGCATAAACTTAGCCATATCGGTGAAATGAGCACCCACTTTCACCCCAATGGGGAGCGTGGTGACTTTTTTCAGCGTCAACACAATGTCGTTGAAGGCTCTTGCAACATCATCGCCACCCACAGCGGTTTCGTAAGGCAACAGCGACATGTTGATTTCCAACGCGTCACTGCCAGCCTCTTGAATCTGTTTTGCATAGGTAACCCAATTTTCGTAGGAATAGCAATGGATGCTGCTCACCAAAGGAATCGACAAGGAGCGTTTCGCCTCGGCGACAAAATTCAAGTAGCGTTGCATGGAGTCGAACGCCACATGGCGAGAAATATAATCATAACTCACGCCATAATTGTTTACCGGTGCAACAACATGAGTATTTCGTTTGATATCGAAAATGATTTCCTCTTCAAAAACAGACTTCAACACTACGGCGCCTGCGCCTGCGTCCTCAAACCTCTTGAGATTATCCAAGCTACAGGAAAGACCACAACTAGCCACCACGACCGGGCTCTTGACCTCCAGACCCAAATATTGCGTACCTATATTCATAACCAACTAATAGTACCTATAATAAAATGCAAAAATAATAAAAAAATCCTATAATGCAAAAAAAAAATTCAAAACAGCGAGAGATACGGGCCACGCAAAAAAAATTGATATTCAAATATTCTCATTGTTACGAACCCTCATTGAGACAAGAAAGTAAAAAAATCCATAAAATAAATTCCTATATAACAAAAAAAATGACTATTTTTGCACACTCAAATTAAAGAAATCCATCATGAAAGAACAAAACGAAGAGAACACTCAAGTTATTGAAGGAACTGGTTTTACAGGCAAAGTCCTAAACTTTTTTGAAAAATACGAAAAACCTCTTTGCATTGCCGGAATCGTTATTTTGGTTTGTATTATCGGCATTTTCGCCATCTCCAAATTCTATGTACAGCCCCGCAACGTAAGAGCAGCCGAAGAGATGTTCGCCGCCGAGCAATGGTTTTCGAACAACGATTACGAATTGGCACTCAACGGCAATGACGATCATCTTGGATTTGCCGACATCATTGACGATTACGGTTGCACCAAGTCTGGCAACCTCGCCAAATATTACGCAGGCGTATGCCAGCTTCGTCTTGGCAAAAACCAAGAAGCCATCGACCTTTTGAAATCCTACAAAGGCAAAGACACCTTTACCCAAGCCGAAGCCTTGATGCTTCTTGGTGACGCCAACGCAGAACTGAACAACGACAAAGAGGCCGTAAAATACTACGAAAAAGCAGCCACGATCAACGAGAACTTCGTCATCAGCCCTGCCGCTCTTTTCAAAGCAGGTGTCATCTATGCGCTCAACCTCAACGACAAGACCTCAGCCTTGAGATGTTTCAATACCATCATTGAAAACTATCCCGAATCCATCGAGCGCAACGACGCCGAGAAGATGGTTGCCTATGCCGAGGCACTCTAACGGTTGTATTTTGAGACTTATTTAATAGGGCGCGGTCCTGCGGACCGCGCCCCAACTATTTAATCGCTCACCCGAAGTCATATAAAAAAGCGGCGACCCTTTATCTCGCCAATAAACCCATTCCAATGGGAGACACATTTTCAGGGCGGGGCCGCACCAAAGACAAACACGACAGGATAACCTCCCGAGAAGGCAATTCATCACTCTATAAATTAAGATAGCCGGCGCATGCGCCGGCTATCTCTTTATCTACTTTAATCGTTATTATCGAATCAAGAAGGAGAACTTGTCGAAATGCTTCAGGGCGATACCCGTGCCACGAGCAACGGCTCTCAAAGGATCTTCGGCGATATGCACGTTCAACTTGGTTTTTGATGCGATACGTTGGTCGAGGCCTCTCAACAACGATCCGCCACCGGCGATATAAATGCCATTCTTATAGATATCGGCTGCCAACTCAGGAGGCGTGGCCGACAAGGTGTCGAGAATGGCCTGCTCGATACGCGAGATCGACTTGTCGAGCGCATGTGCAATTTCCTTATAACTTACCGAAACCTCCTTGGGAAGACCCGTAAGCAAGTCGCGACCCAAAGTGGCGAAATCCTCTGGTGGATCATCCAGCTCCGACACCGCTGCGCCAACGGCGATTTTCACGCGTTCGGCAGTACGCTCTCCAATTACCATGTTCTGGTGACGTTTCATGTATTCCTTCACATTCTCATTGAATTCATCGCCCGCCACACGAATGGAATTGTTGCAGACAATGCTACCCAAAGAAATGACGGCTATTTCGGCGGTACCACCTCCGATATCTACAATCATGTGGCCTTCTGGCTCCAACACGTCGATTCCTATACCAATAGCGGCGGCCATGGGTTCGTGGATCATGCGGATTTCCTTGGCGCCAGCCTGCTCGGCCGACTCCCTAACAGCACGTTCCTCGACGTTGGTGATGCCCGAAGGGATGCAAATCACCATACGCAACGAAGGAGGCAAGAACGAACGAGTAACATTTGTCATGCCAATGAGCTCACGAATCAGATGCTGCGCCATTTCAAAATCGGCGATCACACCGCCACGGAGCGGACGTATCGTTTCGAGATTACGGTTGTCGGTTTTGCCAGCCATTTGCTGCGCACGCTTACCAACAGCCATAATTTTGTTGTGGACCCTGTCAACAGCCACAATGGATGGCTCATCAACCACAACTTGGTCGTTGCAAATCACGATGGAGTTGGCAGTACCCAAGTCCATAGCGATTTCCTTATTGAAAAATGAAAATAGACCCATTAAAATATGGAATTACAAAGTTGATTTTTTTACAATTTTTAGTATTTACGATTGAATGCTGATTTTTGTTTCAAAAAAAATGACAAATATTCTCATTCACCCGAAATGTTTTTTGGACATCAATGTTTGAAGTGGCGCGTTCCCGTAATGGCCATACCCATCTTGTGGCTTTCGCAGAAATCGATGGAATCCTGGTCATGGATGGAGCCACCGGGGTGAGCCACAGCAGTAATGCCAGCCTCATGAGCGATTTCAACGCAGTCGGGGAAGGGGAAGAAAGCGTCGCTTGCCATTACGGCACCGTTGAGGTCGAAGCCAAACGACTGAGCCTTGGCGATGGCCTGACGCAGAGCATCGACACGCGAAGTCTGACCCGTACCGCTGGCGCAGAGCTGACGATTCTTTGCCAAGACAATGGCGTTGCTCTTGGTATGCTTGACCAAAATGGTAGCAAAAGCCAAATCCTTGGCCTGTTCGTCGGTGATAGGTGTGGAAGTTACACTTGTAGCCATGTCGGCAGCGGTGGGAACCACCATGTCGCGATCCTGAACCAACACTCCATTCAGCACGCTGCGGAACTGCTTCTGGTGCATTTTGAAAGCATTGCGTTTCAAGATAATACGGTTTTTCTTGCCACGCAAAACAGCCAAAGCATCCTCGTCGTAGTCGGGAGCGATGCAGACCTCGAAGAAAATCTTGTGCATCTCTTCTGCCACATCCTTGGTAATCTTGCGATTGGTAATCAACACGCCACCAAAAGCCGAAACGGGATCACCTGCCAAAGCATCGGTCCAAGCCTGCAACAAAGTGTCGCGAGAAGCAAGACCACAAGCGTTGTTGTGCTTCAAGATGGCGAAAGTGGTATCCTCGAAATCGTCAATCAAGCTGCAAGCGGCATCAATGTCGCCGATATTATTGTAAGAAATTTCCTTGCCGTTGAGTTTGGTGAAGCAGCCTTCCAAATCGCCATAGAAAAGACCCTCCTGATGGGGATTTTCGCCGTAGCGGAGCTTGCTGCCCTGCATGTAGCTCTGCTTGAAAGCCTCTTGATGTTCCGTGCCATTGAAATGGTTGAAGATGGCAGTGTCGTAATGCGAACTTACGCCAAAAGCGTAGGTGGCGAAACGGTGACGGTCTTCCAATGTGGTAGCACCATCCTGCTCGGTATAAATCTTCAAGAATTCAGCATATTGCGCCTGAGAAGGAACAATGACGACATCCTTGAAATTCTTGGCGGCGGCACGAATCAGAGAGATGCCTCCAATATCAATCTTCTCGATGATGTCCTGCTCGGAAGCGCCACTTGCCACGGTTTGCTCAAAAGGATAGAGGTCCACGATAACGAGGTCGATTTCGGGAATCTCGTATTCCTTCAACTGTTCGCCATCGCTATACATGTCGCGGCGACTCAAGATGCCGCCGAACACCTTGGGGTGCAAAGTCTTCACGCGACCGCCCAAAATAGAGGGATAACCCGTAAGCGACTCCACGGCAACAGGCTCGATGCCCAAGTCGTGGATGAATTTGTGAGTTCCACCAGTAGAATAAATCGTAACGCCCTGTTTGTCCAAAGCTCTGACAATCTCCTCCAAACCATCTTTGTAGAATACGGAGATCAACGCACTTTTAATTTTCTTAGTTTCCATTGTATATGTTTTTTATTTTATTCGATTGATTAACGGACATCAGTCTCCGAAAGCGATGCCCAAACCTTTGGCGGTATGTACCAGACGGTTGTCGGCGCCCACCAAGTTCTGTTCTCTTACAGCCTCCTCCAACGGGATGCCCACCACGTCGGGATGGTGGTAAGCCACCATCTGACCAAAGCGGCCTTCCAACACAAACTCCATGGCCCTTACGCCAAACTCGGAGGCCAGCACACGGTCGAACGCCACAGGCGTGCCACCACGTTGCAAGTGTCCCAGAATAGTGTAGCGGATGTCGTGTTCCACACCGGCAGACTTCAACTCGGCTGCCAAAGTCTCGGCGATGCCACCCAACTTGATGTGCTGATAGCCAACCTCGCCGGTAACTGTACCAACAACCTGACCGTCCTTCGCCTTGGCACCTTCTGCCACTACGATGATGCAAGAGCCACGACGCTTGTTGTAGCATGTGTCTATCTTTTCCTTGATTTTGTTGATGTCGTAAGGTATCTCGGGAATGATGCAGACATCTGCACCGCCCGCGATGGCACTGTGCAGAGCAATCCAGCCAGCGTCGCGACCCATCACCTCCATGATAAACACACGGTTGTGGCTGGCAGCGGTAGTCACCAGCTTGTCGATGGACTCGGTACAAATCTGGACGGCGGTCTGGAAACCGAAGGTATAGTCGGTCAACGAAAGGTCGTTGTCGATAGTCTTGGGAACACCTACGATGTTCAAGCCCTTCTTGGCAAGTCCCAACGAGATACGCTGCGAACCGTCACCACCGATATTGATGACTGCATCGACACCCATATACTGCAATTTACGCAACATCTCATCGCTGCGGTCCACAGCAATCCAGCTTCCGTCAGCCTGCTTTACAGGCCACTCAAAGGGGCCTCCTTTGTTGGTGGTTCCCAAAATGGTGCCTCCCTGAACCAAGATGCCGTCAACGCTCTTGTCATCGAGCACTACGACCTCGGTAGGTTCGCGCAGCACACCATTGAACGATTCGATGCAGCCAATCACTTCCCAATCTTTTTCCTGAGAGGCACGTTTCACGATGCCCCGAATCACTGCATTCAGACCAGGACAATCGCCGCCTCCCGTCAAGACCATAACACGTTTCAATGCCATAATACTACTAAATTATCTACTGCGACCATTTTGCAATAGTCGCCGTTTACCATTATTATTTATACAACAACATTTTATGTATTTCACCACATAAAAATGTTATCTACAAAAATAAGAAATTTCGTTGAATTTTTATATTTTTTTTCACAGAAAACAACCGAAATCCGTCACTTGCGCCACGGCAAACGCCCATCATTCTCCACTTTCGCATCCCACAAATCGCTATTCGTCAAAATAATCCCTTTCACATTCAGTAAAAATTCGTATTTTTGTATTTTATTTTGCAACAATAAAAACTACAATAATATGAAACTGGAATTTATGGGTGCCGCCCAGGAAGTTACCGGCAGCAAACACTTGATTACCACCAAGAAAGGTCTTAAGATACTACTCGACTGCGGTATGTACCAAGGCAAAGGTCTGGAGACCGACGCCATGAACCGCGACTTGGGGTTCGAACCCAAAGATATCGACTACGTCATTCTTTCCCATGCGCATATCGACCATTCGGGATTGATACCCTATATCTACAAACTCGGATTCAACGGAACCGTACTTTGCACCCCCGCCACCCGCGACCTCTGCGCCATTATGCTTGCCGACGCTGGCCGCATCCAGGAATCCGATGTGCACACCTTCAACAAGAAACGCAAAGCCAACGGCGAAGAACCCGTAGAGCCCATCTACACACTTGACGACGCTCAGGCATGCATGAGTTGTTTCATCAGCGTTCCTTATCATAAAAAATTCAATATCGAAGGCGAACTCACCGTCGAGTTCTTCGACGCCGGACACATTCTCGGAAGCAGCTGCGTAAGACTGGAAATCAAGGAAGGTCGCCGCACCATCAAGTTGGGCTTCACGGGCGATATCGGACGTTACGACAAACACATCCTCAAAGACCCCGAACCGTTCCCACAGGTCGATTACCTCATCATGGAATCCACCTACGGCGACCGTCTGCACACCACCATCGACACCGCCGAGCAAGAGTTGCTGATGGCTGTTTTGGACACCTGCACCAAAAAGAAGGGCAAGCTCATCATTCCCTCTTTCGCCATCGGCCGCGCACAGGAAATCATCTACGCCCTCGACCGTTTGGAACACTCCAAGTTGTTGCCAGACATCGACGTCTTTGTGGATAGTCCGTTGAGCATCTCCGCCACCAACATCATGCGACTCCATTCCGAATGCTTTAACGACGACATTTCGGAATACATGAAGACCGACCCCGACCCATTCGGCTTCAACCGCCTGCAATACATCCAGTCCGTCGAGGCATCCAAGGCACTCAACGTGCGCCACAAACCCTGCGTCATCATTTCCGCATCGGGCATGATGGAGGCTGGCCGCGTAAAGCACCACATCGCCAACCATATAGAGAACCCCGCAACCACCATTCTCTGCGTGGGTTACTGCGAACCCAAGACCCTCGGCGCCAAGATTATGCGTGGCGACAAGAGCGTTTCCATCTTCGGCCACCCCCACACCGTGCGTGCCGAGTTGCGTCGCATCGAGTCACTCTCCGGCCATGGCGACTACAGCGAGATGATGCGTTACATCAGCTGTCAGAACAAAAGCAAGATCAAACACCTCTTCCTTGTTCACGGCGAAGCCGAGACACAAGAGCATTTCAAACAGACCCTCGAAAGCGAGGGTTACAAAAACATTTCCATCCCCACCTTCCGCGAAGCCGTGGAACTGTGATCTGTGATCAGTGTCTAAACTTCATAACTCTTAACCCTTAACTCTTAAATTTTAACGCTTAACTCCATGATATCCTTCATCATTGCCATCATATTGCTGCTCTTGGGATATTTTATCTATTCCAAGATCATAGAACGACTTGTGAAAATCGACCCCGACCGCGTCACCCCTGCCGTATCGATGGCTGACGGCGTGGACTACGTTCCCATGAAGCCTTGGCGCATCTTCCTCATCCAGTTCCTGAACATTGCAGGCGTTGGTCCCATCTGTGGCGCTATTATGGGAGCCCAGTTCGGCTCCGCCTCGTTCCTCTGGATTGTATTCGGAAGCATCTTCGCCGGAGCTGTCCACGACTTCATCGCCGCCTTCATCTCTTTGCGCCACAAAGGCTGCTCGCTACCCGAGATTCACGGCCGCTACATGGGTCATGGCGCTCGCGACTTTATGCGCGGCTTCACCATCGTACTGATGGTTTTGGTAGGTGCAGTGTTCGTCAACACCCCAGCAGTGCTGCTCAACACCAATTTCACGCCCGACTGGAACATTTTCATCTGGGTCATCATCATCTTCGCCTACTACCTCATCGCCACTTTGTTGCCCATCGACAAACTCATCGGACGTATCTATCCCGCATTCGGATTCCTGCTACTCGGCATGGCTGAAGCGATTCTCATTGCACTCTTCTCCCACTGGGATTCCACTTCGCAATTCATCCCCGAAGTGTGGAACGGACTCCACAACGACCACCCCGACGCAGCCCACAACCCCATCTTCCCGATGATGTTCATCAGCATCGCCTGTGGTGCCATCAGTGGTTTCCACGCCACGCAGTCGCCCTTGATGGCACGTTGCATGGTCAATGAGAAACAGACCCGCCCCATTTTCTACGGTGCCATGATAACCGAAGGCATCGTCGCCCTTATCTGGGCTGCCGCCGCCACCTATTTCTTCCACGAGCCACTGCTCGCCGCCGAATCGGCGGGCAAAGGCGGTCCCGCCATGGTAGGCATCATTGCCAACGAATGGTTTGCCCCCGTAGTAGCCACCATCACCATTCTCGGTGTCATCAGTGCTGCCATCACCTCGGGCGACACAGCCTTGCGTTCCGCACGCCTCATCGTTGCCGATTTCATGAAAATCGACCAGAGACCCATCGCCAAACGACTGCTGGTGGCCATCCCCATCTTCTTAGTCACTGCTGGTGTGCTGGTTTACAGTTTGATGGATGCCAAAGGATTCGACCTCATCTGGCGCTACTTTGCCTGGGCGAACCAAGTTCTCGCCACCGTCACCCTTTGGGCGATATCCGTCTTCTTGGTATGGAAAGGCAAACACTACTGGTTCACTATCATTCCCGCCATTTTCATGACCATGGTCACGGGATGTTTCCTTTTCGTGGCAGAGAAAGAAGGATTGGGATCCCTTCTGCCCCGCTGGCTCGGCTACAGTATTGGAGGAGTCATCACCCTTGCCGCCACAGCCCGATTCTTCTACTGGGAGAGACACCGCAGTCCCAAGCTCATCAAAGACGGTGACGAAGAGATAGACTACTTCGACAAAGAAGCCATGGCAAAAAAATATGCCGAACAGGCAACAAAAAACGAAAATTTGCGTTAAAAAATAAATATCAATAGTATTTCTATGAAAAAATATTTCGCACTCGCACTGACATTATTAGTAATTGGAAGCGCATTGGCAGGCAATAACGGCCGCAAAAACTCCCGCACCGAAGTGGGCATCAACGGCAACGCATTGTACTATCTTGAATACACTTACGACCTCCGCGGAGGCAAGGACAACGGTCGCCGCCTCGTGCGCGTCGATTCCGTAACCTTCGACAAGCGCGGCAACTTCCAAGACCGCTATCGCCGTGAGGAAGGTGGCAAATACACCTGGTTCTCCTACTATTTTGACGTCAATGGCTACAATTTGGGTTGGAACGAATACAACGCCAAGAACGTACTCACCGCACGTACCGCCTACCTCAACGACAAGAACGGAAACTGCATCGAGCGTACGAACTTCATCAGCAACCAGATGACCAAGCAAGAGACCTCCCGCTACGAGAACAACCGACTTGTCGAGGAGCAGAGCTACGACAACCAGGGCAACATGACCGAGAAGCGCGTATATAAATACGACAACGCCGGCAACAACACCGAGTTGGAGTTCTACGACCGAGAAGGCAACCTACGTCAGCACTACCTCTACAAATACGACAACCGTGGCAACCGCATCGAATGGCGTTTCTACGATGCCGACGAGTTCCTCGTAGCCCTCACCACCTACTACTACGACGACCACGACAACTGCATCGAGGTATCCTCCTTCAACTACGATGAGCACCTCAACTGGAAACATAGCTACATCTATGAATACGACGAGGACGACAACTGGGTGCGCCAGACCATCTACCGCAACGGCACCCCCTATCAAGTCATCGAACGCGAAATCGCATTCCCCGCTTATTGATAAGTCTCCAAACAGTCAGAAATAAAAAGCCTTCCCTAATATCAAGGAAGGCTTTATTTTTGATTCTAATTTCAGTTACATGGCATTGAGAATATTCAATATCTCAGACCTTAAACTTGGGATGTAATTGCAAATTACGTAAAGGGCGGAATCCGCAACAACTCCACTTTGCGATGTCAAGGCAAAGACATCTATAACCTGATCTTGTATTTGCAGATATGCTCGTCGAGCATTTCAGGTGGAACGATGGTCTTGACAGCGTCAGCGATGACATTGAGCATGCCTTCGCGGACATAGTCCTTACGGACAAAGAGCGACACCTCGCGGGTGGGGATTGGATTGACCAACGGACGGATGTTGCGTTGCATGGCTTCGCGCAACAGAGGAATATGCAGTTCGGGCACAACGGTATAGCCGCCATTCGCATCAACAATCATGATCAACGCCGCCATACAGCCTGACTCATAGACGGCGGTGTGAGAAGATTCTTTGTCGCAAAATTCGGGCAACTCATCCTGGAAACAGATTTCTTGTTTCAACACCCAAAGTCGCTCGCGCGGTATCTCGTGGGAATTGATTTCGGTCTGCTGATACAAAGGATCCACGGGCGATACATACGCCACCAACTTTTCATAATAGAGCGGTATCTCCAGCAGGTCTTCTTCCTTGCGCGCCAAAGACATTATGGCCATATCTAACTCCGCCTTGCGCAACTTTAGGAGAATCTCGTCTCTATTCAGTTCCTGCGCCTTGATGATGATCTCGGGATAGTTTTTCCGCAGATAGGCGAACATCTTTGGCAGGATGTAAGGGGCGATGGTTGGCGTGATGCCCATTCGAAGATTTCCACCCACACGCTGCCGCTCTGAGAGCGCCATTTCTTGCAACTGACGAGAGTTGTAGAGGATGACTTTCGCCTGACTGATGACCTGCATACCTGCCAACGTAGGCTCTACGGGGTGGGAATTGCGGTCGAAAATCACGACATCCAATTCTTCTTCGAGTTTCTTAATCAATGAACTGAGCGTGGACTGGGTTACGCCGCAAGACTCGGCCGCCTTTACAAAGTGACGATGAGTGTCAACAGCCACAATGTACTCTAATTGCTGAAGGGTCATAAAAATTAAAATTAAAAGTGAAGTGTGATGCGCGAATTGTGAAGGGTAAATTGCGAAAGTGTTTTTTGGGGGATTAGAAGTTAAACGTGATTTCTATTTGTTTTTTGGGGAACTGTTTCACAATGCAAAAATACTAACATATTTTTGAATATAAAACAAAAACAGCATTGATGAAATCAATAAAATTATTGAAAACATCAATATCGTATCAAAAACCAATCGTAGGATTGATGCCAAATTTATGCTTTAGTGTGCCTTACGCTCGCAATACCGACGATAGGGACAATCGTACGGCTGCGAGCAATGGTCGTCGATAGCAACCTCTGGTTCAAAGCTTCGCAGAACATCCTTGAACCGTTTGATATTGTCCGCAATGGCATTATGCTGCGATGCAGCCTGTCGAGAGAAATCCTCCTGGACAAAGCCATCGTTGCCGTCATTGTAGAGGAGGTAGAAGTGGTCCAATCGATCCAAGCAATGCGACAGAACGTAGTGCTGAACAGACAAATCGTTTTGAAAAACCTCCTTGGCAGCGGTTCCGTTCTTGACTTCATATACATCTATCGAACCATTTTCATGCTTGTGAACAACATCGGCAAGCACCAACACCTCGTCATAGATGAAACCCGCCTCAAAAAGAACCACTTCCCCTTGGCAGGCAAGCATTTCCCGAGTTAAATCGGGATACTTTTCCATTTTCCAACCCAGAATTTTGCTGATATCCTTGCCTTGAGGAAACCGGCTACGGAAAGAAGCCTCAAAGGTACGACCTTGCCGAAACTTAGCCAGCACCTCAGGTGGATAGTATGCCAACTTAGGATTATATACATCCAGATAGAGCGCCCGCTCACATTGCAATCCCCTAACATACTTGCTTTTTGTAAGAATGTAATTCACAATATTATCGATTGTAAGAATCCAATAGGTTAAGAAGTTCAGCAGGAGTATTCGAAAGGAGGATTTTGCGTTCCAATCCCGGTCGGAGCAATCCATCGAGAAGCATCTTGTCTATCATCTGCATGAAAAGGTCATAATAGCCATCAATATTGAGCAGTCCGATAGGTTTGTCGCACTGGTTGAGTTGGTTGGCGACCAAGACCTCTGTGATTTCGTCCAAAGTGCCCACACCGCCAGGCAAGGCGATGAAAGCGTCGGAGCGTTCGATGAGCAGTTGTTTACGCTCCGCCATGCTCTTCACCTTCACCAATTCAGATACAGGCTGGGAATAGATGACCTCGTCGGAGAAGATAGTAGGAATTACGCCAACCACCTCTGCCCCACCCTCGTAGGCAGCGGCCGCGACTACACCCATATAGCCAAAATTACTACCGCCATAAAGCAATGTACGCTGCTGATTAGCAATCAGCTGCCCAAGTTCATGGGCAGCTGATTCATAGTTGGGGTTGGTGCCTTTGTGCGAGGCACAAAACACCGCGATATTCTTACGCATAGCGATTATTTTCTTTTCAGCACGGCGTGAACTTTCTCGACGATGTTCTTGGCACGGAGACCGTAGTTGGTGAGCATCTCATCAGGAGTGCCACTCTCGCCAAACTTGTCGTCAACAGCCACATACTCCATAGGAGTGGGGCAATTCATTGCCAAAGTCTGCGCTACGCTGTCGCCCAAACCACCATTGAAAAGATGTTCTTCGCAGGTAACCACAGCACGGGTCTTGCGGGCGGAAGCAATGATAGCCTCTTTGTCGAGGGGCTTGATGGTATGGATGTTGATGACCTCAGCCTTGATACCCTCAGTTTCGAGGGTCTTGGCAGCTTCGAGGGCTTCCCATACCAAGTGGCCGCAAGCGAACAAAGTCACGTCGCTACCCTCGTTGAGCATCTGAGCCTTGCCAATCTCAAAAGGCGCACCCTCTTCGGTGAAGTTGGGCATCTTGGAGCGGCCGAGACGCAGGTAAACGGGACCCACGTGCTTGGCTGCAGCGATGGTGGCAGCCTTAGCCTGGTTGAAATCACAAGGCACGAGCACCGTCATGTTGGGCAAAGCCTTCATCAAGGCGATGTCTTCCATGGTCTGGTGAGTAGCGCCGTCCTCGCCGAGAGAGATACCAGCGTGGGAACCACAGATTTTGACATTCTTGTTAGAGTAGGCAAGCACCTGACGAATCTGGTCATAGACACGACCCGTCACGAACTCAGCAAAACCGCCGACAAAGGGAACCTTGCCACAGAGCGATAGACCAGCGGCGATGCCAACCATATTTGCCTCAGCGATACCGCACTGAACAAAACGGTCTGGGAATTCCTTAGCGAAACCATCCATTTTAACAGAGCCTTTCACGTCGGCCGTCAAAGCAACGACATCGGGATTCTGCTTGCCAGCTTCCACCAAGCCTTCGCCCATACCGGCGCGGAGCTCTTTTGATTTTTGATTTTCGTATGTACGCATATATCAAGAATAATTTAGAATTTACAATTAAGAATTTAAAGAAGTAGTATTGATTATTGAATGACAAGGTCTGTCTGTTTGGCCGAGTCAATTTTGAAGCTATAGGTCTTCACCGACTTGAAGTTGGCCTTGCTTTGCGGCTGCACCTCAAGTTGATAGTTGCCCGGTTGCAGCACCAGTCGCTCATTGATGGCGTTGGGATTCAAGTCACAGACGTAGGTCAGCACACCCTCTTCCACCACAAAGATGCTACCCACCATAATCTGTTTGGGCTTGGAGACAGTGAGCAAACCCGGCATCGGAATGGAGAGGTCGGTGCTGGAGTTTTCCCGAACCTCCACCCCCTGCAGTCGAATTGGTGGAACCGTAAGCACATCAACATCGTAGCTTCCTGACAGATATAACTTTACATCACCCACTTGTTGTGTGGCAAGAATCGAAGAAGCGCCACAGGGACGCACCAGCACAGTAGGTTTGGGTACAGGCCAAGTAACACGTTGTTGTTCCTGACGGATGCGCAACTGACCTTGGCTTACGCCGACATTAAGTCGAGAGACTACGCCAGGCGTAAACTCCACATGATGCAGAGAAGTGACCGGATTCGTGAAGAAAGTCATGTCGTAGGTAACCAAAGGATCCACCACAAAAGTATCCTGAGCGTCGCCCATGCAACGGGTAAGGTATTTCACCACGCCAGTCTGGCTGTCGTAGAACGCTACAGGGAGGTCGCCTTCAAGAGGCTGACCCTCGCTGTCTTCGAGTTCCATCATCACAAACGCCTTCTCGTCGGAAAGCTTGAAGATATTGTACAAAGCATCGGCATAGTGCTCTTCGTTGGGGACGTACGTGAATTTGCCTGCGCAGTCCAACTCACGCTGGAAGTCATTAGGATTGCCGATACCCAAGATGAAAGTCTGCACCACGATACCGCTCAATTGCACCTGTCGCGCCACATTGCAGATATTACCATCACTGTCGTCGATACCATCCGTGATGATAAGGATGATATTGCGGGAATTCTTCGACACGGGGAAGTCGTGCAAGGCATCGGTAAGCGCCGTTGCCGCCGTACAGCCGCCGTTGGGCACCAAAGTCTTGATTTTGCTTTGCAGCTTGTAGCTGTTGTCCTCGCCAAACGGCACCTCCAACTTGGTGCCGAAAGCATCCTTGTTGAGATGGCCAAATACACGCAAAGCGACATCGATGTCGTTCTGCACCGCCACACTGTCGATGAAGCGGAGCAGCACTTGTTGGGTGACCTTGATTTTAGCGTCGCTCTGCCACTGTTCCCACATACTGTTGGAACAATCCAAAATCAGCAGCACACGCGTCTTGTCGGGCACAGGCATCGGTTTTTCCCGTTGCGCCGTTGCCGAGCAAACGACAGCCAAAAGCAGTATTATGGAGAGAAAGCGTCTCAAAGCTAACAGATTATTATTGAGGGTTCATCGTTAACGCACGTTGACGTCAGACAATCAATAATCGCCGAGTTCTGTTTCAGGCAGCTGAGCCAAAGCCTTGGGCAGATCCTCTTCGCTCAACACAGAGCCGTGGTACTTGTTGATACCCTGCATGAAATCAACACCGTAACCCATTTCGGTGGTGAGGATTACAGCCACAGGAGCACCTTGTCCGGTAAGAGCCGTGGCTTTTGCCATACCGTCGAGAACCTGCTGCATGTCGTTGCCGTTGGCAATGACTACGACCTTCCACTGGAAAGCCTCAAACTTAGCCTGCAGGTCGCCGAGATCCATTACCTGCATGGTAGTGCCGTCGATCTGCTGGTGGTTGAAGTCGATGGTAGCGATGTAGTTATCTACATGTTTTGCTCCTGCAAACATTACAGCCTCCCAAATCTGGCCTTCCTGCAATTCGCCATCTCCATGAAGCGTATATACCAACGAGTCGTCACCCGTCATTTTCTTGCCCAAAGCGGCGCCAATGCCAACCGACATGCCCTGTCCGAGAGAGCCGGAAGCCATGCGGATGCCAGGCAGACCATGTTCCGTAGAGGGGTGACCCTGCAGACGGGTACCGAATTTACGGAAAGTGCTGAGTTCCTCAACGGGGAAATAACCTACGCGAGCCATCGTGCTGTAGATTACCGGAGTGATATGACCCTGAGAGACAAAAAGCATATCCTGACCCTTGCCATCCATGGTGAAATGCTTGGGATCATGCTTCATGATATTGAACTGCATGGCAACCATCCAGTCAGCAGTACCCATAGAGCCGCCCGGGTGGCCTGATTTGGCAGCCGTAGTCATGCGGAGGATATCTCTGCGAATCTGAGTAGCAATAGTTTGTAATTCAGTAGTTGTTTTCATATGTGTTAAAAATTGTTTTTTGCAAAGGTAATAAAAAGTATCGTAAGTAAAGGCACAAAGTTATAAACGTTTATCAACCTTGCATAAGTGTATCATTAAACATCTAAATCATAATCACTTCCAATAAAGCACATGATCGTTCGCCAAGGTCATCGAAAAAAAAGTAGAGGAAGGCAAAATAGTGTTGGTCATAGCCCATTATGTTCTTTTTTGTAAAATAAAAAAACTAAAAAGCGCACAAGGTCTATTTTATTGCAAAAAATGTCGTACTTTTGCAATTTATTGCTATTTAGTACCTATTTATATAAAACGCTATATAATAATATAAAACGGCAGAAGTAACGCATCAAAGAAACAACGTTTTTTACAAGCCGAAAGCAGAAATCCATTTCCCTGGACGCTTTTCGGGCAAGAAAAACACCTAAACAAAACGCATTATATGAACAAACATTCAATCACCGGTCTGGTACTTATTTTTCTCATCTTTGTGGGCTACATGTGGTGGGTTTCTCCTTCCAAAGAGGAGATGGCCGCAATGCAGGCACGCCACGACTCCGCCGTACAAGCCTACAACGATTCCGTAGCACTTGCCGACAGTCTGGCAGCACTACAGCAGGCACTTCAAGCCCAAATCGAGGCAGGTGACAGCAATGCCATCAACCAGATGAAGCTTGCGAACCGCAAAGACCTGGGAGCCTTCAATGCCAGTGGCGATGGAGACAACCAGTTGGTGCAGATCAATAACGACCTCATGCAACTTGCCATCTCCCTAAAAGGAGCCATGGTGCAGGAGGTTATCCTGAACGAATACACCACCTTCGACAAGCGTCCGTTGCAGCTGGTTTCTTCTTCGGAAGAGAATCTCGACCTGATGTTCTACACCACCGACAACAAGTTGGTGCAGAGCAAGGACCTCTTTTTCGTCCCCTTTGTCGACAACAAACGCGTCGTTGCAGGCGAACCCATCACCGTCGCCAAAGACGACTCCGTAGTCATCAGCTTCCGCGCATTCGCCTCCCAAGACAGCATGAGCGATGGCGACAGTTACCTTGAATACCGCTACCAAGTAAACGGCAACAGCTACGAAGTGGATTTCGACATTGTGTTCCACAACCTGGACCAGACCGTGAAGGCAAACCCCGACATGGACCTCAGCTGGCAAAACCGCATGCTCCGTCAGGAGAAAGTCGATCCCAGCGCACGCAACAGCCGCAATCCCAACAAAGACCCCGAACGCTTCTACAGCAACATCTTCTACAAGCCCAGCACAGACAATGTTGACGAGCTGAAACGTGGTGGCGACGCCGAAAAGAGCGCCAGCAGTTCGCTGCAATGGATTGCCTTCAAACAGCAGTTCTTCTGCGCCATCCTCATGGCAGACAACCGCTTCGAGAACGCCAAGATGGAAGTCCACACAGACAAGGCTGACACCAACACAAACTATCTCTGCGACATGAGCAGCACCATGCGTGTAGCCTACGAAGCCAAGCCCGACTACACCATGGGCATGAACTTCTATTTCGGACCCAGCAAGTACCGAGACCTGCGTGCCATGCACAAGGACTTCGAGCGCATGCTTCCGTTGGGATGGGGATTCTTCCTCACACAATGGATTAGCCGTTACGCCATCATTCCCGTATTCAACTTCCTGGAACAGTTCAATTGGAACTATGGTATCATCGTCATCGTGCTGACCATCTTGCTGCGCCTGGTACTCTTCCCCCTGACCTACAAGTCCTACCAAGGATCCGCCATCTTGCGCATCCTGCGTCCCGAGATGGAAGCCCTCAACAAGAAGTATCCCAACCAAGACCAAATGATGCAGAAGCAGCAGGAGATGACCCGTTTGCAGAAGAAAGCCGGCTACAGTCCTATGGCAGGATGCTTGCCCGCCTTGATTCAGTTCCCCATCATCTGGGCTATGTTCCGCTTCTACCCCGCATCCATCGAGTTGCGTCAGCAGCCCTTTTTATGGTGTAACGACCTTTCCACCTATGACTCCGTACTCAACTTCGGATTCACCATTCCGTTGTATGGCGACCACGTCAGTCTGTTCTGCCTGCTGATGTTCGGCGTGCAGTTCTTCTACACCTGGTACACCATGAAGAGCCAGCAAGGCCAAGCCTCCATGCCCGGCATGAAATTCATGATGTACTTCATGCCCTTCATGATGCTCTTCCTCTTCAACAGCCAGTCCGCTGCTTTGAACCTCTACTACTTCTGCTCACTTTCCATAACCATGTTGCAGATGATTCTGATTCACAAATTTACGAGCGAGAAGAAAGTCCGCGCCCGCATGGCAGCCTACGATGTCAAGAACAAGAACGTCCCCCAAAAGAAGTCCAAGTTCCAGCAGCGCCTCGAAGAGATGCAGAAGATGACCGAGGAGATGCAGAAACAACAGGCTAAGAGGAAGTAATTAGTGAATAGTGATTGGTGATTAGTGACTAGGGGATGACAATTATTTGAACAATCAATAAATTATTAATATCAATCAAAAATTACCATGTTAGTAGCTCTCATTGCCACATTTATTATCGGCTATGCTTGCATCGCACTTGAGCACCCGATAAAAATCAACAAAACAGCGACAGCACTGCTCCTCGGCGTACTGCTTTGGACACTTTACGCATTTTCTGCCAGCACTTTCGCAGGATTGATTCCCGAAGGAACCACTTGGCAGAACGAACTCACCCACCATTTGGGCTCTACCGCCGAAATCGTTTTCTTCCTTCTCGGTGCCATGACTATCGTGACCTTGGTGGATGAATATCAAGGTTTCCGCCTGATCACCGACATGATCAAGACCCGCAACAAGAAGAAACTGCTCTGGACCCTGAGTTTCATCACCTTCTTCTTGTCGGCAGTACTCGACAATATGACCACCGCCATCGTGATGTGCGCCCTCTTGCGCAAACTCATCGGCGACAAGAAAGAGCGTTGGCTCTTTGCCGGCATGATCATCCTCGCCGCCAATGCTGGTGGCGCATGGAGCCCCATTGGAGACGTAACCACCATCATGCTGTGGATCGGCGGCCAGGTTACAACCGTCAACATTATGGTCAAGACCCTCTTGGCATCAATAGTCTGCATGGTTGTTCCCGTGCTTTTGCTCGGCACCCAACTTCACGGTGACGTAGAGAAACCCGAAAGCGACGACTGTGGCATCGAGATTGACAAGAAGTGGAGAAACATGATATTCTTCATCGGCATCGGTGCTTTGGTATTCGTTCCCATCTTCAAGACCATCACCCATCTTCCTCCCTATTTGGGAATGCTCTTCGGACTCTCCGTTCTATGGATTATCACCGAAATCATCAGCCGCAAACACTCCAAAGAGAATGTCAAGCTGCCCACAGCCATGAGCACTTTGGAACATATCGACACCCCCAGCATCCTTTTCTTCCTCGGCATCTTGATGGCAGTGGCTTGCTTGGAGACCTGCGGAGCCCTCGGCATGTTGGCTACTGGCCTCAACGACACTTTCTTGAACATCAAGGCTGGCAACGAGCCCATCGGATTCTTCATCATCGACCTCATCATCGGTGTGCTCTCTTCCATCATCGACAACGTTCCTTTGGTAGCCGCTACCATGGGCATGTACCCCTTGGGTGGTGAAGACCTTATCTTTACCGTCAACCATCCATTCTGGGAGTTCTTGGCTTACTGTGCTGGTACCGGCGGAAGCCTGCTCATCATCGGTTCCGCGGCTGGCGTAGCCGTAATGGGTATGGAAAAAATCGACTTCATCTGGTATCTCAAGAAAATCTCTCCTTTGGCTTTAGCCGGTTATCTCGCTGGTGCCATTGTCTTCATTTTGATGGATGTTACCCTTTTTGAGAAAGTAGAATGGCTGAGAAACTTGGCATAAAAGAGTTGTGGACTCGCAAGAGTCCATGGCTCAAAGTATTGGACATCGTCATCCTTCTGTTTGCACTCGCCGGATTTGCCATCCTCGGCGCATGGGGTGCCTATCAGTTAGGGGTGACCAACAACAAAGGCGGAGTGGATAAGAACTATCGCTACCTCATGTCGGTCGAAGAAATGGAAGCCCTTCAGGACTCCACCCTCACCCAGCAAGAGATTGAAGAGCAATGGTTCACACAATATGCGAAACTGGCAGCCTACGGCCGCTTCTACCCCACCAATGCGAAACTCATCATGAACGCAGCACAGGCGAGCAATGATCCCACCATCATCGACCGAATGATTGCTGCGTCGAACATCTACACCCAAGACAACAAAGACTACGTTGACTTGATGGGCAGACTTGAGAACATCATCAAGCAACAGCCCCAACAGGAGGCTCCCAACGTCATTCCATGGATGAACACCGTGGAATGGGAGGCCCTGAAGGAAGCCATCCTCCGCGACAGCGCCCTCATCAACGAAGCAGGACGCCTGTCGGGAGTGGAGCCGCGTCTCATCGCAGGTTGCCTCATCGGCGAACAGATTCGTCTGTTCAACTCCAAGCGCGAAATGTTCAAGAAGTACCTCGGTCCCGTAAAGGTGCTCTCCGTCCAGTCGCAGTTCTCCTACGGCGTGAACGGCATCAAAGAGTTCACCGCCAAGGCGGTGGAAGACCATCTGAAAGACCCCACGTCGGAGTACTACATGGGCAAGCACTACGAGAACCTGCTCGACTTCGAGACCGGCGACCACTCCAACGAGCGCTACAAACGTCTCGTGGATTACAAGAACCACCTCTATTCCTATATCTATACCGGTTGCATCCTGCACCAGACCATGCTCCAATGGAAACGTGCCGGCCACGACATCAGCAACCGCCCCGACATTCTCTTCACCTTGTTCAACGTTGGATTCTCGCAATCCGTTCCCAAGGAAGACCCCGTCTGCGGCGGCAGCCACATCCGTGTTGATGGTCAGCTCTACACCTTTGGCGCCATAGGTTTCGACTTCTACTACAGCGGCGAGATGGCAGAAGCCTTCCCCTACTGGAGAGAGAAGTTCCTCTCGGGCGACGAGCAAGCCATGACAGCCGAACAAGTGGCAGCCATCCAGGAGAATATGAGCGACTGCAGTCGTCCCGTAAAAGGACTGGAATACATGGACAGCAACAAGTCTGCCACATCCGCACCCCCCGTAGCCGATGAATTTGAAAACATATCCTTCACCCCGGCGATAGCCTATTAGGAATAGTCCCTTTCAATTGTCAATTGTCAACAATCAATTCAAATACGATGGAACAAACAACAAACAACAATGACGGCATCAAGGCTTTTGCATTTCTGAACAAATGGAAGACCACCTTGATCATCGTTTTCTGCATCGCCTTTGTAGGATCACTCCTGGTGGCATTGCTTACCACGCCGAAATACAAGAGCACCGCGGTAATCTTCCCCGCCAACTCCAACAGAGTATCCAAAGCCATTCTTGCCGACCGATACAGCATCGACTATATGGACTATGGTTCGGAACGCGACTGCGAATACGCCATCCAGATTCTCAGTTCCTCCACGATGATGCTCGCCGCCAACGCCCAGTTCGACCTCTACGAGCATTACGAGATCGACACCAACCAGAAAGGCTACCAATACAAACTGGCGAAGACCTATATGCATTCCGTAAAGGTGGAACGCACCGAATACATGGCTGTGGAAATTTCCGTCATCGATAAAGACCCGCAGATGTCCGCCGACTTGGCGAACTTCATTGCCAGCCACTACGACACCATCTGCCACGAGATACAGTACGGTCGTTCTCAGGATGCCTACACGGTCATGACAGGTGTCTGCGCCGAGCTTGAGAAGAACATCAACGCCCTCAACGACTCGTTGCGCGCCCATCCCGACCGCAAGAGCAGCTACGACCAGCTCATCATGGCCAACTGCAAGGAACTCGCCAACCTCCAGTCGCGCGCCGCGCAGACCAAGGTTGACATGAACGAGGACATCCACTACAAGTTCTGGTTGGAGAAAGCCAACGTTCCCGACAAGAAATACAGTCCCAAGCGCATGCTCGTGACCATTGTCGGCACACTCAGCGTGTGGTTGCTCTTCCTCTTCGTATTGATGGTAGTAGAGAAAATCAGAGAGATCAAAAAGCAGGACGCAGAACAATAGATTGGCAGACTTGAAGGTTTGAAGATTGGCAGGTTTGCAGTAGCAGACCATTCGTCACTTCTAATCCAAGAATTATCAATTATCAACTAACATGAAAGCAACAGCATATAGGAGAACACTGATTACAGCAGCTTCCTGCACGCTGTTGTTCTTTCTATGCACCCTCTTCTTCGTCGAACAGGGGTTCTACGTAGGCTTCGCCATTCCCGCTGCGCTCTTCGCCATCTGGATGCTGGTCGCCAAGAAGGACCTCTCGCTGATGGTGATAGCCTTCTGTACGCCCTTCGCTATCGATTGGGAGTTCTTCGACAAGATGAACCTTTCCATGCCCACCGAACCGCTGTTGATACTTTTCTCGGTGATTTTCATGGTGCGGCTGTTGCTGCCGGACACCACGCAGGCTGGCAAAGAGCACTCCGCCCTCGTCAGCTATCGGTTCCTCAAGCATCCCGTCACCATAGCCTTAATGCTGGGCACGCTGTGGATGCTCCTCACCGCCATCACGTCGGTGATACCGTGGGTGTCGTTCAAATACTTCGCCGCCCGACTCTGGTTCATCATTCCGTTCTATTTCGCTATCGCACAGAGCTTCAACAATCCCAAACGTATCCGACAGTTTCTCTGCTGCTATGGTTTCAGCCTCGCAGTGGTGGTCATCTACTCCACCATCCACACCATCCAAAGTCCGTCCGACCTACAGGTGTTGCACCGCGTGATGAAGCCATTCTACAACGACCACACCGCCTACGGAGCCATTCTGTCGCTCTTTCTGCCTGTGTTCTGCTACCTGGCAGCAAGTAGCAAAGGCAAGGGCAAACTTTTCTACATCCTCTGCGCCTTGCTGTTCTTCGTCGGACTCATCTTCTCCTACTCCCGAGCCGCATGGCTCAGCGTGCTCTGCGCCATTGGAGTCTATATCATCATCCGTTTCCGTATCCGCTGGTATTGGATAGCCGTCGTTGTAGGCATCGGGGTCTCGTTCTTTTTCGTAAACCAGAGCCAGATCATGTACAAGATGGGCAAGAACCAGCAGGATTCGGCACTTGACATCGGAGAACAGATACAATCCATCTCCAACATCTCCACCGACGCCTCCAACCTCGAACGCCTCAATCGCTGGGCTTGCGCCTTCCGCATCTTTGGCGAACACCCCGTATTCGGCTCCGGACCTGGAACCTACCAGCACATCTATTCACGCTATCAGAAGTCCTACCAGCGTTCCACCATCAGTACCGACTTCGGCGACTTGGGCAACGCCCACAGCGAGTACATCGGGCCACTCACCGAACAAGGAGTACCAGGGGCACTCTTCGTGCTCTGCATCTTCGGACTGACCTTCATCACAGGTATCCGCACCTACCGCAAGGCACCCCACGAACCCCTCAACAAGCTTGCTTTGGCGCTCACGCTCAGCCTGCTCACCTATTACGTTCACGGGTTCTTCAACAACTTCCTCGACACCGACAAGCTCAGCGTTCCCTTCTGGGCAATGACCGCAGCCATAGTTGCGATAGACCTCAGCACAAAGAAGTCCAACGCCACGAAATAGCAACGTTGCTTGTAGCATTGTAAATTAGCGGTAATTACACAAATTCTTTACAATTCAAATTTCCTCTTCCTATAAGGATAAAAAAAAGGCGGCCTACGGCCGCCTCAAAAATTGCTTGTCGCTTAGTGCAACATATTCAAGATATCCTCAATCTTGGGGGTGAGGATAATCTCCGTGCGGCGGTTAATGGCTTTGTTGGCGGCGCTGCTGTTCTCCACCTTGGGGGCGAACTCGCCGTGGCCGCTTGCCTCCACTCTGGCGGGGTCGATCTTGGGGCCGTATTGCAGAAGTAACTTTACAATGGAAGTGGCACGCATCACGCTCAAATCCCAATTGTCCTTTACGGCCGTAGAGCCCTTGAAGGCATCGTTGTCGGTGTGGCCCTCAACCATGATGTTGAGGTCGGCGTTCTCCTCCAGCACCTTGGCCAATTCCTTGATAGCCTGGTTGCCCTCTTTGGAGACCGTCCAACTGGCTGACGGGAACATCAACTTGCTGTCCATAGAAACATACACCTTGCCGTCCTTGGTCTCCACATTAAGGCCCTTGTCGGTAAAGCCCACCAAAGCATTGGTGACGGCGTTGCGGACCTCCTCAATCTCACGTTCCTTGGCGGCGAGGGCGGCCTTGGCGGCCTGTTCGGCGGCTTCCAACTCCGACTGACGCTGTTGCAACGCCGCCTGCTGTTCGGCGAACTGAGCCTCCTGAGCGCGGATGGCAGCCTCCTTTTCGGCAAGTTCCTTGGTGCGAGCCGTCAGCAGATTGTTAGCCTTCGTCAAGTCGCGCGTCTTGCCAGAGAGCTGTTGCGCATAGTTTTCCATTGTAGTATCGTATTGATTCTGCAGCTGTTCGAGACGCAGCACAAGGTCATCCACACGTACCTCGGCGCTGATACGAGCATTAGACATCTCCGTCATATTGGCGTTGAGTGCTTGATTTTGGCGGAGCAACTCGGCATTCTCATCTTGGAGATTTTGCAGTTCCTGCTTGGCCACCGAAAGCTCACGCGTTTGTTGGCGATGCTTGTTGTTGAGGTCGTCAAACTTGCTCAAAGAGACACAGGAAGAAGTCCAAAGACAAGCAAGAGAAAGTCCTACAAGAAGAAATGTCTTTTTCATGATATAAAAGATTGGAAGATTTGAAGGGTTTGGGATTACTGATTTGGAGATTTGGAAGAGTTGAAGAGTTCATTTGACCGGTCACTGATTACTGCTCACTATTCACTATTCACAAAAATATAACGTAATTTCTTTTTTTTTCGTATTTTTGTAGGTGAATTTTAACAACGATGAAAGGACGGACTCGACTTTATAAGGCGATACACATCTGGCGGCTGCGGCATCTGTCGCAACGCTCCTATCTGCTCATTCTGAGTCTGATAGTAGGTGTTTTGTCGGGTCTGGCGGCCGTATTGCTCAAGACTGTCGTGCACCAAGTCAACCGGTTGCTCCTCAGTCTCGACATCGAAACATTCGTGGGCGGCAACCTACTCATGCTCATCTACCCCATTGTGGGCGTCCTGCTCACGCTACTGTTCGTGAAGTTTTTCGTAGGCGGCAACATCGGACACGGCATTCCTTCGGTGCTCTTCGCCATCTCGCGCAAACGAGGCATCATCCCCGCCAAGAACATGTACAGTTCCCTCATAGCCTCCACCCTCACCGTGGCTTTCGGTGGCAGCGTGGGACTTGAGGCGCCCATCGCCTCCACGGGCAGTGCGATAGGCTCCAACATCGGTCGCATCTGCCGACTCTCCACAAAGCATGTCAAGATGTTGCTGGGCTGTGGAGCGGCGGGAGCCGTGGCAGGCATCTTCAAGGCTCCCATCGCCGGCATCTTCTTCGCCGTGGAGGTATTCATGTTCGACCTCACCAGCACCACCGCCATTCCGCTGATGCTTTCCTCCATTTCCGCATCCACAGTGGCTTATTTCCTCATGGGTACCGACGTGCAGTTCGCCTTCAGCGTAACCGAGGAGTTCAGCCTCATCCAGATACCCTTCTATGTGATTTTGGGCGTTTTCTGCGCCTGCGCCTCGGTCTATTTCCTACGCGTAACCGACAAAGTAGAGACATGGTTTACGCGTTTCCCCTCCAAGTGGACACGCCTCCTGCTCGGCGGTCTCATCCTCGGTGTGCTCATCTTCCTCTTCCCCCCTCTCTTCGGCGAAGGCTACGGGAGTCTCACCGCCCTGCTTCGCGGCGACAGTTCGGTGCTCTTCTCTCATAGCATTTTCGAAAAATTCCAAGCGGAGAACTGGGCTTTGCTCATCATGCTCATCGCCCTCATCCTGCTCAAAGTCGTGGCGACAGCCACCACCATAGGAAGCGGCGGTGCCGGCGGAACCTTCGGTCCATCGCTCATCGTAGGCGGTCTGAGCGGCTACTTTGTGGCAGTGCTCTGCAACAGTCTCGGCTTCCCCGAACAATCCTGCGCCAACTTCGCCCTGGTAGGTATGGCGGCCGTGATGTCGGGCGTGATGCACGCCCCGCTGATGGCGACCTTCCTCATTGCCGAAATCACGGGAGGCTACGAACTGATGGCACCCCTACTCATCGCCGTAGCCGTAACCTATATCTGCGTCAATCCCTTCGAGAAACACTCAATCTACGCCCGCAAACTCGCCGTACATGGCGACCTGCTGACCCACGACAAAGACAAGTCAGCATGGCATTTGATGGACCTTAGAAAGATTATCGAGCACGACTTCATCCCCGTACAGCAGGGACGGCCGCTGCGCGACCTGGTGGAAGCCATCAAGCGGTCCCACCGCAACATCTTCCCCGTATTGGATGCCGAGAACCATTTCGTAGGCGTAATCCATCTCGACGATGTGCGCAAGGTAATCTTCCAGCCCGAGCTCTACGACACTCAGAAACTTGACGAGTACATCTATCCCATCTCCGAAGGCGACATCGTGAACATCAACGACTCGCCCTTCGCCGTGGTCAACAAGTTCCAGATAGGCAACCGCTACAACCTTATCGTAATCGACGACGATAGGAACTACATCGGAGTGCTCTCCCGCGCCAACACATTCTCCGCCTACCGCCAGTTCGTTTACGAAACAACGGAATGAGCGAATTGAGATTTGTGAATCATTTGTGGGAATTTGTGTTTTGTTTATGAAAACGCAAATTATCGTGAATGAGTCGCAAATTTTTTCGTAAAAATGTGTTTTTGTGTTTTGTTAAAAAATTCAAATTTGGTGGGACCATTTGGTTGATAGAGAATTCTTTTTTATCTTTGTACTTTCATCACCCTCTCCGGAATATTTTCGGGGGGGGGTAATTTAGTAAATATCAATTTGTTATAAATATTTACAAAAGCATCAACCTGTCGCCAAAACATTACAAACCCGCTACGACATCAATTAAACTTTTAAATAATGAAAAAAATCTTATTACTTTTAACCTTGAGCCTCTGCACGCTTGGAGCATGGGCACAAGACGACTTCTACAACGATGGTAGTACATTAAAATTTACCATTACTACAGGAACCAACGAGGTCTCTGTAACCCAAGGAACTACAGCACCTACAGGTGACCTTGTAATTCCCGCAAGCGTCACCAACGGTGGCACAACCTATTCGGTGACCATCATCGGAAATTCTGCTTTCGAGAATTGCAGCGGCCTCACCAGCGTGACCATCCCCAATTCGGTGACCACCATCGGAGCGTCTGCTTTCTGGTATTGCTTCGGCCTCACCAGCGTGACCATCCCCAATTCCGTGACCAGCATCGGAAGTTCTGCTTTCCATAATTGCAGCGGCCTCACCAGCGTGACCATTCCCAATTCGGTGACCAACATCGGATCGTCTGCTTTCCGAAATTGCAGCGGCCTCACCAGCGTGACCATTCCCAATTCGGTGACCAACATCGGATCGTCTGCTTTCCGAAATTGCAGAGGCCTCACAAGCGTGACCATCCCCAATTCCGTGACCAGCATCGGAGGTTCTGCTTTCAATGGTTGCAGCGGCCTCACCAGCGTGACCATTCCCAATTCGGTGACCAACATCGGAGGTTCTGCTTTCTATGGTTGCAGCGGCTTGAAAACCGTCTATAATCTTTCCACTTTGCCTTTGACACCAGGAGCATCTGATAACGGCTATGTTGCCATGGTTGCCGAGCGAGTGATTGTTCCTAATACTTTCGGCACGGGTGCCAATGTCCTCTCTCAGATTCCCGATACCTATTCTGTTGTGACTACGGAAGATAATCAAGTAAATCACATTCCAGCCAACACTATTCCCACCAATTTTATCTATAACGATGGCTCCAATTGGAAAGCCAAGAAAATCGTCCTTACCGACGATTCGAGTAGGTTTGAGGTTCCTGTGGCCTTTACTGCCGACGAGGTTACTTACACCCGCGAGTTCACCAACAGCAACCGCAGTACCCTCTATCTGCCCTTTGCCGTTGCTGAGGCTTCTATGCCAGAGGATCTCGAGGTCTATGAATTTTCCGGATTCAATGGAAGCAGCATCTCCTTCGCCGAACATACGGGAGGCATCGCCGCCTACACCCCCTACCTCGTGGGCTACGACATCAGCAGCAAGGACGGCAACCCGACCAAATGCACCTTCAACCTGACCAATGTCGCCTTCTCCGTAACTCCCGCAGCTTCGACCAATGCTATTACAAATAACGGAATGACCTTCCAAGGCACCACACAGCGCACCTGTATGACCAGCTCGAACTACGGCTACTCCAACGGTTACTTCGTGCAGAGCGGCAACGGCGGCGACCACACGGGCCACGCCCACGTCAATCCTTTCCGCTGCTACTTCACCTATTCAGCCAGCGGTCCTATGGGAATTCCTCCCACGCTCGACATCGACCTCACCAACAATGGCCTCACAGGCATCGAGACTCCCGACAAGCCCGTCCGTCAGAACAACATCCGCTACAGCGACGATGTGTTTGACACCATGGGTCGCCTGGTGCGCAAGCACGCCAAGGATCTCGAAGGACTGCCCAGAGGCATCTATATCTGGAAAGGCAAGAAAGTGCTGCATTTCAATGATTAGTGAGCAGCGACTATACATCTTAAATAATTCTCAAATTTTAATAGCATGGAAGACAAGAAACAATATATCAAGCCCACCGTCAAATGTGTGGTATTCAAGGCAGAGCTCGGATTTGCAATGAGCCAAGGATTCAGCAGTTATAATTCGTCTAAAGAAGATTACGATTTTGAAGAGGATGCACAAAATATTAACGGCAACCATTTCGGTGGTTTCTTCACCAACAACACCGACGACTGGGACTAGTGTAGCAAAAAGACTTATGTTTCAAGGGAGCCAATTGGCTCCCTTTTTTTTGTCTCATTTACGATTCAATTCACGCCCAATTTTCGGGCACGTCCGCCGAAGGCAAAAAAAATACCACCTGTAGCATTCTTTCAACGCAAATTATCGAAAATGAGTCCCAAATTGACATTAATGTTCTTGACAGTTTTATACAAAACCATTCG
>JAZLKZ010000006.1:0-22693 GCA_045597845.1 Bacteroidales bacterium | reverse complement strand
ACGTCAATCTGTGAACCGGGAAGGAAGGCTTCGATGTTGTCGAATACGGTAACAATGAGACCACCTTTGGTACGGCTCTTGACGTAACCAGTGATGATTTCCTGGCTTTCGTAAGCCTGGTTGACACGCTCCCAAGATTTCAGGATGCGAGCTTTCTTGTGAGAAAGAAGGAGCTGACCATTAGAGTCTTCCTGGCTTTCTACATAAACCTCAATCTTGTCGCCTGATTTGAAATCAGGGTTGTAGCGAAGTTCAGAAGCGGGGATAACGCCATCGGATTTGAATCCAATGTTCACGACAGCTTCGCGGTCATTGACGGAAACGATAGTACCTTCAATAACTTCCTGTTCGGTGAAAGCGTTGAATGTTTTCTCGTAAGCTTCTACAACTTTCTGAGATTCTTCGTTGTTGACTTGTTCTTTTTTGTCGATGGCACTCCAGTCAAAATCTGCCAACGGCTGCACATTTTTATAATCCATGTGTGAGATTTGGGGTTGTGACTGCCTGCCCAGTCGGGTTAAACATACATTAATTATCTAAAATTCACCACATTGACAGGAATATGACCATTTAGATATTGAGTTGCAAATTTAGCATAAATTTTTGATATGGCAAAATTTACTTTTCAATGATTTACAATAAAAAAGGGAGTGGTATCGCCACTCCCATATTCTCGAAAGAAACATTTCTTATTCAACAGGGATGTCCTTATTGACATTCTTGCATCCCGCCAAAGCATAGAACAAGATGTAGGCGAGCATGGCGACCACAAGCCAGTAGCTTGCCATATAGCCGATATTCTTTCCTATCGCATTCTGAATCAACGGCATCACGCCTCCACCAACTACCATCATCATGAAAATGCCCGAAGCCTGCTCGGTATATTTTCCCAGACCTTCAACGGAAAGGTTGAAAATACCGCCCCACATCAGAGAAGTGCAGAGTCCGCAAAGCACCAAAAACAGGGCACTGAGCGGAACTTGGAACATAGAGAAGCCGTCGGCGACGCTATAACCCGGCATGGAAACACGGATATCCTGCGGAAGGACAATTGCAACGACAATGAAAAGAATGGCAACAATAGTAACTACGGAAAGTTGCGTCTTGGTGGAGACCTTTCCACTGATGGCGGTACTGCACGCACGGCCCACCATCATCAGCAACCAATAGATGGCAGCCACAGCACCACCGATAGCGGCGCCACACATAGGATCATCGGTAAGATAGAAATTCAATTCACCGGGAATACCAACCTCAACGCCCACATAGAAGAAAATAGCAATGACGCCAAGCACAAGATGGCGGAAACTCCAAGCACTATACTTATCCTTAACGCCACTGGTCAGCTTGCCCAAATTAGGCTCTTCAATCTGAACGAAAGAGATGATTACAAATGCGATGGCGAATACACCCATAGCGACAAAAAGCAATGGAGAGACGTCCGACATGGCAGTTCTATCGGTTACTTGACCAATCAAGGCCCCCACCAACAACGGGGTCAGCGTACCCGTCAAGGAATTGAACGTACCACCTGTCTGAATCAATTGGTTGCCACGATTTCCGCCGCCGCCCAGAATATTCAGCATCGGGTTGACAACGGTGTTGAGCATACACACGCAGAAGCCACACACAAAAGCGCCCAGAAGATAGATGAGAAAATCAAGCATCACGGGCTGTCCCTTCACCATAAAAGTCTCCACGTTGGCGCCCATCACGCTTGAGAGATACTGCACCACCATGCCCACAAAGCCGACCGCCAACGCAAGCAAGGCAGTCTTCTTGTAGCCAATGCGCGACAGCAACTTACCAGCGGGGATGCCCATGATAAGGTATGCCAAGAAATTCATCATATTGCCCAACATTCCAGCCCACTCGTAGTGGTTTTTCCAAATGTTGCCAAAGGGTGCCGCCATATTGGTGACAAACGATATCATTGCAAAGATGAAAATCATCGTCACTATAGCCACCACATTACTTTTCTTCTTTTCCATAATTTTAATATTTATTGTTTCTTACAAGAAAAGGCATCAAATGGATAACCTATCCGATGCCTTTTTTCTATGCTACTATTGATGCAGGATTCTTACGATTTCACCCCTTGAGTGCTTCCGAACCGCTCACAATCTCGATAATTTCGTTGGTGATTGCTGCTTGACGGGCCTTGTTGTAGCTCAAGCGCAAATCCTTGAGTAGCTCAGTAGCATTGTCGGTTGCCTTCTGCATGGCGGTCATTCTGGCGCCATGCTCTGCGGCAAGCGAATCCAAAATGACGCGGTAGAACTGAGAACGCAATGTCAAAGGAACCATTTCTCGCAGGATTTCAGCCTTGGACGGCTCGAAGATATAGTCGGAGACCATTCCTTTCTGTACCTTTTCGCCATCCTGACATGACACCACCGGCAAAAACTGTTCCGTGGTGAGGATTTGTGTCAAAGAATTCTTGAACTGATTGTAAACCAACTCCACATGGTCGTATTGTTTCTCACAAAACTGCGTCATGATAGACTCTGCCAGGTTGGCAACAGCATCAAAATCAGGAGCGTCTAACAGATCGTCGTAGCTGCTCACCACAAAATCGCCACGCTTGGAAAAATATTCGGTGGCACGCTTACCTATGGTAATCATCCGCACTTTTGCATTGGGATGATTGGTGGCAAAATACTCCATACGATTGGTGGATTCCTTCAAAACATTGGAATTGAAAGCGCCACACAGCCCTTTGTTGGACACTACCACGACAATCAGCACATTGGAAAGCGTTCGAGTCTCATGATAAGGGGTCACAACATCGTCGCTCGCTCCAATATCCGAGACAATCTCGCCCAGTTGAGCCGCATATGGCCGCATGCCGAAAATGGCATTCTGAGCACGACGGAACTTGGCAGCAGAAACCATCTTCATGGCAGATGTAATCTGCTGAGTCGAGCTGACCGACGCAATACGTGTTCTCACCTCTTTTAGATTAGCCATCTAAATTTCTATTAGGTTATTAAGAATCACTTATTTTCGTATTTCGCAGAAATTTCGCCTGCAACATTCTTCATTACAGCGAGATCCTCATCGACAAGCTTGCCTTTCCGTAAATTGTCCAACACATCCTGGTGATTCTGATGCATTGCAAACAAGAATTCCGTCTCGAAATCGCGGACATGATCAACGGGAACATGTTGCAGCAAGCCCTTCGTACCACAATAAATGATAGCGATTTGGTCTTCCACAGGCATCGGGGAATACTGGGGTTGCTTCAAGATTTCGACATTGCGGGCGCCCTTGTCCAAGACCGCTTTGGTTGCGGCGTCGAGATCCGATCCAAATTTCGAGAACGCCTCAAGTTCGCGATACTGCGCCTGGTCGAGTTTCAAGGTACCGGCAATCTTCTTCATTGATTTAATCTGAGCCTTACCGCCTACACGCGACACTGAGATACCGACATTGATGGCGGGACGGACACCCGAGTTGAAAAGATTGGTTTCCAAGAAGATTTGACCATCCGTAATGGAAATAACGTTGGTAGGGATATATGCCGAAACGTCGCCTGCCTGGGTCTCGATAATAGGCAAAGCCGTCAAGGATCCGCCACCTTTAACCTTGTCTTTCAACGATTCGGGCAAGTCGTTCATATTGGCGGCAATCTCGTCGTTCTGGATAATGCGGGCTGCACGTTCCAAGAGACGCGAATGCAAGTAGAATACGTCTCCAGGATAAGCCTCACGTCCCGGCGGACGACGGAGAAGCAAAGAAACTTCACGATAGGCCACGGCCTGCTTGGATAGGTCATCGTAGATGACCAATGCATTACGTCCTGTATCACGGAAATATTCTCCAATAGCTGCACCCGCAAATGGTGCGTAGAACTGCATGGCTGCAGGATCGGAAGCCGTAGCAGCAACAATGATTGTATATGCCATAGCACCCTTTTCCTCAAGCGTCTTCACCAAGTTGGCCACGGTAGAGCCCTTCTGTCCGCAAGCCACATAAATACAATACACAGGGTCTCCGGCATCAAAGAAATTCTTCTGGTTGATGATGGTATCAATGGCAATGGCTGTCTTTCCAGTCTGACGGTCACCAATAATCAATTCACGCTGACCGCGTCCGATAGGAATCATGGAATCGATGGCCTTGATACCTGTCTGCAAAGGTTGTTCTACAGGCTGACGGAAGATGACTCCAGGAGCCTTGCGTTCGATAGGCATCTCATACAAATCCCCTTCGATGGGACCTTTTCCGTCGATAGGCTCGCCAATGGTATTGATGACACGGCCAACCAAAGCCTCACCAACTTTCACGGAGGCAATACGCTTGGTACGTGCCACTGTATCGCCTTCGTTGATGGTATTGGTTTCTGCAAGCATCACCACGCCAACATTATCCTCCTCAAGGTTTTGGACAATACCTTGCTCTCCGGTGCGGAACTCCACGAGTTCGCCAGACTGAGCATTGTTGAGGCCATAGACACGAGCGATACCGTCTCCAACGGTAAGCACAGTACCCACTTCCTCCAACTCAACTTCAAGATTGACTTCAGCCAGTTGTTTTTTCAAAATCGCCGACACTTCGGCAGGTTTGATTTCTGACATATTATTTATTATTAATTATTTCAAAACAATCTCATTCACAATTTGTCGCACGACGACAAACCTTGTTGTCACAATCTACTTTCATAATCATTCTTGCGAAACTCCTTGCGCATTTTAGCAATTTTAGTAAGCAATCGTGCATCATACAAGTAAGTATCGAAAGAGAGGTAAAAACTTCCGAGCATTTTGTTGGTCGTAAATGCATTCATTTCCACATCTTTATGCATAAACTTCGCCACCTCGTTGCGAATACGTTCAACATGTTCTGGATTTACCTCCACAGCGGTCATCAAATTTGCCAGAACAATATTGTTCTTTTCTCGGTACAGCTCCAAATACTGACTGGAGATGCCGCCCAGATTCACGGCCCGGCGTTTTTTCACCACATAGAGCACAAATGCCAGCGCAGTGGCAGAAATGCGTTCCGAAAAGAGATCCTTGGCTATATTGATCTTTTTTTCTTCCTTGATAACAGGGTTGTTGAATACAGTATTTAGGACATGGTTTTCCTTGAACACCTCGCCAACCAGCTTCATGTCGTCAAAAACGACCTTCGTCTGTCCGAGATCGCTTGCCAAAAGATACAATGCTTTGGCATAGTTCTGATTTATGCGATAATCGTTCACAGCGGCACTAGCTTAAATGAATATTTTCCAGCTGACGGCGGATAACGTCGTTGGCTTTTCCCTTATCAGTCAACTCCGACCTTACGAGTTTTTCCGCTATTTCAATGGAAAGGTTCGCCACGTCGTTCTTGAGTTCATGCATGGCTTTCAGTTTCTCATAGTTGATGCTTTCACGAGCGCTATCCACGATGCGCTGAGCCTCTTCCGTGGCCTTGGATTTTGCATCCTCGACAATCTTTTCGGCTGTTAGGCGCGCCGTACGAAGCATTTCGTCTCGCTCGATCTTGGCTTCTCGCAACAGGTCAAGGTTCTCTGTCTTTAGTTGTTTCATTTCTTCACGAGCTTTCTCGGCTGCATTCAAAGAATCAGAAATGGCAGTTTCGCGTTCGTTCAGCGCTTTTAATATCATCGGCCAGCCCCATTTTGCCAAAATGAACACTAATATTCCAAAGGACAGCAACATCCAAAGAAACACACCAATGCCGGGACTAATTAAAGGGTTGTTCATAACTATCTATTTATGAAAACTATCACAATATCTTAGTGATTTCACCAAATTTCCAATAAAAAGAGCCGAAAACGAGCTTCGGCTCTACTTTTTTTGTTAGGCTTTCAACGCTATGAGCAAGCAGATAACAACGGCGAAGAAGGCAACACCTTCAACCAATGCAGCTGCAATGATCATCGTTGAGCGGATATCGCCACCTGCCTCGGGCTGACGTGCAATACCTTCCATGGCGCCTTGTCCAATTTTACCGATGCCCAATCCTGCGCCAATCGCAGCAAGACCTGCACCAATAGCAGCACCAAGATAACCGGTAGCAATACCTGCAACTTCCAATAAAATAGCTAAAATAGACATAATTGTATGTTTTTGTTAAACGGTTTCAAAATGTTTCGCAAAGATACGAAAAAAATCCGACACTCAAAAGAGTTTTTTTATTATTTCCTCAAAAGATCTATAGAATAGTGCAATCCAACATTCTCGCGGCGCGCCATAGCCATCTTGGTTATTAAATATGCGCAGGCAATCAGATTACGCAATTCGGACAGTTCTTCTGTCAATACGGAACGGTTGTACAGTTCTTCCGTTTCGCGGAATATCAAATTCAACCTGTCGAAAGCACGTTGCAAACGCAAATCGCTACGCACGATTCCGACATAATTCGACATTATTTCCTGCAACTCTTTCTTGGTTTGCGTGATGAGCACCATTTCCTCGTTCAGCACCATGCCATCGGCATCCCAATCGGGAGCTTGCTTGCACAGAGACAATTCGCTGATCTTGGATATGGCATGTTCGGCGGCATTGTGAGCGTAAACGACAGCCTCCAACAAAGAATTACTTGCCAACCTATTGCCGCCATGCAAGCCCGTGCAAGAGCACTCGCCAGCCGCATAGAGATGATGGATGCTCGACTCGCCGTGCATGTCAACCTTAATGCCGCCACACTGATAGTGGGCAGCCGGACGGATAGGAATCATGTCCTTGGTTATGTTGATGCCCAATTCGAGGCACTTAGCATAGATTGTCGGGAATCCATTAATAAGTTCATCCTTTCCTATGCCACGAGCATCGAGATACAGGTGGTCAACACCAGCCAACTTCATTTCCTTATCAATAGCGCGCGCTACAATGTCACGAGGAGCCAAAGACAAGCGAGAATCATATTTTTGCATGAATTCATTACCCTTGCTGTCTTTTAAGATGGCACCCGCGCCTCGCATGGCTTCGGTTATCAAGAATGCTGGTTTCTCGGCTGGATTGTAAAGACTGGTGGGGTGGAATTGCACAAATTCCAAATCGCTCAGAACACCTCTGGCTCGATGCACCATAGCGACGCCATCGCCAGTGGAAATAATTGGAGTTGTAGTAGTTGTATAAACATTTCCCATGCCTCCAGTGGCAAGAAGCGTAACCTTGGCAAGATAGGTATCCACTTGCTGAGTCTCGCAATTCAAGGCATATACACCATAGCATTCAATGTCTGGAGTATGCTTTGTAACACGTTGGCCCAAGTGGTGTTGCGTGATAATATCAATGGCAAATTGATGTTCTTTCAGTTCGATGTTCGGATGATTGCGGACCTCTTCCAGTAGGCCGCGTTCGATTTCCGCCCCCGTATTGTCCTTATGGTGCAGGATACGGAATTCGGAATGTCCTCCTTCTCGATGCAAATCGAAACGATCGCCTTCTCTGCTTTTATCGAAATTCACGCCGTACTGCACCAGTTCCTTGATACGGTCGGGAGCTTCGCGAATGGTCATTTCCACGACCTCTCTGTTGCAGATTCCGTCACCGGCAACCAACGTGTCTTTGACATGATTGTCGAAACTGTCGGAATCATACATCACAGCGGCAATACCGCCTTGGGCGTATTTGGTCGATCCTTCCGAAGCATCAGCCTTGGAAAGAACGCATACTTTTCCGTAGGGAGCCACCTTAAGCGCAAAACTCAATCCGGCAATGCCCGAACCGATAATGAGAAAATCAACTTCGTAACGCATTTTTTACTATTTTTTGCAAAGATACACGTTTTTTTTCGTAACTTTGCCAAAAAAAAACAAAAGACATTTGTTCACAAGTCGAGTCTTCGCAGTTTTGCCTGAGAGCCACGACTTCGTCAACATACGCAACAAGCAAAAATTCACATTACTAATCACCAATAATACAATCAATCATGGAAGAAAACAACATTATCAGCAATCCTGAAGAACAAGTCAATCTTCAAAATGGAGCACAAAACGAATTGTACGAGCAAAGCAAAGCCTACGTCAAAGAAACTGGGAAATGGCTATGTTTTCTGGCAATCTTGTCAACTATTGGTATTGTATTTATGGTGCTGGCAGGAATCTTTTGCATGTGTTGTTCGTCCTTTATGTCAATGTACAACACCGAAGAGATGCCATCCTTTATTTACATCATCATTGGTGTATTATACATCATAATCGCTGGCATCATGGTTTTTCCCGTAAGATATATGTTTAGGGCATCCAGCGCAGCACGTCAAGCTGTTGCTCTCCATAGCAACTTCCATGTTGTTGAATTTCTGAAGAATTGCAAATCCTACTGGAAATTCATGGGAATCTACACCATCGTATGCCTGGCACTTTGCTTATTGATAATCATCGCTGCCATCATCATTGGCGTTGCCGTTGCCGCATCAATATAATCAATCCACGCATTTAAATTCACGTGGAACTGAAACACAGTTCCACTTTCTTTTTTTTCACATTAATATGCTTTTTGAAAATAGTATTGTAGGACCCATTCACAGCCGCAGACTCGGCAACTCACTCGGGGTCAACCTACTTCCGCTCAAACACAAACACTGTTCGTACGATTGCATCTACTGCGAATGCGGATGGAACAAGGAAACCGAACAGCAGGAAATGGTATATGCAACTCCCGACGAAATGCGCACTTTGTTGGAGCAACGGCTCCAGAAACTCCGCAACGAAGGCAAGCCCGTGGACTCGCTAACTTTCGCAGGCAATGGAGAGCCAACGCTATATCCCGAATTTCCCGCAATGGTGGACCTTGTCTGCGAGATGCGCGACCGATACTACCCCAACGCCACCACCACTCTACTGACAAACGCCACCCAACTGACACGACCTGAGATTTTCGCCGCCATCAAAAAACTAGACAATCCCATTCTCAAACTCGACTCGGGGACGGAACGGATGCGCCAACTCATCAACCGCAACCGCGAAACAGGCAACCATCCCGAAGGGTGTTCCTGGGACGACCTGATCAAGAATCTCATAAGATTTGGAAGTCAAGGTATCATTCAGACATTATTGTTCGACGGAACTTGCGAAGGCGAAGTCATCAGCAACATCATTCCATCTGAATTTGAGCCTTATACGGAAATTCTTCAAAAAATACAGCCTCGATACGTTATGTTGTATGCCTTAGACCGCGCCACGCCGGAAAAAGCGCTTCGCAAAATTCCCGCTTCCGAATTGGAGCAGTATGCAGAAATCATTCGTAGAAAAGGAATTGAGGTCAAAGTTTACGGCTGACAAAAATAAAATTTTGCCAATTGCAAAATTCTTCGTAATTTTGCAACCGCTTTTAAGGCAAAAGGTCGTTTGGCCGAGGGGCTAGGCACAGGTCTGCAAAACCTGCTACTCCGGTTCAAATCCGGAAGCGACCTCATAAAAAAAAGAAACCTCAACGGGTTTCTTTTTTTTATTTTCTTTTATTAAAAAGAGTTGCGGGAGCCAATGCTTGCTTTCAAAATCGCCGAAACTACGACTTGCCGCTCTCTTTTCCAAACAATCTATAATCCAATCCATTATCCTCAATATAATCTGCAACGATTGAGAGGATTGCTTCCCCATATTGCTGGCAAACAACCTTTCCCACGCCAGAAATAGACTTCAACTCTTTCATGCTTCGAGGCATTTTTTCGGCAATGCCCAGCAGAGCCTTTTGTTGCAAAATGCAATAAGCCGGGAAGTTGCGTTCTTCTGCCTCATTTTTGCGCCATTGCACCAACAATTTCACCAAATCGGAATTGGGAACACCCTCATAAGAAGACTTCTTTGACTTTGGATTTTCGCGACGTTGGGATTTTTGCGACTGCAAAAGACAATCCACCTTAGATTTTTGATAAGATATGATTGAGAACCCGTTTTTTCGGACATTGTCAAGACAATACAACTTCAATCCAACAATCTCGTTCAATTGAGATACATAATCCGAATAATCCTTCGCGACTTCTTTATTGTCGATGGTCAAATCCGACAAAGGTTCCATCTCCTTTTTCAACGATTCAAGTTGGGAAATGTAATATGAAGCACCCTTCCCTATCCTATCTGGCAACATCGACTCTTCGATGGAGCGCAACTGACGGTGGAACCGTTCCGTAACCGAAGTCAGGGAATCGACCACGTGCATCTGATCTTCAACTTTTTGACATTGAGATGGATAGATGTTTTTAAGTTTCGCCGCAAACAGCCGTTCAAGTCGATCCATCAAATAATGCAAAGCGCCAAAATCAAAAAGTTCGAAAAGCAAATCATAAAAATACTGCTTGCGACAACCCTCAAACTGCGAATCGACAACGGACTCCGACGGGAATCCATCTACAAACGAAGAAACATCAGCGTTATTAAAAGCGCAACGACTTGTAATCGGAGTAGTCAACGTCAGTCCTTCCAACGAACGGCAACGGCTCAACGCCACATACACTTGCCCATAGGCGAACGCCGAAGCGGCATCCACTTCAACACGATCGAAAGTCAGCCCCTGAGCCTTGTGGATAGTCACCGCCCACGCCAACCGCAAAGGATATTGCGTAAATGTCCCATCCACCTTAGGTTTGATTTGATTGTCAGTGGCATCAATCTCATAACGGACATTCTCCCATTTTTCACGCTGAACTATGACCGATTCGCCAGCCTCGTCTGTAACCGTAATCTCCGGATCGCCATCTTTCATTTCCAACCCCGTCACCGTACCTATTTTCCCATTATAATAACGATGGTTCCCCGAAGAATCATTTTTCACAAACATTACTTGCGCACCCACTTTCAACTGCAGATCTTGTTCGGCCGGTGCGGAGGCATCCGGAAACGAACCAGACACATCAGCCTTGTAGGTAAACAATTTGGATTTCAACTGATCCAGTTCTCGTTGATTGATGGAATCCGCCTGATTGTTATGAGTCACAAGTCGAATAGGTTTCGGCTGTTTCTTTCGCCGTCCGAAAAGCGAGCGGGAAGGCAATTCCGATTGCACAACGCGCTGGTTTAAAGCCGAAAGCGTAGCCTCGTCAAACTGGTTATCGCGAATTTTGTTCAGCAACGTCAAGAAATTCGCATCTTGCTGTCGATAGACGGTTTGCAATTCAATAGTGGTATAGTTGAGTTTCTGCAAGGCCTTGCTATGAAAAAAGAAAGGCGAAGGATACACCTGTTCCAAATAGGGGCGTTCGGCGTCGGACACGACGGGTGGCAGCTGCTGCACGTCGCCGATCATAAGCAGTTGCACGCCTCCAAAAGGACGGTTGTTGCGACGATAGCGACGCAAAACAGCATCAACCGCATCCAACAGATCGGCACGCACCATAGAGATTTCGTCGATGATAAGCAAATCCAAAGTCCGAATCACATCCGCCTTGTTGCGACGCAATTGCTTGCGCTGCTCCGGCATCTGATACTCCGTGACCAATTCCTTTACATCGGGCAGATAAGGACAGAACGGCAACTGGAAAAACGAATGAATGGTGACGCCGCCCGCATTGACAGCGGCAACTCCTGTAGGTGCCACAACGACAAGTCGCTTGTTGACGGATTCTACCACATGACGCAAAAAAGTAGTCTTTCCCGTACCAGCCTTACCTGTCAGGAAAACAGAGACTCCCGTTTCTCTCAGATATCGATCTGCGAGTTCTATTTGTGCATTTACCTGCATAGCATTCTTATTATCACGCAACTGGCGTTCCGAAAATCAACATCCAAGCCAAAAACCGGGCAGCCTTGCCTACCAACATGAAAAGAGCGCATTTCCAAGGTGTCAATCTATAAAATCCCAAACCTACGGCAAAAACATCTCCCACAAAAGGCAACCACGTCAGCAAAGCCAACCATACCCCCCAGCGGTCGATTTTGGATTTCTGCTTTTCAAGCGTCTCTCTCTTGACATGGAACCAGCGTTCCAGCCATTCCCACTTGCCCAGCCATCCAATGCCAAAACTTGTCAATCCGCCCAACCAGTTGCCTGCCGTAGCCGTAAAGAAGCAAAGCCAAGGCTTGCCTCCAGCCAAGAGCATTCCCACAATCAAGGCATCGGCGGAGAAAGGAACGACTGTCGATGCCAACAGCGAACCCAAAAACAGCCCCCAATAGCCCCAATCTGCCAACATAATGGTTCAATGTCGATTACAAGCAGCTTTCAACTATCATTTCGTACAGCTGTGCGGTACTGATTCCCATCGCCCTGGCTTGTTTCGGAACGATGCTCTCGGCGCTTTGCCCGGGAATTGTGTTAACCTCCAGGAAGAAGAGTTCGCTTTTCTCAACATCATATATATAATCGAAACGAACCACACCCTTGCAGTTCAACAAATCGTACAATTCTGAAGAGACGCGCTGAATTTGAGCGGAAATCGACTCATCAACCTCGGCGGGAGTAACCTCGTTGCTAAAACCTTCGTACTTGGCTGCGAAGTCGAAAAATTCGTGGCCGTTGGTAGGGATGATTTCCGTTACAGGAAACACATATTTCTTTTCCGCGGTACGCAAAACGCCGCAATCAAACTCACGACCTTTGACGAACTCCTCGACAAGCACTTCCCTATCTTCTTTGAAAGCCTCCTCGATGGCGGGCAGTAACTGCTCGGGCGATTTCACCTTATTGGTCGCAACGCTGCTTCCGCCAGACGCAGGCTTGACGAACACAGGCAAACGGAAATCGCGCAGCAGTTGCTCCACATCCACGGCATCTCTATTATATAAAAGCTGGGATTTTGCAACGCTGACAATTCCAAAACTGCGGACCACAGGATTGCAGTAGCCTTTATTGAACGTCAGTGCAGAGGTATAGAAGCCACATGTGGTATAACGTATTCCCAACATGTCGAAATAGCCTTGCAAGACACCGTTCTCACCTGGATTTCCGTGGACGATGATAAAAGCCAAATCAAAATTCACTTTTTCGTCAACTCCATTTCGATTTTCCCGTACCGAAAAATCATTTTTGTCCACCGGCAGATGTCGGCCATCTTCCCTCAGCCAATACCATGCATCTCTATCTATTACAATCTTATAGACATTGTACTTGCTTTTATCCAAAGCCTCGTAAACCTGACAACCGCTATTGATGGAGATGTCATGCTCCCCCGAATAGCCGCCCATAACCAAAGCGATTTTTTTCATAATGTTATTATTTTATATACCTGAATTAATAATCCGGCGATGTTGCGCCGAGCAATAGGATTTCCAGCCTGATTCACATAGGGAGGCATCCGCCGGCGAAAGATAGGACTGCAGGAATCGGTTCCACACGACATCAATCGCCAGATCACTTGGATGCACCATGTCGCGGCCATAAAAGCGATAGTCCCGCAATTCGTCCATCACAATCTCATAAGCGGGGAAATAGCGGCAGCCCTCATAACGGGAAATCAATTCATCAACAGCCAACAACAAGGTGCTTTTACTGAGTTGGTTTCCATGCGCCCCATCAGCAAAGTGACGAATCGGGCTGACGGTGAACAAGACTTCCACCCCAAGTGCGGTCAATCTGTCCAACAAAAGGCTCCAATCTCCGACAATCTCCGAAACCGACAATCTTCTACGGACAAATTGGTCTGCAGGAAGTTTATGGCAATTACCAACCACGACGCCCATCTCTTTGTTTTCAAATACAAATGCGGTTCCCAAAGTCACCAAAAGTTTGCATCCTTCACGCAATCTATCCGCAAACGCCCTCATGTTCGCGTTGCAAGTCTCCATGCACTCGTTTTTCGTGTTGCGGGAAAAACCACTATGATGAAACCACGAATGCCAAAAACCATCGCAAGTCACCAAGTCCGATTCCCCAATCCACATTCCGTCAAGACAACGCGAAATTCCCATCGCAATAGATGAGGGGTTATACAATGTTCCAAAAGGATTCACCATCACGTCCATTCCGCATTGGAGCATTCGCTGTCCAACAGTGTCGGAAAAGCAAGAGCCGATGGTCACGAACCTGTCGGCATAACGGCAACGCCAATCAGTTTCAAGCACTACAGGCGTAGAAAGTTTAATGGAGTTCATTGAAGTGTATATTTTTCACATGTTCAACATCTTCCAATGCGTACAGCATCTCCCTTGCCGACACCTTAAAATTCTTGCTTTTCATCGTAAGCGAAATATCCTTGAAAGCATGATGCACCGTTGCGACCAACGGACATTTTCCTTTGTACTGATCCGTAAGCGCCTCGATTTTTTGGACGAAGGCATTATCCACAAACTCCAAGTCGATGTCGAAACACACCTCGCCACTGTATTTTTCAAACAAGCCACTCATAATGGTCATGTCATTCAAACGGAGTCGAGGCGGCGATGTCTGTTTCTTGCCTTCCTTGTCGACATGAGTCCACTGCGCAACCACACCGCGGCAATTCAAGAACAATCCTTTCTCAAAATAGGCCTTGAATTTCTGATAATCATCCCTGAAAAGACGCAACTCATACGATCCCGTATAGTCTTCTATTGTCATGATGCCATACGGATCTCCATTTTTTTGAGAAATGCCCACGCGAGCATCCGTAACGATACCGCCAAAGCGTACTTCACCAATGCTCTTGCCTTCCGTCGTGACAAATTTCGTCAAATCCGACAGTGCCGCGATGGGAGTTGGCGAAAAATTCCGCATCTCATATCGATAATCATCCAACGGATGTCCGCTCAGGTAGAATCCCAGCACATCCTTTTCGTGACGGCACAACTCAACTGTCGTCCAAGGTGAACATTGCGGAATAGGCGGATGGCTCTCGGTCTGCACATCTTCGGCCATGTCGAAAATGCTCATCTGTGACGAATCTGCCGATTCTTGTTCCTTGGCAGCCCAACGCACCAGACGTTCCAGGTATGTAGGCGCAGTCTCAGACTCGGATTCTTTGGCGAAATATTGCGCCCTGTGCATGGAGCCCAATCCATCGAAAGCGCCCGCCTTCACAAGAACTTCCACATTCTTGCGATTCACCGTACGCAAATCCACGCGTTCAAGGAAATCAAAAATATCTTTATAAGAACCGTTTTTCTCTCGTTCCTCAATAACACATCGCGACGCAGCTTCACCCATTCCCGAGATGGCCTGCAAGCCGAAATGGATCTGTTCCTGCATATTGACAGAAAAATTCATTTCCGACTCATTTACGGAAGGAGGCAACACCGATATTCCCATACGTTTGCATTCCGCCATCAACTGAGTCGTTCTCGTAATATCCGTCTGTCCGCTCGTAAGCACTGCCGCCATGTAATCCGCAGGGTAATGAGCCTTGAGGTAAGCCGTCTGATATGCCACCCAGGAATAGCAGGTTGCGTGAGATTTGTTGAAAGCATAGGAGGCGAATTTCTTCCAATCCTCCCAAATCTTGTGCAAGATTTCATGGGGATGACCATTTTTCTCACCTCCTTCATAGAAAAGAACCTCCAACTCGTTCATCTTTTCTATCTGTTTCTTTCCCATTGCTTTACGAAGCGTATCGCTCTGTCCACGCGTAAATCCCGCCAACTGGCGAGACAGTAACATCACTTGCTCCTGATAGACCGTAATGCCGTAAGTGTCCTTCAGATAGGTTTCCATGCAAGGAATGTCATACTCAATGGGTTTCCTTCCCAACTTTCTATCGATAAAATCGGGGATGTAATCCATAGGACCCGGACGGTAAAGAGCATTCATTGCGATGAGATCCTCAAAAACGCCTGGTTTCAGCTCACGCAGATGTTTCTGCATTCCCGGCGACTCAAACTGGAATGTTCCAATCGTGCTTCCTTCCGAGAAAAGTTGATAAGTTTTCTCGTCATCAATAGGAATATGGTCGATATCTACCTCTTCGCCTGTTCGTTTTTTCACACTTCGCAGCGCGTCTTTGATGATAGTCAAGTTCTTGAGACCCAGAAAGTCCATCTTGATCAGACCAACGGTCTCGACAACATGTCCATCGTACTGCGTAACCAACACATCCTGACCCGTGTCCTTATCTTTAATAGTACACACTGGGGCAAATTTGGTCAAATCATCCGCGCCTATAATCACGCCGCATGCGTGAATGCCGACCTGACGGTTGGTGTCCTCCAATTCTTCGGCATAGGTAAGCATGGGCTGCAAGATACGGTCCTCGGGAGCGTCGCTCTCCATTATTTCCTTCAGCTCGGGGACGTATTTGTAGCAGTTTTTCAAATTGACTTTGGGAGCCTTGCCTTTCTCGTCTTTGACACTTTCAGGGAAGCTCTTTTCTGGAATGAGCCCCTTCAACATGTTGACCGTCGAAAGAGGAACCTTTTCCACACGGCCCACGTCCGCCAAAGCCGATTTCGTAGCCATGGTGCCGTAGGTGATGATATGGGCGACCTTTTCCTTGCCATATTTTTGGGTAATCCAATCCAAAACCTTGCCACGGCCAGCGTCGTCGAAGTCCACATCAATATCAGGCAACGAGATTCTATCCGGATTCAGGAAACGTTCAAACAGCAAGTCGTATTTTAATGGGTCGATATCCGTGATTCTCAAACAATATGCCACGACACTACCCGCCGCGGAGCCACGGCCAGGACCGACGCTCACGCCCAATTCCTCTCGTGCGGCTCGAATATAATCCTGCACAATCAAGAAATAGCCCGGGAAGCCCATCGTCTTGATCGTATGCAATTCAAAAGTAACACGTTCCTTGACCTCGTCGGACAATTCTTCGCCATATCGCATATGTGCGCCATCCCAAGTCAGCTTGGCCAGATAATCCGCCTCGAACTTGATACGATACAATTTGTTGTAACCACCAAGCTTCTTGATTTTCGCCTCTGCCTTTTCCTGGCTCAGCACCACTTCACCCTTCTCGTTGCGCGTAAACTCGTCAAACAATTCCTGCTCGGTAATGCGACTACGATACTCGTTTTCGTCGCCAAAAGACTCCGGGATAGGAAATACCGGCATAATAGGATCACTATCAATCGAATACACCTCAACTTTATCGACAATCTCTTGTGTATTCTCCAAGGCTTCAGGAATATCAGGGAATGCTGCAAGCATCTCATCGGGCGACTTCAGCCACTCTTGCTTGGTGTAGTGCATACGCGTGGCGTCCGCAACGTCCTTTCCTGTACTCAAGCAGATAAGCCTGTCGTGCGCTTCGCCGTGCTCTTCCTCGACAAAATGCACGTCGTTGGTGGCAATAACCTTGATGTTATACTTCTTGGAAAACTCCAACAGCACCTTATTAACCTCCTCTTGACGCTCGAAAGTATCCGTGGCCGCATTAGGCTTGTCGGTTTTATGACGCTGTAGCTCAAGATAATAATCATCTCCGAAAAGATTTTTGAACCATACCACGCTTTCCTCGGCGCCCTTCAAATCGCCACGCATGATTTTCTGAGGAATTTCGCCACCCAGGCAAGCGCTGGCGCAGATCACGCCTTCGTGGTATTGTTCGAGCAGTTCATGGTCAATACGAGGGTTGTAGTAGTAACCCTCCGTAAAAGCGATAGAACTCAACTTGCAGAGATTCAAATAGCCAGTCTTGTTTTTCGCCAACAGAATCAAATGCCAGCCACGCGAGTCTTTGTTGCGCCTCGATGTATGTCCACAGTAGGCCTCAATACCAATAATCGGTTTAAATATCTGACCTTTCAGACTCTCAATATCCGCCTCTGCCTTTTGCTTTTCTTCAGGCAATGCACCATCATTTTTCAGCACCAATTCAGCCTCAGCAATAGCATCCTTCACCTTGCCGTTTTCCTTCTTCACGGTATCCACCAAATCCTTGATTCCGTACATGTTACCATGATCCGTCAATGCCATGGCATACATTCCGTTCTTCTTGCATTTCTTGATTAAATCGGGTACCTTCGACATTCCGTCGAGAATCGAATAGTGCGAGTGGACGTGTAAGTGCGTGAAATTTACCATACTGAACAGCTTTGAAAGGTTGCATTTGAATTTGTAAAATTACACATAATTTTTCGCTTATAGAACAATTTCAGCACACGAAAATCAGAATATTTATTGACAATTTCCATTACCTTACGACAATAAGACAGTTATATTAATCAACAACACGGAATGACTTTTTCATTCTTCACTCAAGAATGAAAAACAGCACATTGCCAGTTACAATCACCTACAAATCATTCCACAAACGACATATTTTTACATTTTATAACATTCCAACAATACACACTTTTTCAACATTTTGAAAAGGGAATTTTTGAATAATAATTTTTAATATAAAAATCACTTAATTCGTTTTTTTTAGTATCTTTGCAAAAATTTTAGGTACAACGCCTAACGGAACAGCTTCAATGCTCTTGGATAGGAGGATTTGCTCACCTTGGTGCCATTTACCAAAAGTTCCGACCACTCTCGACACTCATAGCGAGGGAGGGAAGATAATGCCCAAAATACTAAAACTACCACAACTTAACACACGACAAAATGGACTCACAACAAGGTGAAACAAAAAAATGGTATGCGATAAAAGTGTTCCAAAACAAGACAGCTCCACTGGAATCGCTGTTCAAAACCGACAATGTTCGCTACTTCATACCCTCCTCCGTCATTTCTTCTTTGGCATTTGTTCGAGAATCTGAATCCTACATCACTGAATTACAAGAAACGCAATACCGAAGCCTTTGGTTCTACAAAGACAAAGGTTCCAAAAAGCCAACCCCCATTCCCGACCGTGAGATGGAAATGTTCATCTTCGTGGCCACGGCAGGTTCCAAAGGATTACTCTTTTTAGGAGACGACCGCCTTGAATACCACATCGGCAACCGAGTTCGGGTAAAAGACGGACCGTTCAAAGGAGCTGAAGGACACATCAAACGCATCAAGAAAGACAGACGGCTGGTCGTTTCCATCCACGGCGTGGTAGCCATTGCAACGACCTACATTCATCCCGACTTATTAGAAATAATTGAGAATTGAAAAAACCATTATTTCCATTACAGTACGAGTTTTCCAACGGGCAAGACGACTTCTATGAATTAAACGATTCGCAGAACGCCAAACCTTTAGGCGCGCACATTCAGGCCGAAGACATCGAAGACCTTGACACGCAAAAGCTATTTGTTGCCACACGTCGTGCCACCATCAAAGTCGTATTGAAATGGTTACGAATCCACCGCAACGAATTGTCGCCATCAACCTACGTTGTTGGCCTCACAAATGCGGAATGCAAAGTCATCCACAGAGAAGAAGGTCAAGAGCCCTACAAACTCGTTGTTCTCCAAAGGCCACTTCACACCACATACGAAGTCGACCGTTTTCTCGCAAACGTGAACGAGAACATGCAACCGGGAGGTTATCTCTATTGTCACAGCCTCACCTCCGCAATGCAGCGAGAAATCATCCGCCAGAAATACCCTAAGGTGATCGGTTCCATTGTTTTTGCGTTCGACTACATTTGGCACAGAGTTTTCCCAAAATTAAGACTCACGAAAAAGATATATTTTTACTTCACAAAAGGCAAGAAACGCGTTTTCAATCGTGTGGAGATTTTGGGACGACTCTATCGCGCCGGATTTGAGGTCATCGACGAAGGCTCGCACAACAACGAGTTTTTCGTTTTCTGTCGCAAAATCAAAGAGCCCATCACCAACACCGTTCCTTCGGGTTCACCCATCATCAAGTTGAACAGAATCGGCAAAAACGGCAAAAAAATCGGAGTGTACAAGTTCCGCACAATGTACTCCTACAGCGAATACTTGCAGCCCTACATCTACACCTACAACAAGCTGGACAGCAGCAGCAAATTCGCCAACGACTACCGCGTAAATTTCTGGGGAAGACTTATGCGTCCCATCTGGCTGGACGAACTGCCCATGATTGTAAACCTTCTGAAAGGCGAAATGAAACTTGTAGGAGTACGGCCTCTCTCGCAGCATTATTTCAGTCTTTACAGCCCAGAGATGCAACAACTGCGCATCAAGACAAAGCCAGGGCTGCTGCCCCCATTCTACTACGACGCAAAAACGCCCAAAAACATCGACGATGTTCAAGAAAGTGAACGCCGCTATTTGGAAGCATACCTCAAGCATCCCTTCCGTACCGACTGGCGTTATTTCTGGGGAATCATCGCAAACATCATCTTCCGCCACAAACGGTCACACTAAACATCTTCCATCGAAAATTCCATCCAATGCAAGCAGAAACAAACGACTCTCAGCAAGCCATTCAGAACAAAAACGAAGAATGGACCACTGTCATCAAGCCAAAAGACAAACTATTTGCGGTTGATTTAGACGAAATCTGGCGCTATCGAGACCTCTTGATGTTATTTGTCAAGAGAGATATCACAACAAGTTATAAGCAGACCGTGCTGGGCCCTTTATGGTGGATTATCCAACCGACATTTACCGTAATCATGTACATGGTGGTGTTTGGTGGTATTGCAGGGATTCCCACAGATGGCATTCCTCAACCGCTATTCTACCTTGGAGGTGTTTGTATGTGGCAATATTTCTCCGATTGCCTCACTAAAACCTCAAATACATTTGTGGCAAATGCCGGCATCTTTGGCAAGGTCTATTTCCCTCGCTTAATTGTTCCCATCGAGAATGTCATTAGCAACCTTGTAAGATTTGGCATTCAGTTTGCGCTATTTGTTGTAGTCTATATCATTTACGCCTTTGTCGGGACGGCAGCCGCACCCAACTGGTATCTCCTTTTGCTCCCATTACTTATCATTATGATGGCTGGATTGGGATTAGGTTTTGGCATCCTTATATCTTCGATGACCACCAAGTATCGCGATCTTCAGATTTTGTTTTCATTCTTTGTTTCCTTGTGGATGTATGCCACTCCCATCGTATATCCATTAAGCCAAGTTAAAGGAAAGGTTTTTATGGGATTCAACGTCTATGACGTCATGTGCATCAATCCCGTCACTCCAATCATTGAAACATTCAAACACGCAGCATTGGGAGCTGGCGACTTCATCGGTTGGGGCTGGATGGGCTATAGTTTTGCTTTCATGATGGTCTTGCTCGCCGTAGGCATCTTGGTCTTCAATCGAGTACAGAAAAGTTTTATGGACACGGTATAAAAAAACGATTCATTCACTCAAAATATCATTTGTGATTGATTATGGCAACAGCAATTGAATTTAACAATATATCAAAGCAATACCGCCTTGGTGTTGTATCTGGAGGAACCATAAGAGCTGATTTCCAGCGTTGGTGGACTATGAATATCCTTCGCAAGGAAGATCCTTTTCTCAAGGTCGGAGAAACAAACGATCGCACGTCGAAAGGTGAAAGCGAATATGTCTGGGCTTTGAAAAACATTGATTTCAAGGTCGAACAAGGCGATGTGGTCGGCATCATTGGCAAGAACGGTGCGGGGAAAAGCACGCTCTTAAAAATCCTATCTAGGGTCACAGGGCCAACTACAGGGACGATTCGAGCCAAAGGACGTATTGGTTCCTTGTTGGAAGTTGGGACAGGGTTCCATCCAGAAATGACTGGGAGAGAGAACATCTACCTCAACGGGGCCATTCTTGGAATGAGCAAACAAGAAATTGCGAGAAAACTTGACGAAATTGTAAATTTCTCCGGTTGCGAGCGTTATATCGATACGCCTGTGAAGCGTTATTCTTCGGGTATGATGGTGCGTTTGGGCTTTGCCGTTGCCGCTCACTTGGATCCGGAAATCCTTGTGGTTGATGAAGTGCTCGCCGTTGGCGATGCCGAATTCCAGAAGAAAGCCATCGGCAAGATGCAGGACGTGAGCAAGGGTGAAGGAAGAACGGTTTTGTTTGTGAGCCATAATATGACGAGCATTAAAGCATTGTGCAACCGTGGTGTGATACTCCAAAATGGAATGCTGGTGGATGATGGTGACGTAGATACGATTGTAACACATTATTTACGCGGCGACAACGATGTAGATAATTATAAAACGTGGAGTGTCCCCGAGATAAAAAAAGGCGGTTTTGAATTGCTTGAAATCGGAATTCGACGTAAAGATGGCAATTATGCCGATGTGATGCGCATGGACCATGGATTGGAATTGGTAATGCGATACCGTTTAACATCACCCATGGATAAGTTTTGGATTACCTTGCACATGAAGAATGAACAAGGCAATAAGATTTTTTCCTTTAGTGGTTTTGACAGATGTTATGATAAGCACCATGAAGCAGGGGAATATGAGCAAATTTGCCGCATTCCGGCCAATTTCCTGAATTGGGGAAACTACGCAATTGACTTTATGGCTTTCAAGCAAGTCAATAACATTGAATGTTTTGTTAGTGAAAGTGATTTGATTTCTTTCTCAATAGCAAATCGTCAGGTAACCAATGGCGGCTATATGGGCAAAGAACCGGGTGATGTGACGCCAAAATTTGATTTTGAAGAAAGAAAATTGAAATGAATACTAATGGTAAAATAACGGTCACGTCGCCATTGCTTCCCGATCTTGATGAGTTTAACGAAATGTTGCAGCAGATTTGGAGCAGCAAGTGGATTACCAACAATGGTCGGTTTCATCAGCAGCTGGAAAAGGCTTTGGCGGAGTATATGGGCGTGCCGTATATCAGCCTATTCACCAATGGTACACTTCCGTTGATTACGGCTTTGCAAGCTTTGCACATCACAGGTGAGGTGATTACTACACCTTATAGTTTTGTGGCAACGACCCATGCACTTTGGTGGAATGGCATCAAACCTGTTTTCGTTGACATAGACCCGAGCAATTGCGGTTTGGATCCTGATAGGATTGAAGCGGCAATTACTTCCCGTACGACAGCCATCATGCCGGTGCATTGC
>JAZLKZ010000005.1:0-30387 GCA_045597845.1 Bacteroidales bacterium | reverse complement strand
ATATCCCTCACTGATAAAACTCCACTGAGAGACCTATTTGAAAAGACTATTCCCAACGATGTCAAAGAACACGATTACACCCTCTTTGAGGGACTTTATTATTAATTTTAAATTAGTCCCAATTTTAACGGGACACTAATGACTTAGACTATTGGTAATAATTTACAGAAATACGGAAAAATACGGATTTTTTGCTCTATTCGTAAAAATAACGTTAAATTAGCAATTTCAAAATTTCCAGAATTAACAATAAAAACAGGCCTATACGCAACAAACAAAACTGTTATTCAGGAATACTACTACTTAAAGAATACACCACTATATTCCTCCTTGCTGACAAAAGGAAGTTCGCATATAGCATTGGCAAGCAATACATCAAAATCTTGTAAAAGAACTATGTCCACTCCGTACATGGAACATTACTCACGAACTTTCATATTGAGTACCTACGAGTATCGAAGCTATAGGTTGATTGGATATTTCTGCCAGGATGTTCTGACGTGAAGACCGTCCTGGCAGAATGACTTAAAAGAAAGAATGACAATTAATCTCAATCATTCTCGTCCTTAACCAAGCGAACGGATGTACGTATATAGAAGATTTCTCCCACAAGTCCTGTTTGGCATCTAGATATCGCAACAGCAAAGGCTGCAATCCCAATGTTTTCTTCGAGAGTAGATGTCCAGTATACGCCAGACTCATTAACCTGGGTCATAATCGTGTCTTGGTAGGTTCCCGGTTGAGCCAGGCCCGCAGCCGGCAGAAAGACAGCACCATCGGACTCCATTGACGCCCATGAGGTGGAATCATAGACATTGTACCATTTACAGTCATAGTAATTCGAATTGATCTCGGCACCTTCCCAATCGTCAGGCAGAAGTACCACACCATTAATTCCACACACCGTGGCTGTGCCTAATTTTTTGTTAGCGTTGGGGCGACGGAAAAGGAGATAATACCATTCGTCTTTAGTCAAGGTACGCCAACCACCTGCAATATGATCTCCCCATTCATCATAAGGGAGATAGTCCTGAGCATCCCGCGAGTTATTCGTGGGATTGTCACCTGTACCCCAACCAAAATAATCGCCAAAATCATACTGGTGAGGAGCAAAGCCAAAAGCACCATTCTCATAGACTAAATTGCCCTTGGAAAAACGAACCTTGCTATCCTCAGAAACAGAAAAGAGGTCTGTAGCGCCTTCTTCACTGGCATTAGAGCCATTCTTGTTTTCGTCTTTTTCACATGAAACCATCCCGAAAGCCAAAACAGCAGCCATTGCGATTAAATACATTAATTTCTTCATATCCTATTGTTTTTGTAAAGTGGGTAAAAAAAATGATTTTCTTGAATTTTGGAAGCAACAGAGAACCCACATAAACTGCTGTTGACCAATTTCAAATTGCAAAAATACAAAAAAACTATTACAAAGAGCCTATTTCCGCTTAAAACAATCACGTAAATGTTAGTAACGGAAAAATCAGAAAAACTTTCTCCGTAAAATACTATTTTTGAAAAAAGTTTATAAACAATTGTTTTCCAGTAATGTTTATTAAGAATATATCATTTTACGCGACACATCATGATACCGTCGCGAATGGGAAGCAGGATATTTTCCACTCTCTTGTCTTGCTGAATTGTGTCGTTGAGCTGGGCGATAATCTGCGCCTCGCGGTCGGCACGCAGCTGCGACTGGACTGGTTCAAGCACTTTGCCGTACCAAAGCATATTGTCGAAAAGCATCACCCCACCCTGCCGCATCTTGGGCAACAGGAGTCGGTAGTAGTCTGGGTAATGTTCTTTGTCGGCATCCACAAAAGCCAAATCGATATTGTCGGGCAAAGTGGGCAGCACGTCCAAAGCCTTACCCATACGAAGTTGCACTTTTTTCTCCACATCCGCCATACGCAAATGCTCCCGAATCAAGGTTTCGCGTTCTTCGTCCGACTCTACGGCATAAATAACGCCATCATTCTCAAGTCTTTGTGCCATGCAAACCGTACTAAAAGCGGCATATACACCCAATTCAACCACCACTTTGGGCCGCAGCATCGACACTAAAAACTGCAAAAAACGGCCTTGATAGGAATCCGACGATTGGTGCGGATTGGCGGTATGGAGATAGATGGAGCGCTCGATGGCGTCAAGATCGGCATCGTTGGGAGTGGTGTGAGCTTGGAGATAGTCAATGAGGGTCACGAAGGATTGAGAATTAGATAGGATATCACCATTCACTGGACACAAATCAACAGCCACTGATTATAGTTCGCGGAGGCGCTCTTCGAGTTCGGTTTCGTCGTGAATGAGCACGTCACGAGGCTTGGAGCCATTGTAGGGTCCTACAATGCCTGCCGCTTCAAGCTGGTCGATAATGCGTCCCGCACGGTTATAGCCCAGAGAGAGTTTGCGCTGGAGCAGCGAGGTGCTGCCGAACTGGGAGGCGACAACAAGTCGGGCGGCATCGTTGAAGAACTCGTCTTTCTGCTTGGGGTCGAACTCCTTGTTGGGTTCTTCGTTCTCGTCAAGATATTCAGGCAAGAGGAAGCCTTCGGGGTAACCACGCTGCTGCCCGATGAAGTCGGCGAGCTTGTCGATTTCCTCAGTCTCGATAAGGGCGCATTGCAGACGCACCATGTCGGAGCCAGAGAGCGAGATAAGCATATCGCCCCTGCCGATAAGTCGCTGTGCGCCACCCGCATCGAGAATGGTGCGTGAATCCACGCCCGAGGTGACCTTGAAGGCGATACGGGCAGGGAAGTTAGCCTTGATAGTACCCGTAATGATATTGGTGGTAGGACGCTGCGTAGCGATAATGAGATGGATACCCACGGCACGCGCCAACTGGGCAAGACGACAGATGGGGCCTTCAACCTCCTTGCCAGCCGTCATGATAAGGTCAGCGAACTCATCAACAACCAACACAATATAAGGCAAATAGCGATGACCATTGTCGGGATTGAGGCGACGGTGGATGAATTTGTCGTTGTATTCGGTAATCTTGCGCACCTGCGCCTGCTTGAGCAAATCGTAGCGCTGATCCATCTCTATGCAAAGAGAGTTGAGCGTACGCACCACTTTCTTCACGTCAGTAATGATAGCTTCCTCGCTATCAGGCAATTTGGCAAGGTAATGACGTTCAATTTTGCTATAGAGCGAGAGTTCGACTTTCTTGGGGTCAACCATGACGAACTTGAGCTCGGATGGGTGTTTTTTGTAGAGCAAGGAAGAGATTACAGCGTTGAGACCCACAGACTTACCTGTACCGGTAGCACCTGCCATCAAAAGGTGTGGCATCTTGGCAAGGTCGGTCACAAAAGGTTCGTTGCTGATAGTCTTGCCAAGAGCAACGGGAAGCTCCATCTTTCCACTGTTTTGGAATGCGTCCGATGCGAGCATAGTCTTCATGGAGACAATCTGCGGCTTGGCGTTGGGAACCTCTATGCCCACGGTACCCTTGCCAGGGATGGGTGCGATGATGCGGATGCCCAAAGCGGAAAGCGAAAGCGCGATGTCGTCTTCAAGGCTCTTGATCTTGGCGATTCTTACACCAGGTGCGGGCTTGATTTCGTAAAGGGTAACCGTAGGGCCCGGCGTAGCGGAAATCTCAACTATCTCGATGCCGTAATCGCGCAAAGTGCTGACGATGCGATCCTTGTTGGCTACAAGCTCCTCACGGGTAACTTTGGCGTTTTTCACCTCCCAGTCCTGAAGCATATCGGTGGAAGGCATCTGGAAATCACGCAAGTCGAGATGCGGATCGTAGAGGTCGTTGATGCCAAAATGACGGCTGTAGTCTTGATCGTCAACCAGTTGTTCTCCCTCAACCGGAGAAGTGGTCTCCGAATCGAGAGCCGCAATGTCAGAAGTAGCGGAAGGCTCTTCCAAAGCGGACTCGTTGATGGTGAAAGAGGGATCTGAAGAGGACTGAGGTGCTGTTGATTCAGCAGCGGCAGGGTCAAGAGGTTCTGTGGCTCCTTGATATTTGCGGGTCAGACGTTCAAACTCGTCATCAATATCGGGTTCAGGTTGGGATTCAGGAATAGGTGCGGGTGCGGGTTCCTTATGGGAGAAGAGGCCTTTTTTCTTGGGAGCATCTTCGGGAGCATCATCGTCGTTCACATGGAACTCAATGGTGGCAGGCAGTTCATCTTCGACAATAGGTTCGGTTTCGGGAAGCGGATTCTTTTCCGACTTCAACGGCTTAACTTCTACTGTCTTGCGCTTGAAATCAAGGTTGATTCTGGGCATCTTGGGCAACTTGACATGATGCACGAAGACGAGGAAGACCACAGCCACAAAAATGAGCATGACGAGCGTCCACCAGCGCATGGCATCCACAAGTATGTCAGAAAGCCTAAGGCCCATGCCGGCGTAGGCGTCGAAAGAATCGTCAAGGGGCTGTATCCACCATACCCCCACATAGCCCAGCAAGAGAGATATCCACAGCATCCAGAACATGGTAGCACCGAAACTCTTCCACCAAGGAAGCAGGGTAACTTTCCACAATTTCAATCCATAAAGAAAAAACAAAAAGGCAATGCCCAAAGAACCAATACCGAAGAAAGTGTCGGCGAAAAAAACCGAGAGACCCCTACCTAGGCTGCCCATCCAATTGGCCTCTCGTCCACAGAAATAGAGCGATACCAAAGAGATGGCGAGGAATATGGAAAAAAGGATGTAGCAGGCGCCACGCAGATGAGCAAACTGTGTGCTGCGGATAAATTCCTTGAATCGGCTTGTAGGTTTGACGGTCTTCTTCTTTTTTTTCATAATTCCTGGAAAGGTAAGCAGTGATTGGGATCAGCGATTAGGCAATATCGACCTTATGCATAACGCCTGTTTGTAAACTTCCAAAACCGGAACAGTGAAACACCATTCCGGCTAAGATATTTGATAATGCGGAGACTCAAAACGAGGCCTCCACAATGGACTTTGCGCCAATTATTATTCGCCTTGGAGCAGTTCCATCTCTTCCTGGATTTCCTCCATGAGGACTTTGAGATCGTCTTCGGGGAGTTCTTCGAAGCCCATAGGCAAAAGGAAGTCAGCATCTTTCACCTTGCCGGAAACGACTTCAACGGCGGTGTAGGTGATGGCCTTGCCTTCGCCCAGCTCGACGGAGCACATCATGGGCATGCCTTTGATGCCTTCAAAGAGGACATTGTATTCGGGTCCAATCTCATCGGTGTACCACATCACGACGGGGTGATCCTCGCCAGCCTCGTCGAAGTAGTGCTTGATGACTTTCTTGGCGGTACGGCCAGCGATGGTCTGGGTTTCGCCGTCAACATATTCGTAGTAGAAGTGACCTGCCTCGGTATCAACGATGGTGAGGCTGTCGAGGGAGGACTTTTCCTGGGAGCCCTTGACGAGGAGTTTGCCTTCGCCCTGGTAGGTGAACTCGCTGCCGTTGCTACGGAGGTAGCCGAGGAGCTGGCTGAAGTTCATGCACTGATAGATGGTGAGACCTTTGACGAGCACTTGCTCGGTGAGCGGAGAGCTCATGAAAATGGCGCTGGTGGTGTAGAGCGACTCGCCCATCACTTTTACCTCGGCGTTGGCGACCTCGTCAGGAATCTGGAAAGGAACCGTTCCCGTGGATTCAACCTTGTATTTCACAATACCCTTAAAAGTGTTCTGTGCAAACAGCACACTGGAAGAAAGCAGCACTGCTGCGACCAAAAGTATAACTTTTTTCATTGTAATGATAATTTGTTTCTATTCTTTTTATCTATTAACGAAAAAGCGCTTGAAAAATTATTTGTACTTTTGCAAAAAAATTATCCCATGGCAAAAAACACGCCCACATACTTCCTTTTGGCTCTCGCTTCGGCGTTCTGGGGCGTCAGTTTCATACTCACCAAACAGCTGTTTCTCACTGAACCTGCGCTCACTCCCCTCATTCTCATCTCCTTCCGTTTGCTTCTTGCCACCTGTGTGTTTCTGCCCGCACTATTGTTGACGAAAAAAATGGAGCGGATGCAGCGGAAAGACATCAAATGGTTTTTGCTCATAGCCTTTGCAGAACCGTTTCTCTATAGTTTTTGCGAGACCAGCGGTGTGGAACTGGCAAGTGGCAGCCTTTCCGCCGTGGTGGTGGCCACAATCCCGCTGTTTGTGCCTTTTGGCATGGCGGCAGTCTATAAAGAAAAGATTCAGGCATCCACATTGATAGGCATCGTGCTTTCCGTGATAGGCATCGGAGTGATGCTCGTCGGCGGCGAGGCACTAAACGGCAACATCAAAGGCATGTTGTTCCTGATAGGTGCAGTAATAGTAGCCGTGTTATACACGCTTCTATTGGTGAAAGTGGTGGATCACTACCGTCCTGCGACCATTACGGTCTATCAGAATCTATTCGGATTTCTTTACTACCTTCCGTTGATGTTGCTGTGCGACGGCAAAGCGTTGCCACAGCTCAGCTACTCGTCGTCCATGATTCTTATGATTTTGGTACTGGGAATTTTCTGCAGCACACTGGCTTACATATTCTATAACGTCGGCATCCGCAAACTGGGAGCCTCGGCCGCCTGCATCTTCACCAACGTCATACCCGTGTTCTCGCTCATCGCTGCCCTCGTTATAGGGCAAGAGCAATTTTTCTGGACCAAGGCCTTGGGCGTGGCTATCGTTGTTGCGGGCGTAATCATTGCCCAAAGAAAAGGATGACAGTTTCAGCTTACCGCAAAATCGAAGCCTGCGAGAAACATTACAAGCGGGTAATTTTCAAATCTTCGAGCACGTTTTGTCGTACTTTGTCTTTCTATCGCGTCCCTCTTTCCCGATAGAGAAATAATGCATGGTAATGCTCGCCACATATTCGGAAGAACCGAGCTTTTTCTTTCCCAGTACGTCGCCATACATATCATAAGTAGAAAGAGTAGCATCTTTCTGGATAATCAAATAATCGCTCCCCCACCCTACCAAGGTGCCTTTTATGCGCAACGTGCTGCAGAGGTGGTTTCCCGATCCATATACCTTAAACTCATTTGCGCCCGACTGGACAACCTTATTAATGGATCCCGAACCCGAACTATTCTTGGATGATTGTTTCCTGGATGATTGTTTTCTGGAACGCGAGCGCGTTTGAGTAGATTGGGAAGCAGAGTAAAGCGTCTTGCCATGTTTGGCAAGTTCCATTTCCACCTCATGCTTTCTATAATTTTTTATTGATTTTATAGAGAGCCAAATTACAACAACGATTATAAGAACAACAATAACGACGTCCATATCTACTTATTTTTAATGGTTATTTTACTATATGTTATTTATAACATTCAAGTACAACATTCCCAAATCAAATTCCGCTCGCACTTCCAAATTTGGGGAAATCCAGCACTTCCAAGTCCTTGGGAACACCATCGATGGTGAAACGCACCAAAGTACCCACCTTATGGAACCCTTGACGGCCGGCGGCACCCGGATTGATGTGCAGGAGGTCAAGTTGCCGGTCGTACATCACCTTGAGAATGTGGCTATGACCGCAGACAAAGATGTCGGGTTTTTCCTCTTGCAAGAGTTTCAAGATAGGTGCTGGATAGTGTTCCGGCCAACCGCCGATATGCGTCATCATCACCTTCAAGCCTTCGCAGCGGAAAAGGTCGGTCTGCGGCAGCTCGTAGTGCAGGCTGTAGTTGTCCATGTTGCCATACACCGCCCTTACGGGTTTGAAACTGCGCAAAGGTTCCAGCACGTCGGGGCCCAAGTCTCCCGCATGCCACAACTCGTCGCACTGTTCGAAGAACGAGAAAACCTGCTGCGGGAGCGTGCCGTGGGTGTCGGAGAGAACACCAATGCGTTTCATGGCAATTAGTCGTTCATGATTTCATGCAGCTCCACCTCGTAGATAACCGCGGTATAAGGAGGAATGTCCTCGGAGCCGTTGGCGCCAAATGCCATCTGGTTGGGGAAATAAAACCTGTACAACGCCCCTGCATTCATCAGCTGCAAGCCTTCCAACAGACCAGGAAACATAGGATTGCCAACCACATGGATGATGGGTTCGCCACCGCTATAGCCATTGGACTGATCGAACTGTTCGCCCGTAAGCATGAAATAACCCTTATAGTCGAAGGAAATACGTTCGCCAAATTTTGCGTTTCTGCCCTTGCCGGATTTCAGCACCTCGTAATAGAAACCCTTGTCGGATTTTTTGACATTCGGATTTTCAGCCACAAGTCTTTTAAAATAAGCCTCCTCCTTGGCAAAGACATCATTGTTTTGCATTTGCTGACGCTGTTGCTGCTGCATCATGGCTTGCATGGTGAGTTTCTTGTAGGCCGCCTCGCAGACCGACTCGTCGAACGGCTGGTCCCAACCCTCAACAGTGTGTTGGAAAGCCTCAATGACCAAATCTTTATCAACTTGCAGATTGTTCTGCATCATCGACATGGCGAAACTCTCGCCCAACGCCCAACTCAAGGTATCTTCAGAAGTTTCGAGTTTGGGAGCTTTCTTATTGTTACAAGCCGTCATTCCCACGATGGCCAAAACGATAATAATGGTTGTAAAGATTTTATTCATCTTAGATAATTGATAATTAAAGAAATTTCGTTGTTTTATTTTCCTCTTCCCTGACAGATGATAATGACCGTGTAGAGCAGGATTTTAACATCCGTGGCGAGCGTCATATTGTCGAGATACAACAAATCGTATTTCAAGCGTTCCACCATCTCGTCCACATTGCTGGCATAGCCGTACTTCACTTGGCCCCACGAAGTAATGCCAGGTTTCACCCTATGAAGCAGCATGTACTCAGGCGCACGACGAACAATCTGGTCGATGAAATACTGTCGTTCGGGACGTGGGCCCACCAACGACATTGTCCCCTTCAGCACATTGTAGAACTGAGGGATTTCGTCGAGGCGGACCTTGCGCATAAAACGTCCGAAGGGCGTAATGCGAGGATCGTCGTCCTGAGAAAGAGCCGGACCCGAAGCTTCGGCATCGACATACATAGAACGGAACTTGTGCATCTTGAAAGGAACACCAAGATAGCCGATACGCTCTTGCGCATAGAACACCGGTCCGGGAGAAGTCGCCTTTACAATAATGGCCGTAATGAGATAGACCGGAGAAAGCAGTATCATCACCAAAATAGAAATGATGATGTCGAACATACGTTTCACACCGTACTGCCACTCGTCCATCAAACGGTTATTGATGGAAATCAGCGGAGAATGGAAGATATTGTCAACCTTTACCGAGCCCAGCAAAATGTCACGCGCCTCGGGAGTGACCTTGATGATAATCTCGCCACAAGTGCTCAGCACCCTGAGGAGTTCTTTTATCTTGTCTTGTTCCGAATCCTCTACAGCGATAATAGCCTCTTTAACCTCGTAGCGCTCCACAATGGCGGAAATATCGTCGCAACTGCCCAGGCAAGGCATGACCCGCGTAAGTCGTTCGTCCTCGGTACCATCGGTCGAGACAAACCCCACGAACAGGTTTCCCGAATAGACCTCCTGGTTTTCCAAATCCAGATAGGTTTGATAAGCGCGGTTGTTGCTGCCAATCATCAAAGTGGAGAAGCCAAGCCGACGCGAATGCACCATCTTGACCATGCGCGAGGTAATGACAAGGCGACACGAATAGGTGAGCACAAAATGAATGGCGAAGAGCGTCAAAATGGAGACATAATAATATTTGTAAGAGGCCACCTGGTCGTCAAGCATCACCACAAAGAAAATCACCACCACACCCAGCAACGTGGAGTAGAAAGTTTGGCGCAGTTCCTTCAAGCGCGCCTTACGCAGCACATTGCGATAGACGCCCTGTATAGTGTAGAGCAGCAGCCAGCCGCATGGAACGAATACAACACCCCACCACAAGTTGGGATCGTGGAAAACGGATTCCATCGACGTTGCCGCGTCTGAGTCCAGAAGCACCTTTCTGATAGCGAAGAACGCTATCCACGCAACGATGGCCGAAATCGTATCACATACAACATATTTTACTTTTTGGCGGTTTTCCTTCATATCGCAATAACTTTTAGATTGTCGACATAGGTATCACCTTCAATTCCATTGGAATTCACCGTGTAGAATACCACATGAAAAGTCTCATAATGATTTACTATCGACCAGGCCTTCCCCAAATTGATGTAAATTTTTTTCCACTCTTTGGTAGGATAAAGGCACATCACATCACATTCGGTCTCTTGCTCGGTATAGGCGGTGCGGCTACGCAATGCCACGCGCAGATCCACATCCGTGCGATAGTCCATTTCCAAATACAGGATTGTGGAGGCGTTGTCTTCCGATATCGAATCAAGTATCTCAAATTTCAACTTCGCATCCGAAGCGCCGCTGTGGATATGCGCACAGCCGCTTCCCGTACAAGCAAGGGAAGCGTCGTCGGCCGACCACTGCACCACCGACGGCGTGGGACCCAAACGGATACCCGTCTTCGGAAGCTCGAAATCGTCATAGAATTTGCAATCTATCCTCTCCGTGTTGTAATAGTTCACTCTCACCACATATTTGTTGGTCAACGAATCAAGATCACCCAAACAGGTGGTGTCGTTTTCCCTCAGCATAACATCCGTAAACGTAACCTCGCGATAATAAGGATACGCTATTCTTGTGGCAGCGATGCCGTTCTGCTTCACCACCGGAACCACACGCAGGTATTTCATCGCTCCAACTCGCAGCACAGGCACGGCACAAGGAAGTTGGAAGGCGCCAAGATTTGTCTCGGCCTCGTCTCCGTCGAAATAGGCAATCAACTGAACCGCATCAATGTCGGAAGTGTACCAGCCATCGCTTCTGCCGACCTCGCCGACATCGGCCTTTTCCACTTCCACGGCATCAATACGAACATAGGAAGGAACCGTAACATCTCCTTCAAACTTATTACACCCCACCGCCGAGAGCGCCAAGCAGACGATGAGCGTCATTTTTACCTTATTCATATACAATCAAAACGGCGCAACGTTTTTTTTATTGTAATGTTGCGCCGTTTTTTTCTTCGTTAAGGAGACACTGACGCATTTCCGCAAAAGGAAAAACAATCTCTTGCGGCCTATCAATAGCCCAAAATCTTCAGCATCGACTTGTGGCTCTGCTCTTTGGCGAAGAGTTTGGTGGTATATTCCCCGTTTTCGTCCTTATCGATGATGATGTGCTTGGGCGCAGGAATGAGACAGTGCTGAATGCCGCCATATCCACCCAACGACTCCTGATAGGCTCCAGTATGGAAGAATCCGATGTAGAGCGGCTCGTCTTTCTGCAACTTAGGCAAGAAAATGGCATTGGCATGAGAATCGGCATTGTAGTAGTCCTCGCTGTCGCAAGTCAAGCCGCCCAGGAACACACGCTGGTATTCGCAATTCCAATGATTGACGGGCAGCATGATAAATCGCTGGTTGATGCCCCAAGTGTCGGGCAAAGTGGTGATGAAAGAGCTGTCGATCATATACCACAACTCACGGTCGTTCTGCTGTTTCTGATCAAGAATACTGTACAAGGTCGCGCCGCTCTCGCCCACCGTAAAGGAGCCAAATTCGGTGAAAATGTTAGGCTCCTCCACCCCACGATTGGCACAGATGTTCTTGATTTGGGCAAGAATTTCTTCCGACATATATTCATAGTCGTAGTTCGCCGCCAAGGAAGCCTTGATTGGGAAACCGCCGCCAATGTTGAGAGAATCGAGGCTCGGACACACCCGCTTGAGGTCGCAATAAACATTCACGCACTTCGACAATTCATTCCAATAGTAGGCGGTGTCGCGAATACCCGTATTGATGAAGAAATGGAGCATCTTGAAAGAGAACTTGGGATTCTGCTTGATGTGTTCTTCGTAAAAGCTCACGATATCGTTGTAGCGGATACCCAAGCGAGAGGTATAGAAATCGAACTTGGGCTCCTCCTCAGCCGCGATGCGGATGCCCAACTGCATTGGGATCGAAGGATTTTGCAACAGCTCGTCGAGGGCGTAGAACTCGTTTTTGTTGTCGATGATGGGCACCACGTTATGGAAACCGTCGTTATAAAGTTCAACAATGTTTTCTATATATTGTTGCTTTTTGTAGCCGTTGCAGACTATGAACTTGTCTTTGTCGATGAGCTGACGCTCGTAAAGCTCCTGAATGAGCGGGATGTCGAATGCCGAAGAGGTCTCCAAATTGATATCGTTCTTCAACGCCTCTTCCAAAACAAATGAGAAATGGCTCGACTTGGTGCAGTAGCAATAGTTGTATGTACCACGATAGTCGGTCTTGGCAATGGCGACATTGAACATACGCTTTGCACGTTGGATCTGACTGCTGATTTTAGGCAGATAGGTAATCTTCAACGGGGTTCCATACTGCTTGATGATTTCCATCAAGGGAATGTCGTGGAAATAGAGTTCCCCTTCTTCGGTACGGAACTCATCTTGCGGAAAATCGAAAGTTTGATCAATCAGATCGTAGTACTTGTTTCTCATTTTTGCAATGTAACTTAGTTAGTTTGTAAAATTTTCACCAATCCGAGTCGATTGAATTGAAAAGCAAAGATACATCTTTATTTCCTAATTTGTATAAAAATAATCAAAATATTGCATTCACACGCAAAAAGCAACGCGCAAACACAACTTCAAATGAAAGAACGAAACTCCAAAGGCCTGTTCCAAACCACCATTTCACAGACACAAGCGTCAAAGAAAACCGACCAGCACAAGCATTTTTCGGTCGATTTTCTATTGCCGACCTTTGCTGTTTCTGGCAATACATTTCTCGGCTGGTTTTGCAGTATGTTTTCAACAGAGGATGTGCTATCACAAAAACCGTTGCGTGTGCAGATGGTATTCAAGCTTGTTTGGAGCGTACAAATAGACATTATTTATCACGGAACAACATTCTTCGTTTTTTTCACACAAAAATAAAGGACGCCTTTTTGAAGCGTCCTTTATAGATATTTGAATCAGGGCTATTGTTTCACAATCTTATGCATCGATACTCCTGAAGTTGTCTCCAACATTACGAAATAGATGCCAGAAGTCAAGTCCTTGAGACTAACCGAAGCGGTGGAGCCTGTCACCTGATGGCGCTGCAACACACGTCCCACAGCATCGTAGATGGTCACGGTCTTGAGTCCTGCAACAGCCACATTCAAGCAATCCTGCGTTGGATTGGGATAGAGCAGCGCATCTTCTTGTACAGCATTGATAGCGACGCCCGTGTCTTCAGCCACAGCAATATAGTATTGTGCAGAAGCACTACATCCGCCACGGAAACCTTCAACAGAAAAGACCGTATCCTGGGTGGGGCGTACCACAATTGCACTGTTGCTATCGCCAGTATTCCACAAGTATGAGTTTGCTCCAGTGGCCGCAAGATAGACCACATCGCCTTTCACAACACGAGCATCAGTAGCGACGATGGTTACTTCGGGCTGAGGCAACACATCCAACAACAAGCAATGCAAGCCGTCGTTCTGGGAAGAAATGTGCGATACCCGACCAACCTGATCGGTATTTACCGTTTCGCCAAAGTGGGTGTAAGGCACATTGAGACAAACCGTATCGGTCTCGTAGAAGCACTGCATCGAGGCTGCAGGAATCGACACTTCATCAATCCATGCGCAATCCGAACCGTAGGAAAGGCTGCCATCTTTCTCGTAGGAGAACATATAAGTGTGCGTACCTGCGGCAACATCCTGCGAGAAGAAGGTCCAATCGTTGTCAGCACCCGACACTTCAAGCACTTCGTTTCCATCAATCGAGAAATGGAATTTATCATAATTATCCTCGGAAGAGACATTATAATAAAAGCTTACTGTGCCAGGAAGTGGCGAGGTTGATGTGATGACGAGTTCCGACTCCACATAATTCTGTGAGCTTGTGAAGTTGTAAGAGCGCGCAGAGAACTGTCCCTGATGAACGCCAGAGCTGGTGATAATCCAAGGATAAGTAGCATCATTCTCCCAAGAGAGCGACGTAAGCGTTCCGGTCTCAAAGTCATCATGCAAATCAGCCTTATAAGGAACATCAATTGCAATGGAATGGTCACCAGTGTTGTCTGAGAGTTGCAAATCGAAACGCAGCGTGGGAATGTCGGGGACATTCGCACCCAACTGGACATTGAAATTCACAGTCCGGCTACCGCCTGCGGTCAGCAAAGTGTAATGCTGTGTTGCAGTATCGAGCACCTGAGCCATACCATAGCTATGCGTCAGGCGTGCTGCGACATTAGATGCAGTCGCTGCGCCCTCATTAGCGATACGTACGGCAAGTGTCGCCGTTCCTCCAGCCACGAGATTGCCCGTAACAGAGACAAGTTCGGCGGTGACAGCCGGAGCACTTACAACAAAACGTACAGGATATTCAACACTACCATTGGGCGTACGGAACATCATAGTAGCCTGAATACGCTCTTGGTCAGCAACATTGTTGCTGATTGTCGCAGCCGCAATGCCATTCAGCTGCAAGCTGTCGCCTGCGGCAAGGTGAGCAACCATATAGTCGCCATCCACAGCTGTCAGTTGGGTAGGATTGCCACGCAAACGAACGCTGATAGAGTCGAAGTCCTGCTCGCCCTTGTTGAACAGCACAAAAGAGAACGTAGTTGTTGCACCAACCGTAGGATTGGAAGCAGCAAGACGACGAGCGACCAAACGGATGCCCGAGGGCGAAACAACCTTAATATCGGCAGTAGCCACACGGTAATTCTGCGCTGAAGCCACAACCTTATAGGAGCCCAAAGACAATTCGTCCCAAGAGAGCGTAGCCCTGCCGGAAGCATCTGCGAAAGCGGCTGCAATCAGCTCGTTCTCTTCCGAAAGCAACGCCACGTAAGCATAAGGAACTGCCTCAACTTCCATAGCCACATCCGTAAAGTCAACGAACTCTGGAACAACCAAATTCATCTGTTCCGGAATGCCCAACCAAGGTTTCAACGAAGGATCGCCCATCAGTTCGTAAATTTCCCAATAGTATTTGCTATAGGCAGCCGATCCGGCAGCTTCAACAGCCAGATTACCAGCCATAATCATAGATCCAGCTGTGTTGTACCAATTGCTGAACGTCTCGTTATGGGTGTGGAACAAGCGATCGTACATACCCAGATTATTGGCGTTGTAGGAGGTATTCATTGTATTGCTGATACTGCTGCGAATACCAACCGACCAATAGAAGTCGTAAGTCCAATAGGTTGAGTTGGTTCCGCCGATATAAGCAACGGCTCCGGCATTATTGCCTTTACGCAACAATGCTTCTCCAAGGCATTCCGAAGTGTAAGTTGTATTGAACTTGTTGCTCAAGCAGCAGTTGCCAATCATGAACATGGGCTTGCCATTATTAGTCATGCTCGACACGTTGGTAGTGGTGAAACTTGGGGTTGACCACTCATTGTCGTAGCCATGAGCGGTATAGTTCACCCACCCGATGCCACCATTGTACAGCGAACGCAACGCTGAAGCTGTCGCCGAGTTTTGGCTGCTGCCAGTAACCGTCACACCCGTAGGAGCGAAACTGGTATTGTTCTTATAGTAATAGACCGTTGAAAATCCATTGGCGGAATTGACATACGTCTTGGCGACATAATCCATTGCGGGGTCGCCATATTTATAGGCGTTGTCACCCGAACAGCCACCATCAACACCTGCAATCAAGGCACCTTTTTCCAAATAGGAAGGATCAGTGAAATTGAATTGCTCATACAACAACGTCTTGCTAATCTGCGGGGTAAGCTGCGCGACAGTCTGCGCGGAGAAACGGCCATAGTAACAATCAGGAATGTTGTCGCCCTGGGTCCATGTATAGAAATACAAATCCGTCACATGGTCGTCATCAACGGAGGATGCCCTACCGTCAAATGCCGGAATCTGCTGATGGTCGCCGACCAGGAGCACGTATGTGGGTGCAGGATTTTCAACGGTGGCGTTTGTATATTGACTCTTGATATAGTTGGCAATGGCCGTGTTTGTAGTACCTACAGCAGGGTCGTCGGTATAGACGACATCGGTCAGGTAACCCAACTGACGTTTCCAAGCAACAAACTCATCCAGCTGTCCTCGGAACGAGCTATGAGAAACTATCAAATAACGCACAGGTGCGGCAGTTCTCACATCTTTAGACAGCGGCAGTTCGTTCAGCACACCCGTTGCGGAGAACATGCCACTGTGGTGCAACGATTTCATCTTACACGTAGCCGTCAAATCGGCGTTCTTGCATTTAAGCACCAGGTTCACATCAGTAACCAGCTGAATCTCGCCCGTCACGGGGTTGTAGCTCAAGGGGCTGAACTCCACCATGGCCAAATTGCGGTCACGCGCAACACCCAAAATGCGAACCGACACCATCTCGTTGGAAAACATCTGATTTTGTGCATATACTGCGGCATCACGATGCAATACCACATGCGACGTGTCGGACTTGCGACGTGCGGGTTGCAAAGGCATCAGGGGATAGCGCATCGAAAGCGATTGAGAGGAAAGGGTTCTGCTATCAGCCGACAGCACCTCCACCTCTACAGATTCGCACAAAGGAATCTCAACAAGCTGACGCATCACCGGCAGCTGCGGAGCGCCCACCTGTGTCGAGTAGCCAAAGTCTTCCAAATCGAGGACACAGAAGGTGTCGGAAGCGATCACCAGGGAGTGAACCTGCAAGTCTGGCGTGTGCAGATTCATTCCAATTTGCTCGTTTGAAGCCTCAAACGAACGGATAGTCTGAGCTTGAAGTGTCACCAACGACACTGCAACCATCATACACAATGCAAATAGTTGTTTTCTCATAGTTTATAGTAGATTAAATTCAATTTCATTGGTAATCCATGGCGCCACAATCGTGATTTCTTCGTGACGCACAGGGTGATTAAAAGTAATGCTATAGGCATGAAGCGAGATACTGCCATCTGGATTGGAACGCGGCGCGCCATACTTCAAGTCACCCTTGATAGGACATCCCATATTGGCGAGCTGGCAACGAATCTGGTGGTGCCGCCCCGTATGCAGGTCTATTTCCAGCAACAGATAGCCGCCTTTGGATGTACCCACCAAACGGTAATCCAGCGAAGCCAACTTGGCGTCCTTGGTACCGGGTTTCACGACAAAAGTCTTGTTGAGACGTTCGTTGCGCAGCAGCCAGTCTTCCAAATGGCCCACATGATTTTCGGGGCTGTTCTTGACAATGGCATGGTAGCGTTTTTTGAGCGAGCGTTCTTTCACCATCTCGTTCATGCGCGAAAGCGCCTTGGAAGTCTTGGCGAGAAGCACAACACCCGACACAGGACGGTCGATGCGATGAATGACGCCACAGAACACATTGCCCGGCTTTTGGTCGCGCTCTTTCAGGAACGCTTTCACCTCATCGGCAAGGCATACGTCACCCGTCTTGTCGCCTTGCACTATCTGGCCAGGCAACTTATTTATAGCAATCAGATGATTGTCTTCGTATAGTATTTGATCCGCTATCGACAAAATATATAATGTATAATACTATCTGTTTCTATAATTTAAAAATCCGTTCGCCATACATAAAACAGAAAACAAAATCCACAATGGCGTGGGAAACGGCATATCAATAATAGAAAATATGATAATAAAAATACCACTTATAATTCCACATATTCCTACTATCAGTGATATCGTCTTTTTTGAATTCATTTTATTTTTATTCTTCACCTAATAATTAGTAATTCAAATTACTTGATTCTTGCAAGCGGCGTGATGGCATTACGCACTGCGTCCTGTAGATCAGCCTCTATCTCGTAGGTTTTGGGGATAAAAAGATCGACGCGAGATCCGAATTTGATGAATCCCAACTCCTGATTCTGTTTCACACGTTCTCCTTCGCGGGCATAACATACGATACGACGCGCCATAACACCAGCCACCTGTCGAATCAAGATGCGCTGACCGTTGTCCAAGCGCAAGCCGATGGAGCTATGTTCATTAAGTACCGACGACTTAGGATAGGAAGCCACGAAATAGTTTCCTTTATGGTATTTCACATACTCCACCGTTCCCGAGCAAGGATAGCGGTTGACATGCACATCGGTGCCATACATGAAAACGCTCAACTGGATGCATTCCTCTTTAAGGTATTCCTTTTCGTATGTTTCTTCGCTAGTCACAAGAGTACCATCTGCCGGACTAATCAGACGTTCCTCGTCTTCGGTAAAGACTCTGCGCGGAATGCGGAAAAAGAACGCCAAGGCGCACCAAAGTCCCAGCAAAATAATGATAAACAGATAATGGAAGAAATTCCAATGCTGCACCGTGAAAATCATGGCGGCATATATCACCAACAATACGGCGAAAGAAATGAGCAATAGGCGACGGCCTTCTTTATGGATATACATTTGAGGAATTAAGAATTAAAAATTATGTGTGTAGTGTGGTTATTGGAATATTGAATTAAAAAACAAGAGTATAATTAATCCTTATTGGTTATATTTACAGCATAACAAAAAGCACAAAAACAAATGGGACAATCATCAACAAGCTATCGAATCGGTCCAAGAAACCACCATGTCCGGGCATAATGTTGCCACTATCCTTTACACCAACGGAACGTTTTAGCATCGACTCGGCCAAATCGCCCAAGGTTCCAATCACGCTGCAAACCAATGCCAGCAGCACCCATTCATACCAAACAAGGTCTTTGTTGAATAGCGGCCCCAAGAATATTCCTGCCAGCACACAGAACAGCAGACCACAAGCGCAGCCCTCCCAAGTCTTACCAGGTGAGTGACGCTGCCAAAGTTTGTGTTTTCCTATCAAGGAACCTCCCATATAGGCACACGCATCGTTTACCCACACCATTATAATCACCGGCATCAGCAACGCATAATCGTTGATATGAGGCATCAAGCCCATCGGCAACGCAATATAAGCAGCTGGGAGCAACGTTACGGCCACATTCACAAATGGATTTTCGGAATGGTGCCACAGCTGCAACAGCACTGCAACTGGTGCAACGCAAAGCATCAGCAGAAAAGCAAGCATCGGGAGCCAGTACCATTCCACTGCACTGCTTGACATGCCCAAACACACTGCAGCACTCGCCAAATAGCCCAACCATGCAATGGGATGGACGTTCTTCATACGCATCATCCGATAGAACTCAAAAGTGCCGCCAATAGTCACGAACAACAAGAAGGCATCAAAAATCATGCGCCCCCAGAAATCGTTATGCAACAATTGGGCAGCATAGATAGCTCCGACGAAAAGGATGACATATACTACAGCAGAGGCTGTCCTAATCCAGAAATTCTTCATGACTAATCTAATGTTGTTGCATTACTGGAATCAGTTTCAGCAAGAGTTTCCGGCTTTTCAGACATTTCAGCATCTTGTTTTTCCTCGTTGGAAGCCTTCAAATCGGACTGCACCTCCTGAGCGGCAATCTCCGCGGGAGTTTCCCAAGGGCGAGGGCCGTAGATTCTTTCGAGATCGTCACGGAAAAGCACCTCTTTGTCGTATAGTTGTGTGGCAAGTTGGTCAAGTTCATCGCGATGCGAGAGAATGAGTTCCTTTGCCTTGGCGTAGGCCTCTTCCACCATGCGACGCACCTCCTTATCGATAACCTCGGCGGTTTTTTCGCTGAAAGGTTTGGTGAATCCATATTCGTTCTGACCCGTAGAGTCGTAGAAACTGATGTTGCCCAACTCGGGACTCATGCCGTAATAGGCCACCAGCGACTGCGCCATCTTGGTGGCACGTTCGATGTCGTTCAAGGCTCCCGTGCTGATTTTGCCAAACACCACTTCCTCGGAAGCACGACCCGCCATGAGCGAGGTCATCTCGTCGAACATCTGTTCGTAGGTTGTAATCTGACGTTCTTCGGGAAGATACCATGCGGCGCCCAAAGCCTTTCCGCGCGGCACGATGGTAACCTTCACCAACGGATTAGCCCAACGCAGCAACCAGCTGACCGAAGCGTGACCCGATTCATGATATGCAATGGTACGCTTTTCCTGGTCGGTGAGTACCTTGGTGCGTTTCTCCAAACCTCCTACGATACGGTCGATGGCATCGAGAAAATCCTGTTTTTCAATCTTTTTCTTATTCTTACGGGCAGCCACCAAAGCGGCTTCGTTGCAAACGTTGGCGATGTCGGCACCCGAAAAACCCGGAGTCTGTTTGGCAAGGAAATCGCGATCTACACAAGTATCTTTGTCTTTTTCGGCATTAAGTTTCAGACCTTTCATGTGAACGGCAAAGATTTCCTTACGTTCTTCAAGGTCGGGAAGTTCCACATAAATCTGACGGTCGAAACGTCCTGCACGCAGCAACGCCTTATCAAGAACATCGGCACGGTTTGTTGCGGCCAACACAATGACATTGGTGCCACTGCTAAAACCGTCCATCTCGGTAAGCAACTGGTTCAACGTGTTTTCTCGTTCGTCGTTGGCGTTGCTCAATCCACTGTGGCCACGAGCACGTCCCACGGCATCAATCTCATCGATAAAGATGATGCACGGAGCCTTTTTCTTGGCTTCCTCAAAAAGGTCACGCACACGCGAGGCGCCCACACCCACAAACATCTCAACGAAGTCGGAACCCGACATCGAGAAGAATGGAACGTTTGCCTCGCCAGCCACAGCCTTTGCCAAAAGGGTCTTACCCGTACCCGGAGGGCCTACCAAAAGTACACCCTTGGGGATTTTGCCACCCAGATCGGTATAGCGTTTGGGATTTTTCAGGAAATCAACAACCTCCATCACTTCCTCCTTGGCACCTGCCAAGCCAGCAACGTCCTTGAAAGTGGTATTGGTAGGCGTTTTGCCATCATACATCTTGGCCTTGGACTTGCCCACGCCAAAGATGCCACCGCCGCCGCCATTGCCGCCCATCTGCTTCATGGAAATACGGCTCATAATGACGAAGAAAAGGATGAGCAGCAGGAACGGTCCAAAAATAACCATGATGTCTTTCCATGCGTTGGATCGTTTCTCAATCTCATAGCTCACATGCTTTCCAGTCTGAGCCTCAATCACTTCCAACTCCTTGTCGAAATGCTCGAAATTGCCGATATTGTATTTGTAGAAAGTCGCCTCAGGCGAAGGACGTCCGACCAAAGTAGTTCCAAAAAGATCCTTATAGTCAGGATTCTTCAAAGCCTCCTTCTTGATATGGATTTCGGCATATTCCTGATTGACGACTACAATCTTTTCATAGTCGCCTTTGACCAGAATGCCTTCCAATTTCTCCCACTTGATATTCTTGGGTGCGGAAGAGTCGCCGCCGCCCAGCAACATACCACCCAAAGCCAAGATAACGACGGCATAGATAATGTACAGCACTACGCTACCCTTGGGTTTCTTGGATGGGTTTTGCGGATTCTGCCGAAACGGTTTGTTTTGTTTTTTAGGTTGTTCTGTCATAATTCAATTTTAAAGTCTATCTTCCAAACGCTCCATCAACTTTCGTGCCATTACAACTTCACGCCATCTTCCCACAGTTGCTCCAAGCGGTAGAAGTCGCGCTTGTCTTTCTGAAAAATATGTACCACGACATCGAAATAATCCATCAATATCCATTCGGCATTCTGATAGCCTTCAACTTTATGGGGGTTGGAACCCGTTGCCTTCTTGATGACCTCAAACACGTTGTCGCTCAAAGCACTCACATGTGAAGGCACATTTCCCGAAGCAATGACGAAAAAAGCCGCAGGAGCAGTAGGGATACCCCTAAGGTCTAAAACCACCACATTGTCCGCCTTCTTGTCGTCCAAAGCCTTCGCTGCCAACTTGGCAAGCACCTCTGATTCTTGTATTTTTGACATTTAATTCTTGCTATTGTAATGTAAATTAAAATTCTATAATTTCAGCTTTTAGCGTACGAACGCCCTCTTTCTCAACAATTTCCACACGCACATGACGTTCTGGCAAGAGTTCTTCAATCTTCTCGGTCCATTCCGTAAAGCAATAGTCGCCCGAATAGAAATATTCCTCATAGCCAATATCATAAGCCTCTTGAACAGACTTGATTCTATAAAAATCAAAATGATAAACCGAATTTCCGTGACATTCCTTGTATTCGTTAATAATGGCAAAAGTCGGACTGCAGACATTGTCCTGCACGCCCAACTGAGCGCACATTTCCTTAATCAACGTAGTTTTCCCCACGCCCATAGCGCCGAAAAAGGCGAAGAAACGATCGTCGGGGAAAGCGGCAAGCAGTTGTTCAGCCACCTTAGGCAGTTGGGAAGTGCTATTGAATTCGATTTGCAGCATTGATGGATAGTTTATCTAAGTCTATCGGCAGCTCTCACCTTGGCCTCATCTTTCTTGATGGCACGCTGCGCCAAAAAGAACATCACGATAGATACAATGGGAGCCCAAGCGGCCACGGAATAAGAGACATTGAGTTGAGACACCCCGCAGTTGAGGGGCAAAGCAATATTCTTGGCAAAAGCATCCACAACCCAGAAAAACACCAAGAAGACGTACACCACGTTAAAGAGGAAGCCGAAAGCGACGACGCGCATCTGTACGATACGGTTCTTGTAGAGGAAGATGCTCACCAAGGCGACAACAGCACAGGCGATAGCCAAAGCGGTCAATGGCCACACATGGATAAAGCCCGCTTGTCCCAAGAAAGTTGGCATGCCATCCTCCCCCATCACCATTTCGTGAGGGAAGAGATATAGTGCCGAGGATACTTTCTCAAAAGAGAAGGTGGCTATCGGGAATGTCATGCAAAGCATCATTGCGCAGAAGGCAAGAACCAGATAGAAAGATTGAATTCGTTGAATCATAAATAGAAGTTTAAGTTTTGAGTTTCAAGATATATTTCTCACATTCACTCCTCAGCGACAATGGTGGAAATCGCCTCGATGCATTGATCGGCATGGCGGTGATGCCATTTGCCAAGAACCTTGGCGTCGCGCAAAAGGATGAATCCTGGATTGGAGCGCAAAATAGTCTTGATAGCGGTGGCATCGGCAAAATAGAAATCGAGATTTGAGATTTCATTGTCGTACATGAACGATTGCATCTCTTCGGGCAGCGCCGACGAGAGCAACACAAGCTGGATACCGTTCTCCTCAGAAGCGCGCACCACCGACAGCAAGTCCTCGACGCAATCATCATCCATTTTTTCCAGCTGGTAGATTGTCGCTATCAGCAATGGTTCCGGAGAAGCGATAATGTCGGAAGCCCAGTCCTCGTTCTCAAGATCGAGCATCGAGAATCCCGGCGCATTGATTTCATAAGGGTCCACCACCCGACTCGACACCCAAGTCCAAGCCACCGTGTCTTCGGCATAACTTGCACATTCAACCGCGGGCACTTCCACAACCTCTCCTGTGGCATTGTCGCGGTAGGACACATAACTTTCGACCTGCAAGTCGGAGTCGGTATTCATCATCTTGTTGCCCACTTTCCACGGGCGGAAATCGATGATTGGCTCGTTGCAAATGTTGTAGATACCAAATACAGACATCAGCACCACCGCCAAGATGGTATTGAAAGCATCACGTTCAAAACGGTGTCTGTAATGCAGTTTGCGGGTAAGGAAAATCCAGATGGTAGGAACAAGCAGCACTACATTCTTCAAGAATGTCTGCAAAGGAGTCAGCTTGATGGCATCGCCAAAGCAGCCACAGTCGTCGATGCCATAATTGGCGCTGAAAGCATCCACCGCCGTCGTGCCCGTGAAAAACAGCATCATGAGCAACAGCAGCCATGCGCTGAGTTTGCGGAAACTGTTGGTAACGAGCAAGAATCCGACGACGAATTCGGCCACAATCAACAACATGGAAAATACCGGAGCGAAAGGTGCCGCCCATTCAAACGAAATGGCAGAACCACTCCACACCTGGATATAGTCGCCGATTTTGAAAGCCGTTCCCATCGGGTCCACGCCCTTGACGAAGCTCGAGAACAAAAACACCAAGCCCACAAACCAACGGGCGATAGCGTTAAGACGATTATTTGTTTTTGTATCTTTTATCATAATTAAGTGATTAGTGACTGGTAAATAGTGATTAGGAGAACTCTTAACAACCTACTCGCCATCTTCGGTCATGCGAATCAGGCAAAAAAGCGAATAATTGATGATGTCCATATAGCCGCCTTCAACGCCCTCCGAGATGATGGTTTTGCCGTCATTGTCTTCTATCTGCTTGATACGGCGCAGTTTCATCAAGATCAAATCCACCATGGAGCCAATTCGCATCTGACGCCAAGCTTCGCCGTAGTCGTGGTTTTTGTCCAGCATCAACTTGGTGGCGATTCCTATATGCTTGTCGTACAGCGCCACAGCCTCTTTCAAAGGAATTTCCTGATTGCCTTCCAAACCCAGTTCCTGCTGGATGAGCGCCATAACGGCATAGTTGACCATCGCCACAAACTCAGGACGGACGCCCTCGTTTATCTTATGTACGCCTGAATCCTGGATGCTTCTGATACGGTTGGCCTTGATGAAAATCTGATCGGTCAGCGAAGGCAAGCGCAAAACGCGCCAAGAAGTGCCATAATCACGCGTTTTTTTCTCGAATACCTCTCTACAAAGTTTTATTTCGTGAGCAAATTCTTCCGCTGTATTGTTCATTATTGCTTTTTTTATTGTATATTTGCATACCACAAAACAACCTCGTCAACTCTTAGTAATTGATAAACAATCAAGATGCCAACGAAACAGTTTCGAAAAGTAATGGACAAAGATACGTTTTTTTCTTCATTCAGCATTACCTCCCGTGAAAAAAATATCCTTTTCTGCCGACCTGTGCTGATGGGGATTCTCAACGCCACGCCAGATTCGTTTTTTGACGGAGGAAGATACCAAACAGAAGAAGCCATATTGGAACGTGCGCGAACCATCATCGACGAAGGCGGCGACATCATCGACATCGGCGTTACATCCACACGGCCCGGAACACAGTTGCCAAAACCAGAGGAAGAGGCTGAAAAACTCGCCCAAGTCATTCAACTGGTCAGAAAGCAGCACCCCGATGCGCTCATCTCCGCCGACACCTGCTTTTCGCTATCGGCACGCAAAGCCATCGAAGCCGGCGCCGACATCATCAACGACATTGGCGGTGGCTATACCGACGACAAGATGTTCGAGACCATCGCCGAGATGCAGGTTCCCTATATTCTTTCGCACTACCGCACCTACGAAGGATCGTCGCTGCAGGAACTCTCCATCTATTTCTCTGAAAAGCTGGAACAGCTCTACAAGTTGGGGGCTACAGATGTTTGGATCGACCCTGGGTTTGGATTCAAGAAAACACTGCAACAGAATTACGAAATCTTTGACTGCATGCAAGAGGTCTGCCAACTGTTTCGAGAGCCCTTACTGGTAGGAATCAGCCGAAAATCAATGATTTACAAAACCATAAAAAGTAACCCAAACCAACCCGAAACGCTCATCGGAACCACCGTGCTCAACACCGAAGCATTGCTGAAAGGCGCCCGCATACTCCGCGTCCACGACGTGAAAGAAGCCAACATCGTAAGGCAATTGACAATTGACAATTAACATTTATGTTTATAGTTCGTTAACCAACAACACATAGCAAACCATGATACCTCTTCTCATACAAGGTCTTCCAAAGTTTCATATCACAGACTTGATTGACATTCTTTTAGTTGCGGCACTTTTCTACGAAATTTATCGTTGGGCGAAGGGAACCAACGTCATCCGCATCTTCTGGGCAATCATCATCATCTACATTCTGTGGCGTGTAACCGACGCACTCAGCATGCGACTTTCCAGCAGCATCTTAGGTCAAGTCATCAACATAGGACTCATCGCCCTCATCATCGTATTCCAACCCGAAATCCGCAAGTTTCTGCTTTTCGTCGGCACCAAGACGCAACTCAGCGGCAACTCGTTCCGCAAGCGAGTCCTTTTCTGGCGACACAACATCCAAAACAGCAGCACCATCAATTTCGACCCTTACGTGCAAGCGTGCATGCACATGTCGGCGAGCAAGACCGGCGCACTGATCATCTTCAAGAGGCAGAACGAAGTCGAAGAGTTGGTAAACACTGGAGAACGCATCAACGCCACCACCTCCGCAGCGCTGTTGGAGGCACTCTTTTTCAAGAACTCGCCACTCCACGACGGGGCTGTCATCGTGAAAGGCAACACCATCTTGGCGGCACGCTGTATCCTGCCCGTAACGTCGCGCATCGACATCGACCCCAACCTCGGTCTGCGACACCGCAGCGCCATCGGCGTTTCGGAACAAATTGACGTCATCAGCGTGGTGGTGAGCGAAGAGACCGGAGCCATCTCTTACGTCTTCGAGGGAGAAATCCACCATAACGTCACGCCCGCCCAGCTGCGCCAATTCTTGGAGGCAAACATCAAATAGACCCCGAAATTCATTGATGGGAGAACACCCAACACCGGAGAATATACAATCATACCATTATGAAAACAAACATTTTTCTTCTGGCTTTGACATGCTTGCTTTTCATGTCATGCAACAATTCCAAAACAGTTGAACACACCCCGTCACTCGACGTTTTTTCGCAACACGAATGGGTCTCTTTTACAACAAAGACCTCTTGCTACGAAAAAGGCGAATGGCAATTCGATCGTTATTGCTCCCAAGTGATCATCCACAACGCCGACACTTCTCGTGAAATAGCATTTATCAAGGACAACGGAATCATTGTATTGTTGACTCCTGACAAAATCACACACATCGACCTCAATTACCAAGTCGTTGTCACCTATAACAGTAACAATGAATTCTATGAAGAGTTGGCGATAGACATGTTGCAAGGACCGTTAGACTTCTTTCCCATGATCTACGAATCGGACCTGACCACGGTAGTTTCTTACGGAACAAAAGCCACAATTGAGAAAGTTACGGAAGATGATACATTGTATGCATTTCCGGCAACAAAACTCGAGAAGCACTGCTACACCAACGGCAAGTGCAAGCTAAAAGATGCGCCAATAACACTTATCTACAGTACTCAAAACGGATGCTTTGTTGAAGCCAGACAGTCTCAATTCGAATTGTTCAAACGAAGTGAAATAATTTCCACCATCTCCAATATCAAGTTTGACGACCGTTCCCAGTTGATAGATTCCTTGTTCAACCTTGAAAATTACAAAGATTTCGAGTTTGTGAGCGATACAAATTACTTGCCCGACAGAATCTGGTCCAGCAACACTGAGGCAAACGAGGAGGTGCTGAATTACCCGATCGTGAATTTGCGTACAGGCGACACGGTGACATTGGGCAAAATGAATGGCAACATAGCACTTTGCCTGTTTGACTTCTATCTTGACGAGGAAATCTATACTAAAGCAGAATCCGCATTGGCTGATGTCGATAATGTTGTTTGGTTAATGCCGGCAAGCAACAATGTCAAGAAACTCACCGAATTGGCCAATGCAAACCATTGGGGTGACGATATCTACTACACAAAAGGGTTCAATTTAGTGTTGGATTATTATTTCTGTTTTTATTTTGATGAGAACCACGAAATTAAAGACTATTGCGAAAGCATACACAAATTGGACCAACTGATTGTGAAAAATCTAAGGAAGAATAAATCTAACGCAAAACAATAGCCAATGAATCTGAGCAAAAACGAAATAGCTGAATACTGCCTGTTGGCGGCATTCTGGGTCGGGACATTCGCCTCGAAGACAACACATCATTTCGGACTCTTGGTATTGTTCGGATGCGCCATCTTGTTGGCGGAGATGGTTGTCTGGATTAGGGGTTATAAAGAATATCCCCTAATCAACGCCAATGGCAAAACGCTCATTGCTGCCTATATATGGTCTTTTTATGCCCGCATGATGCTGATCATTGCCGGCATTTTTCTAAAAGGCAGCTATCCAGGAGGAAAAATCATGATGTTTGTTGCATTCCTTGCGAGTATATCGTACATCATTTTCGCCGCCTGCAAGCATAAAGGGCGAGAAGCCGTCAAGGTGGCAATCTATTTCATCCTTGCATTATAGCTCAACGAGGCGCGATCGCGCCTCGTTTTTTTCAATTTCATTTTCAACTTTTTTTAGGCCATACAGAGCAATAAAAAAAACATTTTTTATCGTAAAACAATAAATTTTTCTTGTAATTCAAAAATAATTCGTATTTTTGCAATTGAAAATCGAACACAATGACAAAAGCATCCTCCAACATCAGACGCATTTGGGTCCTCTACGGACTGTTTTTCGCCATTATGCTGCTTTGTTTGGTGCTGTTTTTCACCAACTTCATTTCAAGTGAAGAACCCACCATCTTCAAGCAAATTGAAAACAGCCTGCGCAACAAACAGCAATATGCCGTTGGCATTACCGACTTGCAACACAATTCCGATGCAAGTTGCCACACTTTCCAAGTGGAAGGCACCAACGACGGACTCAACATCACGGCGCGCGTCAATCGCTTCGACATTGCCGTCACCACCAACGACAAACAGGAAATCGACTCTCCTTACACAACATGGGCTGTGATTCTGCAATCATTTTCCGCCATTGCGCTGGTTGCCATTTTCGTCACGCTTATCTTGCTGCTCATCGCCTTCTACAAATCAATCAAGGTCGGCAAAATCTTCCAGCGTTGGGGCGTGAAATGGATACGTCTCATCGGCATACTGATGCTTCTGATGACACTTTCGATGGATTATTCCATCTACCTGGAAAGAGAATACGCAATGACCTTGCTCGCCAATACCGACTGGATTCCCGACCACCATTTCACGATTCATTTTACCAGGATATTTTTCTCAATCATTATTCTGTTTGTCGCCGAGATTTTGAACATCGGCTACGACATCCAAGAAGAGCAAGAACTTACTATATAATAAAGATTAGCAGATTTGAAGGCTGGAAGACCACCAGGTAAACTCACAATTCTCAACCATTTATAAAAAGATTTAGGACATAATAACTCATGGCAATAGTAGTGAATCTGGATGTGATGATGGCGAAGCGCAAAATGACGCTGACCGAACTCGCCGAGCGTGTGGAGATTACACCCGCAAACCTTTCCATATTGAAGACCGGCAAAGCAAAAGCCGTAAGGTTCAGCACATTGGAACAAATCTGCCAAATCCTGGAATGCCAACCCGGCGACATATTGGAATACAAGAAAGATTGAAATAGAAAAGGATAAATGGTCTTCTACATATAGCGAAACAAGAAATCAAACAAAAAATAAATCATTTAACAAACTAAATTATCAAAATCATGAAAAAACAATTTTGGATGATGATGTTGCTGCTTTTCATCGGCAGCACAGCATTTGCCCAGTTCGGCACAGCCGACAAGCAAGCAAAGAAATCCGACCTCACCGCCAAGGTTCCCGTTGACAAAAAGGTGAAAGTCGGAAAGTTGGACAATGGTCTCACCTACTACGTCCGCAACAACAAAAAACCCGAAAACCGCATCCAGTTCCGCATGGTAACCAATGCAGGTTCCATCCTTGAGGACGAATCACAGCGCGGTCTCGCCCACTTCTGCGAGCACATGGCCTTCAACGGCACCGAGCCTTATCCCCACAACACCATGATTGACGAACTGCAGAAAAACGGCATCGAGTTCGGCCGCGGCATCAACGCCTGGACCTCTTTCGACGAGACCGTTTATTATGTAGATATGCCCGCCGACAAGCCCGAAATGGTTGAGATGGGTTTCAAAATCCTCGACGGATGGATGGGCAAACTGCTCTTCGACCCCCAAGAACTTGAAGACGAGCGTGGCGTCATCCACGAAGAATGGCGTGGCAACCTCGGCGCTCAAGACCGCTTGCGCGACAAGACTTGGCCCACAATGCTCAAAGGTTCCCGCTATGCAGAGCGTCTGCCTATCGGATTGGAAAGCGTTATCATGGGATTCAAACGCGACGACATCGTACGTTTCTACCACGACTGGTATCGTCCCGACCTGCAAGCCGTCGTAATCGTTGGTGACTTTGCCGCTGCCGGCATGACCGACGACCAAGTGATTGCCAAAATCAACGAAGTTTTCGGCAAAACCCCCGCAACCAAAAATCCCAAAACCCGTCCTGAATATGACATTCCCAACAACGTTGAGCCTCTCGTAGCCATCGCTACCGACAAGGAAGCCACCAGCACCAGCATGATGTTCTTCTGGAAACACAGCAAGGCTCCCCAAGGAACCGTCGGCGACTATCGCCAGGGACTCGTGCGCCAGCTTGCAAACGCAATGCTCAGCGACCGTTTGAACGAAATCTGCCAGAAATCCACCGCTCCCATGATGTACGCAGGTGCAGGCTATGAGGGATTCCTCGGCCGCAGCTGCGACGCTTTCGTAGTCTCTGCCGCTCCCAAGGAGAACAAGATTGAAGACGCCACCCGTATGCTCCTCACCGAGATCCGTCGCGTTGACCAGCACGGCTTCCTCCAGACCGAACTCGACCGTCAGAAAGAAGACCTCCTCAGCTGGTACACCAAATCCGCCAAGGAAGAGAACAAGACCCAGAGCAACAGCCTCGCTCAGGAATACACCAACAACT
>JAZLKZ010000004.1:0-32809 GCA_045597845.1 Bacteroidales bacterium | reverse complement strand
TTTACGAGGATGTCCATGAAGCTGATAGAACCATCTTCCATCTGGGCAACGAGGCTTTCGATTTTGGTAAGGATGTAGTTGTAGAAAATCTGAAGAATGATAGCTACGATAAGACCGAACACAGTGGTCAACAATGCAACTTTCATACCACCAGCAACAACGGTCGGGCTGATATCACCAGCAGCTTCGATATCATCGAATGCCTGAACCATACCTACAACGGTACCGAGGAATCCGAAAGAAGGAGCCAAAGCGATGAACAGGGCAATCCAAGTGAGGTTGCTTTCCAAGCGAGCCATTTGTACGCCACCGTAGGAGGTAACAGCCTTTTCAACGTTGTCGAGACCTTCGTTTACGCGGTCAAGACCTTGGTAGAAGATGCTGGCAACGGGGCCACGGGTGTTGCGGCAAAGATCCTTTGCACCGTCATAGTCGCCTGCGGCAACTTTTCCTTCAATGCCATCGAGAAGTTTCTTGACATTGGTGGTAGCCATGTTCAGATAGAGAATGCGCTCGATAACCAATGCCATACCGAAAATGAGGCAGAGGAGCACAGGGGTCATCCAGCCTGCACCGCCATCGATATATTTCTGCTTCAAAACTTGGTGGAAAGTTTTCTCGGTTTCTTCTGCGGGAGCAACTTCCTCAGCTTCAGCTTCTGCAACAGCAGCTGCGCTGTCGGTAGTTTGTTCGTCAACTTGTTCGGTAGCTTCGGCTGCGGGCGCTTTTGCTGCATCCTGTGCCATCAGACCATTGAGGTTGGTGAATGTCAATAAACCAACGATTGACATCAAAGCAATTACTTTTTTCATGATTTGTTTGAATGTTGATTATTAATTAGTTAATTAGATTCGACGCATTGTCAATAATTATGCAAATATACACTATTTTTCTGAATCTGTACAATAACAATCATTTTTTTTACGATTGCCTGCCTTGCATTGTGTTGAGTAGTTCTCGCAAGGGCTGTTTCCTTTCTTCGTCAATCTTGATGGCGTTGAGTTCTGAAATTGCCATACTCATCTCTTTTTCAATGGCATTCTCTACTTCTTTTTGGATGTTTATGTGCGAATAGATTTCCAAAACCCGACTTACTTTTGCTTCTGCGTCGCCGTCAAAATTGGTGAAAAGTTTTTTCAGCTCCGCTTTGTCTGACTGTGAGGCGAGTTCCATGGCTCGCAAGGGAAGATATGTCTTCTTGTTGTCACGAATGTCTTGTCCGGTCTGCTTCCCAAACACTGCCACATCTCCGTAAGCGTCCAGCAAGTCGTCTTGCAGTTGGAACGCCAATCCGAAGTGAATGCCGAATTTGTAGAGCCTTTCCACGTCTTCCTCGGGAGCTTGGGCGTAGAGGGCTCCGATTTTGAGAGCTCCGGCGAGCAGCACAGCGGTCTTGAGGCGAATCATCTCCATGTAGTCGCTGATGGTGATGTCGTTGCAAGACTCAAAATTCATGTCGTATTGTTGGCCTTCACACACTCCAATAGCGGTCTCGTTGAAGCAGTTGAGAATCTCCTGCAACTTGGAGTGTGGCTGTTTGAGGAAATAGCGCCAAGCCATGGCAAACATCGTGTCGCCCGACAGAATGGCGGTGTTTTCGTCCCATTTCCGATACACGGTCTCTTTGCCTCTGCGCAAGGGTGATTTGTCCATCAGGTCGTCGTGCAGCAACGTGAAGTTGTGGAACACTTCTATGCCAATGGCGGCGGCGTGAACATCATCGTCCGAACCTCCGAACATCTGGTTGGCTGCTATCACCAAGGATGGGCGTATTCGCTTCCCTCCTAGTCGTAAGGTGTATTCAATGGGTTCGTACAGTTCCTTGGGTTCGCTCAAGAACGATTCTTGTTCGAAAATTGTACCGACTGTTGTCAGGATCTCTTTTAAAGAAGCCATAATATTATAATTGACAATTGATATTTGATATGGTGGTGTTCGCTGAATCAGAATGGATAGTCGATTCCGAAATTGGTGACGATGCTCTTGAACTTCAGGTTGTCGAATTGCCATCTTTCTCCGCTGGGGAAACCTGGATCGTATAAGGGTATGGCTAAGTCGAGTCGTAGCGTGAGAAATGAAATCTTGAACCTGAATCCAATTCCTGCTCCAATGGCAATTTCTTTGTAGAAGTCCGCGAAGTTGAATTTTCCGTATCCTGTGATGTCGTCCAGCGGAGAAACCCAAACGTTTCCCATGTCGGCGAAAATGGCGCCTTCCAAAGGCCCGATCAAGGGGAATCGCTCTTCCAGGTTGACGACTAATGACATGTCTCCAATGCAATCGAGGCTGTAGCCGTCGTTTTCGAATTTGAAGTTGCCGGGACCCAAGCGGCGTATTTGCCATGCTCGGATTGTTGTGGGGCCACCGCCGAAGAAGCTTTTTTCGTAGGGCATTGACTCTGAATTGCCGTAGGGAACGCCGATGCCTAACATGGCGCGCAAAACAAAAGAACTCTTCTTTCCGTGGTAGAAATAGTGTTTTGAGTCGGTGTAAAAACGCAGATATTGTGAATATTGCACGCCGAACAATTCGTATCCTCCCCATTCGCCCGGGGCGTTGGTGGCGGTGCAGATGGCTGCGGCAAGATTGCCGGCCGACTCGACAGATGCGTGCAGATAGGTAAAGTTGTTGCGTGAACCGAAAATCTGATTGCTGTAGGTGTAGTCGAACCGCATGGCGGGAATGAAGTGGTCGCTGTATTGGTAGATAAGCCGCTGTTCGGAAGAATAGGAGAGGATTCTTAAGATGTAGTCTTCATCCAGGTTGAGAAATCTCACATAGGTGATGTCGATGGGGTAAAAACGGAGCTGCGTGCGGCGGTTTGGACTCCAAGAGTAACCGAAAGAGGTGTTGAATTGTGAGCGCTCAAAGTAGGAACGATACTGGTATCGGCCGCCAACGGTGATTACCGAGTGGGGTATGTTGCGTACTTTCTTGATTCTGTTTCCGAAAGGGACAAGAAATGTGGGAAGGTCCAGCGTGGCGTTCAATCCTCCTTCAAAGGCTGAGAAAAAGCCATAGAAGTCATTGGCCTTGTTCTTGAACGCCATTTTAGGCAGCTCAAGAAAGAGATTTCCTTCTACCGTAAGCTGTTCGGCACCCCCGAAAAGATTTTTGTGTTGGTACGAAATGATGCTTTCCAGTCCAAAGTTTCCGTTGGTGAGGAAGTTGCCGGATTCTTGCTTTACAATGGGCGAGGCGTTGGTGAGTTCAAGTGAGAGGCTGACCTTCTGCTGGTTGCTGTTTTTGAGGTGAATGTAGGCGTCGAGCAGCCGCGTTGTATCGTTGCTCTCCGGCGACTCCTTGAATTCAATGTTAATGTATTTGAAGTTTCTGAGGTTCAGAAGCGAGTTGTAGGTCGCCGATATCTGTCGGGGTCGATAGGTGTTGCCGGGAATCATGTTGATGGTACGACGCAATACGGATTCCTTGACTGCCGAACTATCGATATTTATTGAATTTATATAATATTGTTGTAAGGGTCGTTTGAGAATCTCTCCGTTTCGGTTTACTACTTCTGGGTTTTTGACCATTACTTCAATGTTCATAGAACCAGGAGAGTAGGTTGTATCGACGATGAAACTGATGAGGTCTCGAGAGGCGAGATAGTACCCTTCGTTTTGCAAGTTTGTCGCTATTTGGTCCCGTTCTTCCGTGAGCTTTTCTACATCGTAGTAGTCTCCTGGCTGAATTTTGGAGTAGGGGCGCCATTGCTCTAACGGGGGTAGTATTTCCGGAGTCTCGACATTGTAAGTGATGCTTTTTATCTTGTAGCGCTCGGATGCATGGATTGTGTAGTTGACTTTCACCTCGTTGTTGCCTGCTTTTACAGTGTCGAATGTGACGGTGGTTTGCAGGCAGCCTTTGCTTTTCATCATCTCGGCAATCTGTTCTGCGCTTTGCCGTGCCGAAGATTTGCTGTAAACTACAGGTTCCTCGCCCACATTCCTTAAGGTTCGGTTCAGCCAATTGCTTTTGTCGGGGTTTGATAGTGTGTAGATTCCCAATTTTTGTCGTCCGAAAAAGAGCATGCGCTGGTTTGGCTGCTGTCTGATGTAATTCTTCGATTCTGAGGCGATGTCTTTGATGTCGTTCGAAACTGCGCTGCCGTCTTGCATCTCGACTGAGACCTTGTTGCGTTTCAGCACTACTTCGTCATCCTTGAGGAACTTGGATGTGCTACAAGAGCAAACAATCATTCCCAAAAAGATGATGAAACCATATCGTTGTATGAACTTTATCTGTTTGATGGCTGTGGGGTTGTTTGTCGGTTGATGATAGAGAACGCGAAGCCATTCAAGGTATCGGCTGGAGGCTTTGCTTGTGGTTTATAGTTTACTTAATATGATTTCCGTGGAACCGAGGTTCCTTTGCATATAGTTGATGCAATTTTGCGAGCATTGGGTGTGATATTCGGCATCGTCGAACAATTTGTCAAGGGTTTTCTCGAGTTCGATATATCTGGTGTAGGTGAATCCTCCTTCAAGGGCAATCATGTCGCAAGCCTCTTGGAACTTTTTGTGATTGGGGCCAAAAATTACGGGTTTTCCAAATGTTATGGCTTCCAATGTGTTGTGGATTCCTCGGCCCCATCCGCCACCAATATAGGCCACGTCGCCGTATTGATAGAGCGAAGATAGCATCCCAATGTTGTCGATAATGAGGATTCTTGGAGAACCTTGCATGGAGGATAGCGCAGAGTAACGGATGCAATTCTCGGCATCGAACAGTTTCTCGATCCATTTGAGATGAGATTCGCTGATGACGTGGGGCGCGAGAATCATCTTGAAGTCGTTGCCGCGGTGCTGAATGTATTCTTTCAAGTATTCCTCGTCGGGTTCCCAACTGCTGCCGGCAATGAGCACTTTGGATTGTGTTCCGTTGGCGTTGAGAAACTGCTCAATTTCGGGGAATGATTTAGCCTGTTGCGCAATGTCGTTGACTCTGTCGAATCGAGTGTCTCCCGCTATGGAACAATTTGCAATTCCATGTGAATTGAGTAGCTTTAGGGATTCTTTGTTCTGCACGAAAATGTGTTTGAAGCAACTTCCAAGTTGCCGAAGGAACCATTTCCCGTAGCTTTTGAAAAAATATTGGTTGGGGCGGAAAATGGCGGAAAAGATATAGGTGGGGATGCCTTTGTCGCGAAGGGTTGTGAGGTAGTTGAACCAAAACTCGTATTTGACGAAAAACACAATGTCGGGATTGACGAGGCGAACCATCTTTCGGACATTTCTCGGCGTGTCCATCGGTAGGTAGCTCACCACGTCTGCTTGGTCGTAGTTTTTCCTGATCTCGTATCCAGAAGGGGAGAAGAATGTCACCCAAATTCGGTATTCGGGGTGGCGCTGCTTGAATTTCTCAAGAACAGGTCGCGCCTGTTCGAATTCGCCTAAAGAGGCTGCATGAAACCAGGCTGTTGGACGGCTGCTGTCGGCGGGTATGTCTTTGATGGCTTTCCAACCCGTCACCATCTGGCGCGCCTTAAGGTTGAAAAGTGAGGCGATCCTTATTCCAAAAGTATAAAAATAGATGCCTATAGTGTAGAGAATATTCATTTTGAGAACAGTGGTTGTGACAGGTGAATGGTGACTGAATTTGTTTAATTCTCAAATCGCTATTTCATTAATAATAGTAATATTCGTTGGATGTCTTGCCTTTGAGCGGAAACATCCAGCAAAGCTTGAGTGAATAGGTGACGTCGAAATAGTTGTTGTTGTCTTTTCCAGCGAGCCCCAAGAAGTCGTCAATCATATAGTCTCGTGTAGAATGGCTCCAATATTGGCTGATTTCAAAGGCTATGTAGAAGTTGTAGTAGTTCGAGTTGTTGCTCATAAACCAGTACCCCAAACCTTCGGTAAGCATGAAGCCTCTGCGTTGGTGGTCGTAGAGTAGGGCGTAGTCGCCGTCTAATTGTGGCGCTTTCTCTTCGTTCTTCATGAAGATGGTTTGGTGTTGCATCCACCCCGCAGATAGTTTTGCGAGAATGCCGGAATTGGGGTTTTTGTTTGGAAATAATGGGAATATCCGGCCTCCTCCTACATTGAAGGACAAGCCTCTGTTGTAGGATGTTACAACGGCGTCGGCGCCGTTGCCGCCAATGATGATGCCTTCTCGGGTGTAGATGTTGCTCAACCGCTCTTCTGCGTTTTGGAGGTTGTCGTTTCCAAACCAAAAATCCCCATTGAGATCAACAATCCAGTTCGACTTGTATTTATAGTAGGTGCTGACGCCAAAATCAAGCCAAGGTGCTTTGTACAGGCTGTTCATTGTGGCGTTTTTCGATGTTGTGCCATCGGGTAGGTGTACGTTTGACAGTTTGGCGGAAGGACAGATCGTTCCGACGTTAAATCCAAATATATGGCAATCCATCGTGTCGGGTTTCGTGTATTCTTGCGCCTTTGAGCAGAGTGGAATGAATGCCAAGGCAATGGACAAGATGCTGAACCTTATGGATTTGTTGAGATTGTTCATGGTTGATAATCGTAAATTGCGTTTTATTTTGTATTTTTGCAAATAAAATATCTTGCAAAGATACGAATTTATTCCTAAATTTCAATAAAAGAATGAAGGGTGTTCGATCCAAAGGCGAGAGGGTTCACTAACCAGTAATTTATAATCAATATAATAATGGCAAAAGATTTTGTTAAACGCTCAGAAAACTATTCTGAATGGTACAACGAATTGGTTGTACGTGCTGATTTGGCTGAAAACTCGGCCGTACGCGGATGTATGGTCATCAAACCTTACGGTTATGCAATATGGGAAAAGATGCACGACGCTCTCGACAAGATGTTCAAGGAGACCGGTCACGTCAATGCTTATTTCCCTTTGTTTATCCCCAAGTCGTTCCTTAGCCGTGAGGCTGAGCATGTTGAAGGCTTCGCTAAAGAGTGCGCAGTGGTTACCCATCATCGTTTGATGAACGACCCCAATGGCAACGGCGTTGTAGTTGACCCTTCGGCAAAGTTGGAAGAGGAACTTATCGTGAGACCTACTTCCGAAACCATTATCTGGAGTACCTATAAGAACTGGATCAAATCATACAGGGACCTTCCTATACTTTGCAACCAGTGGGCAAATGTCGTTCGTTGGGAAATGCGTACCCGTATGTTCCTCCGCACGGCAGAGTTTTTGTGGCAGGAAGGTCACACCGCTCATGCTACCCGCGAAGAGGCTGAAGAAGAGGCTCGTAAGATGCTTGACGTTTATGCCGATTTTGCGGAGAAGTATATGTCGGTCCCCGTCGTAAAAGGCGTTAAGTCACCCAACGAGCGTTTTGCAGGGGCTTTGGATACGTATTGCATCGAGGCCATGATGCAGGACGGCAAGGCTTTGCAGGCTGGTACGTCCCATTTCTTGGGCCAGAATTTCGCCAAGGCTTTCGAGGTGCAGTTCCTCAATAAGTCAAACCAACTTGAATATGTGTGGGCCACTTCGTGGGGCGTTTCCACCCGTTTGATGGGTGCGCTCATCATGACCCACTCCGATGACAATGGACTGGTGCTGCCTCCCAAGTTGGCTCCTATCCAAGTCGCCATCGTTCCTATCTGCAAGAACGACGAGCAGATGGCCGAAATGGATATCCATATTGCTCCCGTTGTCGAAGCCATCAAGGCCAAAGGTCTTACCGTAAAATACGACAATCGTACCGAATACAAACCGGGTTGGAAATTCAACGAATACGAGTTTAAGGGCGTTCCGGTCCGTCTTGCCATCGGTTCTCGCGATTTGGAGAACGGCACTTGCGAGGTCTGCCGTCGCGACACCTTGGAGAAAGTTACCGTTCCGATCGAAGGCATCGCCGAATATGTGGAGAAATTGATGGACGAAATCCAGCGCAGCCTGTTCCAGCGTGCCGCTGATTTCCGTGCCGCCAATACCCGTAAGGTCGATACTTGGGAAGAATTCCAGGTTGAAATCGAAAAGGGCGGTTTCTTGTTGTGCCATTGGGACGGTACTACCGAGACCGAAGAAAAGGTCAAGGAGCTCACCAAAGCCACCATCCGCTGCATTCCTTACGATGCACCCGCAGAGGAAGGCAAGTGTGTGTTCAGCGGCAAACCCAGCCACCGTCGCGTCATTTTCGCTCGCTCTTATTGATTCCAAAGATAGACACTATTCAAAGCCTGTAACAATTTGTTGCTGGCTTTTGCATATGACGCAATAATAAAACATTTCTTGCGTTATATTAAAAAAAACTCATTAATAAAATCATTTTACTATGAAACTCTCTCAAAAAATGCTTGCAGAATGTTTAGGTACATTCTGGTTGGTTCTTGGCGGTTGTGGTACTGCCTTGTTTGGTCATGTTGGATTCTTGGGCGTGGCTTTGGCTTTCGGATTGACAGTCATCGCGATGGCTTACGGAATCGGTCACGTGAGCGGCGCTCATCTCAACCCCGCAGTTTCTTTTGGCGTTTGGGTCAATGGCCGTATGACTTGTAAGGAAATGTTGGCTTACTGGGTCGCCCAGTTCGCAGGTGCCAGCATCGCTGCTTGCATCCTCTATGTTGTTTGGAACGCTTGCGGCTTGGGCACAACTGGCGTTTTTGCCGCCAACGGATTTGGTGCTGACTTCCAGGCTGCTACCGGCAATGCCGACTATTTGGCTGTTAGCTGTGGTGGCGCATTCCTTGTTGAGGCAGTGCTTACCTTTGTGTTCTTGATGGTTATCCTCGGAGCTACCGACGAGCGTGCCAACGGCAAATTTGCAGGTCTCGCCATCGGTCTTACCTTGACCCTCATCCACCTCATCAGCATTCCTTTGACCAACACCAGCGTCAACCCCGCTCGTTCCTTTAGCCAGTGCTTGTTCGCCAATAGCGAAAGCTGGTCGGCATGGGGTGACCTCTGGCTCTTCATCGTTGCTCCTCTTGTAGGTGCCGGTCTTGCGGGCTTGTGTTACAAATGCTTCAATGCTAAGGCAAAATAATCTAAACTGAGTCATAGAATTAAATTCATCCGATGCCTATGTGTGTCGGATGAATTTTTTTTATGAACACGGGAACGACTCTGTTTTTATGATGTAACAATAGTTGTAAGCTGGTTGCATTGGCAATGCTTTTTGTTGAGAAACAAAGACTTGTATTGCCTGGTTTTGTTGTGTGTTTGCAGAGGTTGTGAGAGTTGTGGTCGCTCTTTGCAAGACGAAAAGATGAGTTCAAGTTCGTAATATATTGTATTATTTCAGTTTTTCTTTGTTCGGTGGGCTTCAATTCACTTTTTTTTCGTAAATTTGCAATCTGTTTCTTATTTGAATTTATTTGTTTTAATAATTATAAAATCATTCGAGATGACGAAATTTGTTTACACGTTCGGAGGCAAGACTGCCGAAGGCAAGGCTGACATGAAAAACCTGCTTGGTGGCAAGGGAGCCAACTTGGCAGAGATGTGTCTTTTGGGTCTTCCTGTACCCGCTGGTCTCACCATTACTACGGAATGTTGCACTGCTTATTACGAGAACAACTGCCAACTTCCCGCTGGATTGATGGAGGATGTTTGGAAAGGTATGGAAAATGTTGAGCGAATCATGGGTATGAAATACGATGACCCCGAGAATCCGCTGCTTGTTAGTTGCCGTTCTGGTGCACGCAGCTCTATGCCTGGTATGATGGACACTGTGTTGAACATCGGTTTGAGCAGCAAGACTATCCCTGGTTTGATTAAGAAAACTGGCAACGAACGCTTTGTTTACGACTCCTATCGCCGTCTTATTATGATGTACGCCGATGTTGTTATGGAGAAGAGCGAGGGCATCGAGCCCGCCGACGGCAAAGGCATCCGCAAGCAACTCGACGATATGCTTGACGAATATAAGGCTCAGAAGGGCTACAAGAGCGATACCGACCTCACCGCTGAAGACCTCAAGAAACTTGCCGACTCTTTCAAGGCTAAGGTAAAAGAGGTGCTTGGCACCGAATTCCCCGATGACGCTCGCGCTCAGATGGAAGGTGGCATCAAGGCTGTATTCAAGTCCTGGAACGGCAAGAAGGCTGTCAGCTATCGTAAGATTGAAGGTATCCCCGACGATTGGGGTACCGCAGTTAACGTTCAGGCAATGGTATTCGGCAACATGGGCGAAAACAGCGCCACCGGCGTTGCTTTTACCCGAAATCCCGCTACAGGTGACAACCAATTCTATGGAGAATGGCTCATCAATGCTCAGGGTGAGGATGTTGTGGCTGGTATCCGTACTCCAAACCCTCTCAACGACGACACGAAGAACGAGCAGAACAAACATATGCACTCGATGCAGGAGTTGATGCCTGAGACCTACAAGGAACTCTGTGGAATCCGCCAGATTCTCGAGTTCAACTATCACGATATGCTTGACATTGAGTTCACCATTCAGGAAGGTGTTCTCTATATGCTGCAGTGCCGTGTCGGAAAACGTACGGGTATTGCTGCTCTGACGATGGCATTCGATATGCTGAACGATAATCTCATTGATGAGCAGGAGGCTGTTATGCGTATAAGTCCCTCACAGCTCGACGAACTTCTGCACCCCATCCTCGACGCTGACGACGAAAAGAAGCACAGCGTCATTGCCAAGGGCCTGCCCGCAGGTCCCGGTGGTGCTGTTGGTGTTATTGCTCTGACCAGCGAGAAGGCAAAAGAGTATCAGGCTGCCGGTATCAAGAACATCCTCGTCCGCGAGGAGACCAACCCTGAGGACGTTGAGGGTATGCGCGCTGCCGATGGTATCCTTACCGCCCGCGGCGGTATGACAAGCCATGCAGCTCTTGTGGCCCGTGGTTGGGGCAAATGCTGCATCGTTGGATGTGAGGCTGTTAAAATCGAACTTGAGAAAGTTTCTGTCAAGACCGACCAGTTTGGTAAGAAGAAAGTCAACGTTGAGAATCAGGGCACTGTCATCATCAACGGCAAGACCTTTCACGAAGGCGACCTGCTTGCCCTGAACGGAACCAAGGGTTGGGTCTATGATGAGGAAATCAAGACGATCAACGCTACCGAGAATCCGCTGTTTTTGCAGTTTATGAAGTTGGTCGACAAGTTCCGCAAAATGGGTGTACGCACTAATGCCGACAACCCCGCCGACGCTAAGAAGGCCATCGAGTTCGGAGCTGAAGGTATCGGTCTGTTCCGTATTGAGCATATGTTCTACGGCGAGAACAGTGAGGCACCTCTCGAGAAGCTGCGCAATATGATTCTGAGCGACTCGAAGGAAGATCGTATTGCCGCTCTCGATGCCCTTGAGCCCGACATCCGCAGTTTTGCCAAGGCAACACTCAAGGTGCTTGACGGAAAACCGCTCACTTTCCGTCTGATGGATCCCCCGTTGCACGAGTTCGCTCCGCAGGGTGAGGAGAAGATGAGAGAGGTGGCAAAACGTCTTAATATCACTTACGAAGAGGTTAAGAAGCGTGTCGATTCACTTCATGAGGTCAATCCTATGATGGGTCTCCGCGGTGTACGTCTTGGTATCATATATCCAGAAATCACACGTGTTCAGTTCCGCGCTCTCTTCAGCGCTACGGCTGAGTTGATGAAGGAAGGGCTCAATCCGAAACTCGAGATTATGGTTCCTCTCACAATCAACGTCAAAGAACTTGAGCATCAGAAGGAAATCGCCAACGATATCAAGGTTGATGTCGAGGCTAAATATGGCGTGACCATCAACTATATGTTCGGTACGATGATCGAGATTCCGCGTGCAACCCTCGTTGCCGACAAGATTGCCAAGGTCGCCGAATTCTTCAGTTTTGGTACTAACGACTTGACCCAGATGACCTTCGGTTTCAGCCGCGATGATGTCAACGCTATTGTCAAGGATTATGTCGACCAGAAGATTATCCCCGCCGACCCGTTTAACACTCTCGATCAGGAAGGTGTCGGTCAGCTTGTTGAGCTTGGTGTCAACCGCGGTCGCAGTACCCGCGCCACCCTCAAATGCGGTGTGTGCGGTGAGCACGGTGGAGACCCCACTTCGGTTGAGTTCTTTTATAAGACCGGTCTTAACTATGTCAGCTGCAGCCCATTCCGCGTACCTGTGGCTCGTCTTGCCACGGCTCAGGCCGCCATCAAGGTGGAGAGATCGAAATAATACTGCTCAATTAACAATAATACATTCAGTTTTTATGCATTTGGTGATGATTAAGTCCAAATACTTAAAACTTGAATTCACTTAACTAAAAACAAAAATATGACAATCAAGGTGTGTGTTGGTAGTTCTTGCCATCTGAAAGGCTCCTACGATGTTATTGAGGCCTTTAAGGAGGTGCTGAAAAAATATGACGTCGAGGATATTATCGATCTGCAAGCCAGTTTCTGCCTCGGTCACTGCGCTACGGGTGTCACCGTGGAGTGCGATGAACTCGAACTGGCTGAGCGAGGTGCCCAAGTCGAGGAAATCCCCGGTGGTTTCTTCCTTCACAGTGTCAATTCAGGCAACGTCGAAGAGCTCTTCGCCAAAGAAATCTATCCAAAACTTTTTCTCAGTTAATCAAGGGTTCTAAGGTGGGCGGAAAAATGTTGTTGATTCGGAGTTCATGTGTTGCTAAACTAAAATGAATACACTCTTCCCCTTTCAACTCCGTTCGATTCCGCATCCGTCAGAGCCCTCTATAATAACTTCACTAAGTGACATAAAAAAATAACATGGGACATTTTGTTGATTTGAAAGATTAAACCTTATAAACCTTTATCATCGTCATCGTTTTTTGTCCCAAATTTTTTTTTTAACATTACTAACTAAACAAATTTATATATATGTCCGAGTATTTGGAATTCAAGACTGTTCAATGCAAAGACTGCTATCGTTGCCTGAGGGAATGTCCCGTCAAAGCTATCGATATAAAGAATCACCACGCTCAGATCATTGAGGATCACTGCATCCTTTGCGGTCACTGTACAAAAGTGTGCCCGCAACACGCCAAGATTGAACATAGTGAACTGCCTGTTGTCCGCGAGATGCTGAACAGTGGTGCTCGCATCGCAGCGACAGTTGCACCCTCATTTATCAGCAGCCTCTGTCAAGAGGACTTCTCGATACTGCGCATCGCATTGGCAAAGCTAGGCTTTGCCGTGGCAGAGGAAACCGCCGTTGGTGCACAATCTGTGACCGAAGAATACAAGCGCATCCTTGCAAGTGGCAAAATGCGCAACTTCCTAACATCGGCTTGTCCAGCAGCCTGCCGTCTGATACAGATGTACTATCCCAAGGCTTTGCCTTATTTGGCACCTGTCGACTCGCCGATGGTTGCTCATGCTAAAATGCTGCGTCGCAACGATCCCAACCTAAAAATTGTCTTTGTCGGTCCCTGTATTGCCAAGAAACGCGAGGCCGATGAACATTCGATCGACGCTGTTATCACCTTCGATGAGCTGCTGCAGCTTTTCGAAGAACGCAATATAGACCTTAACAACATTAACCGCCTTACGGTTGGAGACGAGAAGCCTGCAGCAAACCGCGCAAAGGCTTACCCATCCACTCGGGGTATCATCCGCTCGTTCGACCCCCTGCCCGAGGGCTACCGATATATGTCGGTCGACGGCGTGGACCGTATTGTCAATGTCCTTGAGAATATTGAATCAATAGATCATATGTTTATCGAAATGAACGTATGTCCGGGCGGCTGCATCAATGGACCTTGCTCAATCGAACACGAAGGCGGCCTGATTAAGGCTGAGACTGACATTGACCGCTACGTGGAACTCGAGATGTCCACCTGCAAGCATCTGCCGGTACAGGATGCAGGAGTCTCACTAGCTTACGTCCATCCTCGTCTGCGCTCCAAGAGCCGTCCCGCAACCGAGAAGGAGATTGAAAAAGTGCTGCATCGCACTGGCAAGTTCTCGAAAGCAGACGAACTTGACTGCGGAGCCTGCGGCTACCACACCTGCCGTGAGAAAGCTTGGGCTGTCGTGAACGGCTATGCTGATATTGACATCTGCTTGCCGTATATGCGTAAACGCGCAGAGAGCCTTGCTGTAGATATAGTACGCAACTCGCCAGAAGGCGTTATGATTGTCGATCCTGAAATGAACATTGTTGATATCAATGTTTCGGCAATGAAGATGCTTGGTCTCAGTGGCAGGCCAGAGAACGTTGTCGGTCGTCTTGTGGCTGAGAGTTTCCAGCCTATCGACTTCTACAATGCCTACTCCAAAAAGCAGCGTGTCGAAAACCCGCAACTCCATATCGCCGCTACCGACAGATACATAAGTCTAACCGTCAGTCTGTTGAGCGAGCAGAATTTGCTCTTCGGTCTGATGAAGGACATCTCTGATATGGTGAACTATGACAGGAAGTTGGAAAAGGTTCGGTTGGACACCATATCTACTACCGACGAACTCATTATGAAACAAATGCGTGTTGCACAGGAAATCGCATCTCTGCTTGGCGAGACCACAGCGGAGACCAAAGTAGCATTGCTTAAACTGAAGAAAACGCTCTCTGACGGTCAGGGTGATTTGGGTGTCGACGGCAGACCTATGGACTGGAAAACGGCTAAGATATGAAACAACTCTGTATTGATTATGGATATACCTCTCTGAACCACTACGGGGAAGAACTCTGTGGTGATAATGTGGAGATGTGCGTCAATGGTGACTGGACGACTCTTGTTTTGGCTGATGGTCTTGGCAGTGGCGTGAAAGCCAATATATTATCTACACTGACCAGCAAGATTCTATGTACAATGACATCTGGTGGTGCCGATATGCAGGATTGTGTGGAGACTATCATCCAAACCCTTCCCGTGTGTAAGGTGCGACAAGTGGCATACAGTACGTTCTCTGTCATTCACGTGAACAACATGGGAGAGGGATATCTCTTCGAATTTGACAATCCTGAGGCTATTTATTACCATAATGGACACACCGTGGATTTTCCGAGAAACGAACTCGAAATCTGTGGTAAGAAGGTTCACCACACCGAGTTGCACTTGGAGCCTGGCGATATGGTGTTCGTTATGAGCGACGGTACTATACACGCCGGTATTGGACAGATGCTCAATTTTGGTTGGCAACGCAAGGATATAATGGAACACCTTGAACACTTTATTGACGCTCACATGTCTGCCCGTGCTGCCGCCTGCTTGTTGGCATCAGCTTGTAATGACCTCTATCTTGACCGTCCCGGCGATGACACTACTGTCGCTGCCGTCAGAATACATCCGCGTTGCGAGGCTCATATTATGGTTGGACCTCCTGTGGACAAAGAAAAGGATGCTGAATATGTGCAAAAGTTTATGACCGGTGCCGACAAGCGTATCGTTTGTGGCGGTACTACATCGCAGGTAGTCGCACGATGCCTTGGACGTCAGCTAAAGACCTGCTTCGACTTCCCTGACAAAGAGGTGCCTCCTATTGGTTTTATAGATGGTATTGACCTCACCACTGAGGGCGTAATCACTCTTCGTCGACTGCTGGCACTGTCTGAGAAATATGTTTCGGTCAAAGACCTTGCACCGAAAACCTTTAATAAGAAAGATGGCGGTTCTCTGTTGGCGAACATTATTTTTGAGGAAGCCACACACATCGTCTTTTTCGTTGGTCAGAACGTAAACGCCGCCCATGCAGGGTTGGAAATAGACATCACAATGAAACTCAAGCTTGTCGAGCGTTTGGCCGAAAACCTGCGCAAGATGGGCAAGATTGTAACGGTAAATTATGATTAACAATGGAACAGAAATTGTTTGATACTAATGTACAATGGATTAAGTATAAAGTACTTAAAGAAGTTATCCGACGAGCCTACGAGGGTGGGTTGGAAAACGCCTATACCATTCCGCGCACAATAGCTCCAGGAACGAAGGCCGACACACGCTGCTGTATCCACAAGGAACGTGCGGTTCTTATGGATTGTGTCAATATGGCATTGGGTGGTGACAAGGACAATCCTAATGTCGTTGAGGTGTTGCCCGAAGCTTGCGATGAATGCCCCGCGGGAGGTATGATGGTAACCGATGTTTGCCGTGGCTGTCTTATGCACTCGTGCAAGGAGGTGTGCCCCAAAGATGCCATAACCATTATAGACCATCGCTGCCACATCGATAAAACCAAGTGCATCGAGTGTGGCAAGTGTGCTGCTGTGTGTCCCTACAGTGCCATAATCGCACAGAAGCGTCCATGTATCAAGAGTTGTAAGGTCAAGGCTATTAGCATTAATGAAGAGGACAAAGCCGTAATCGACAACGACAAGTGCATCTCTTGCGGAGCCTGTATTGTCAGCTGTCCCTTTGGGGCCATTAGCGACAAAAGCCTTGTGCTCGACATTATCAAAATGCTGAAAGAGTCAGAGGACAACACCCGTTACAGTTGCTATGCCGTTATTGCGCCGGCAATTGTCAGCCAGTGCCGTTTCGGACGCATCGAACAGGTTGTCACTGCCATCAAGAAACTTGGTTTCCGCCAAGTTGTCGAAGCTGCTTTGGGTGCTGATATCACTCTTTACAACGAAGTCCTCGAATTTAAGGAGAAGTCTGAGGTTGGCGAGGCTCCGGTGATGACAACCTCCTGCTGTCCGGCATTTGTACGCTTTGTTGAGCATAATTTCCCAGAACTCAAGGATGCCATCTCGTCGTCGGTGTCGCCTATGGTGATGACGGCCAAACTCATTAAGCACAGCGATCCCTCCGCCAAGGTTGTCTTCATTGGACCTTGTGCCGCCAAGAAGTTCGAGTACATGCTCGAAAAGACTGGTGGAATGATCGACAGCGTGATGAGTTTCGAAGAACTTCAGGCCTTCGTTGACGCACGCGGTATCGACACCACACAGTGTGAAGACACCAATCTCGACAACGCATCGTTCTATGGACGCATTTTCGCCAAGAGTGGGGGGCTGGCACTTGGCGTCTCCGATATCGCCAAGTCGCTTGGTGTTGACGGCGTAAAACCCTGCGTTATGAACGGCATTGACCAGTGCCGACAGCATCTTACCCTTTTGCGCGCCAAAAAAGAAACAGCCAACTTCTTCGAAGGTATGGCCTGCGATGGCGGTTGTGTAGGCGGTCCGCTTAGCATCACACGCTCTCCGCGCAACGTGTTCGATGTCGACAAATACGGCAACTCCGCCAAAGAGAAGAATATTGATGGTTCCGTCCAGCTCTACAAAATGAGTTTCAAAGAAGATTAGTACCTCTTATAACCTTTAAACTTTTTAACCCATTTGATTATGAATGATAAAATAAGAAAAGACCTTGAAACACTGGGGATAACCGGTGTGAAAGACATCCACTACAACATCTCGTACGAGGACTTGTACAAAATGGAAATGGATCCATCGCTGACTGGTTATGACAAAGGCCAGCTCACCGAGCTCGACGCCATCAACGTTATGACTGGTGTTTACACAGGGCGCTCGCCCAAGGATAAGTACATTGTAATGGACGAGAACTCCAAGAACACCGTTTGGTGGACTTCCGAGGAGTACAAGAACGACAACCACCCCTTGAGCGAAGCCAACTGGGCAGTGTTGAAAGACCTTGCAAAGAAAGAACTCTGCAATAAGGAACTTTTCGTTGTTGATGCTTTCTGCGGTGCCAATAAGGACACTCGTATGGCTGTCCGCTTCATCATGGAAGTGGCTTGGCAGGCTCATTTCGTCCGCAACATGTTCATCAAGCCTACCGATGAGGAACTCAAGGACTTCACGCCCAACTTCACCGTCTATACCGCCAGCAAGGCAAAGGTGGAGAACTACAAGGAATTGGGTTTGAACAGCGAAACTGCTGTGGCTTTCAACATCTCAAGCCGCGAACAGGTCATTCTCAACACCTGGTATGGTGGCGAGATGAAGAAGGGTATGTTCAGCATGATGAACTACTATCTTCCTTTGCAAGGCATCGCCGCTATGCATTGCTCTGCCAACACCGATATGGAAGGCAAGCATACCCCTATCTTCTTCGGTCTCTCCGGCACTGGCAAGACCACTTTGAGCACCGACCCCAAACGTCTGCTTATTGGCGACGACGAGCATGGTTGGGACGATGAAGGTGTGTTCAATTTCGAAGGCGGTTGCTATGCCAAGGTCATCAACCTCGACAAAGACAGCGAGCCCGACATCTACAACGCTATCCGTCGCAACGCTTTGCTGGAGAACGTCACTGTTGACGCCAATGGCAAGATCGATTTCGCTGACAAGAGCGTAACCGAGAACACTCGCGTAAGCTATCCTATCGACCATATTGAGAAGATTGTTCGCCCTATCTCCGCCGCTCCTGCTGCCGAGAACGTCATCTTCCTCAGTGCCGACGCTTTTGGCGTATTGCCTCCCGTCAGCATCCTCACTCCCGAACAGTGCAAATACTATTTCCTGAGTGGTTTCACCGCCAAGTTGGCAGGTACCGAGCGTGGCATCACCGAGCCTACGCCTACCTTTAGCGCTTGCTTTGGTCAGGCTTTCCTCGAACTCCATCCCACCAAGTATGCTGAAGAGCTGGTGAAGAGAATGGAAAAGAGTGGCGCTAAGGCTTATCTGGTCAACACCGGTTGGAATGGTACCGGCAAACGTATCTCTATCAAGGATACCCGTGGAATCATCGACGCTATCCTCGATGGCTCCATCGACAAGGCTCCCACAAAGAAGATTCCTTATTTCGATTTCGAAGTGCCTACAGCATTGCCTGGCGTAGATCCCAAGATTCTCGATCCTCGTGACACCTACGGTTGCGCTTGCGAATGGGAAGCCAAGGCAAAAGACCTTTCCGCACGCTTCATAAAGAACTTCCAGAAGTTCACCTACAACGAAGCCGGCAAAGCACTCGTATCAGCTGGTCCCAGACTTTGACCTTGAGATTTGAAGGGCTGAGCCAGCTTGTCTGCTACTTTTTGCATCTTCGAATCTTTCAACCAAGTAAAGAAAAAGGGTAGCGCTGTAAAGCGCTACCCTTTGTTTTGCTGTGCCTTGTGGTCGCTTAATTATTGCGTTTTAGATGATAGACTACGCGAAGAGTTTTGGGCGTTTCTTTGGTCTCGTCTTTCACAATGCTGTCGTTTACCGTTTGCACGATGTGGCTCAGGCCTGGGGCGATGGTCGATAAGGTGTCGATGTTGACGTTGTCCAACACGTCGCCGATAGCCTGCATCAGGAGCTTGTCGAGTTCGTTGCCCAATGTGGAAATGACTGTTTCGGTGATTGAAGTGACCTTTGTCGTAGTGTTGCCGTTTGCATCTACTAGGTTGTTAGTCTGATTGTTAGAAGTGAGGTTCTTTGTTAGATGTTGGATGCAATTCTGGGTGTTGAGTTCGTAAGCCAATACCAAAGTGTCGCCGCTTTGATGTTGAATGGCGTAGTAGAGTGTGTCTTCCACCGTAAATATGGTCAGTGTGGAATCGGTGCGGGAAAAGGATGCATAGAGGTCTTTGTGTCCGAAGTCGTCAGTCAGCACTACTTTCTGGTCGTCCAAAAAATTCAAAGAGAGGCGCAGGGAGTCGCCCTGAAGCAAGGAGTTCATCAAGTCGTTGCCTTCAATTTTGGCTTCTGTAGTAGTGTAATTGCCAACTAATCGGTTGGTTGGTGTACAACTGGAAGCGATTAGTCCAATTAGTACGAATGTAAAGAGAAAAGTCTTTTTCATGGTTGGGGAGATTTGAATATTTTAAGGTTTGGGGAGATTTGAAGATTGGGAGATTTTGAGGGTGACACCTTCTTATCTGCTAATCTTTTATTTTTGCGAATTGATGTAATTCAGAATCTGTTCGGCGTGGGTTTTGGTCTTGATTTCCTTTGGTGGAAAGATTTTTTCAATCACGCCATCTTCATTGACAAGATAGGTGGTGCAAAGAGTTCCGATGGTTTTGTGTCCTCATGCCACCTTTTCGCCCCAGCAGCCGAGTTGTTGGAGTAGGGTGGTGTCGGTGTCGGCAATCAAAGGAAATTCGAGACCTTGCGCCTCTGCGAATTTCTTTTGGATGGCTTGCTTGTCCTTGCTTACACCCACTATGGCGTAGCCTGCGGCGGCAAGTTCATCTTTGTGGGCTTGCAGCGAACAAGCTTCGGCGGTACACCCGCTGGTGTTGGCTTTGGGATAGCTGTAAAGCACGAGTTTGCGCCCCTTGAAATCGCTGATTTTGATTTCGTTTCCGTCTTGGTCGATACCAAGCACTTCAGGGATTTTGTCTCCAATAGTCATATTTATTGTTTTGTTCTTGAATAAATAACGTTCCAAGGGATAGTATATTGCTTTTGTCAGGAGAAAACAATATGTTTTGTGCGCTTGGCTATTATAGTGGATAAATAAACAATATCTTTCATTTTTTATCTATCAATGAAAAAATCAGATTTCTGAGTCTTCCGGTTCTTGTAAGAAATCAGGTTGTTGGGACGATTTTTGATGTTGCCTTTTATAATTCACCTTTTTTTCGTATATTTGCAAGATTGCTAATTGTATGGGTATTGAGTGAAACTATTGTCTCTCAATGCTTACAATTGATATGTGAGAAAAACTGATTTTATGCTACAACAAACAACGCAAGACAATATCAAAGTCAACCTAAACTCTGAATATGGCTTATTGAATGCGGTCCTGCTACATCGTCCAGGCGTGGAGATTGAGCGCATGACGCCTCAAAACGCAGGTCATGCACTTTATAGCGACATCTTGAACAAACCTATCGTTGATCAAGAATATAGCAACTTCTGCGGCGTATTGGAACGCTGGACCAAGGTCTATTACGTGATGGATTTGGTTGCGGAATTGCTTGAAAACAATGCTACTAAGGAGTTTTTGGTGCGAGAAAGCTGCCGTCACGACAAGTGTGAATACCTTATCGACGAACTGCTTCAGCACGACAACAAGACCTTGGCTCGCGAACTCATCGAAGGCGTAGAAAGTCCAAAGTGCGCCGACCGATACGCCTTGAAACCGCTTTACAATCTTTTCTTTACGCGCGACGCCTCCTCGTCAGTTTACGATAGGGTGTTGATTAACTCTATGTCGTTCGAGGTGCGTGAACGTGAGACTTTGCTCTACAAGACCATTTTTGAACAACATTTTGGCGCTCAGCTTCTCAATGCCCAATCGTGGACCCCCGAGGCTCGTACCGAGGGCGGCGATGTGCAGATTGCCCGTCCCGACCTTCTCTGCATCGGTCAAGGTATCCGCACCAACAAGCTTGGCATAGAGTATCTTGCGCAGACGTTCGGCAAGGAACGTGAGAAGTTCTACATCATCTCGCAGGAACTTCCCCAAGCCCCCGAGTCCTTCATTCATCTCGACATGGTTTTCACCTTCTTGAGTGGAAATCAGTGCATGGCGTACGAACCTATGCTGAAAAAGACCGACAACTTTGCCGGCAAAGCTACAACCCTTATTTCAATCGAGGGCGGCAAGGCAACCTATAAAGAATTTCCTAACATCCTGAAAGCATTGTCTGCCGTAGGCATGGAAATGGAACCCGTGCTGTGTGGCGGATCTGACTTTTGGATGCAACAACGAGAACAGTGGCATAGTGGTGCCAATTTCTTCGCTTTGGGTCCAGGCAAAGTACTGGGTTATCATCGCAACACGCATACCATCGAGGCTTTGGATAAGGCGGGTTTTGCCATCCTCAATGCCGAAGACATCTGCTCTTGCAAGGTGGATATGCATCAGTATGAGAAGTTTGTGGCTGCCTTCAAGGCGAGCGAACTGCCTCGTGGTGGTGGCGGCGCACGTTGCATGACCATGCCAATCAATAGGGTGTGAGGAATGGATTGTGAATAGTGATTATACATCATAAGATCTTGACTTTAGAAATTATCAACAAACGTTAATTCATAACAATTCAAACAATGAAAAAGTATCACTTGGCGAACAACATTATAGGCTGGATCGTATGTATCGTGGCCTGTACTGTTTACATTCTCACTGCCGAGGCGACTGCATCTTGGTGGGATTGCGGTGAATACATCGCAACAGCCTTCAAATTGCAGGTGGGGCATCCTCCTGGAGCACCCACGTTCCAGCTCATTGGACGTCTCTTTTCGATGTTCTCCGACCCTGCCACCGCTGCTTATGCCGTCAATGTAATGTCGGCCGTATGTAGTGGATTCACTATCCTCTTCCTCTATTGGGGCATCACCTTGTTGGGCAAGCATCTGTTGCCCGACCCCAAGAATCCTTCCTTGAAGGACGCACGCACTTGGGGCGTTTTCGCCGCTGGTGTGGTCGGTGCTTTGGTCTATACCTTCAGCGATACCTTCTGGTTCTCCGCTGTCGAGGGTGAGGTCTATGCCATGTCATCCTTCTTTACGGCACTGGTTTTCTGGGCAATATTGAAATGGGAAGAGCAGTCTGAAGACCCACGTTCTTTGCGTTGGTTGATACTGATTTGCTTGTTGGTGGGTGTCGCCATCGGTGTTCACTTGCTCAACTTGCTAACCCTTCCCGCCATCGTATATGTGGTCTATTTCAAGAAATGGCAGAAGACTACAATCAAAGGATTCCTTTTGAGCGGTGTCATTTCCGTAATCTTGCTCGCAGTCATCCTGTGGGGCATCATTCCCGGCATCGTGAATGTGGATTCCGCTTTCGACGTATTCTTTGTCAATAAGTTGGGTCTGCCTTTCAACAGCGGTACCATCTTCTTCTTCGTGGTACTTTGCGCAGCTATCGCTTGGGGTCTTTGGTACACATCCGCCCAGAAGAAAAACAAGCCCGTCATCAATGCCGCCATACTTGGTTTCTTGATGTTAATTGTAGGCTATTCCACTTTCTTTGTGCTCATTATCCGTGCCAACACCAACACGCCGCTCAACGAGAACGCTCCTAAGGACGCTGTTGCTTTGCGCGCCTATTTGGGCCGAGAGCAGTATGGCGATACTCCGCTTATGAGCGGGCAGTTCTACACAGCAGGCAAGCCCATTGATGCGGAGAAAGGCTATACGAAATATGTTCGTGGAAAGAGCGAGACGGGAAAAGACCGTTATGTTCCTGCATCCTATGCTCAGAAGTACATCTACCGCCAGAACCATACAGGAGCATTCCCTCGTATGTGGAGCGACGACGCGAGCCGTCAGCACCCCAAATTCTATGAATATTGGGCTGGTCCCGTGCGTGGCGACCGCAGACCTTCTGGTGGACAGAACCTCAAGTTCTTCAACAAATATCAGTTGAACTGGATGTATTGGCGCTACTTCATGTGGAATTTTGCTGGCCGTCAGAACGATATACAAGGCCATTATTTCAACGATGATGGTACGCGCGACTACCTGAACGGCAACTGGATTTGTGGCATCAAGGCCATCGACCAGGCGCGTCTCGGTCCCCAGGACAATCTGCCCGACCATTTGAAGGACAACAAGGCTCGCAATGTCTATTATCTGTTGCCTTTGTTGCTTGGTATTTTGGGCCTTATCTACCATGTCAAGAAGAACCCCAAAGATGCGTTTATCGTATTCACGATGTTTTTCATGACGGGTTTGGCAATTGCCATCTATCTGAACATGCCTCCGCGTCAACCACGTGAGCGTGACTACGCCTTTGTGGGGTCCTTCAGTTTCTTTGCCATGTGGGTCGGCTTCGGCGTCATGGCTTTGGCTGAATGGATTACAAAACTCTGCAAGAAAGAGGAGGTTTACAAGATTGTCCTTCCCGTAGTCTTTGTGCTTTGTATGGGTGTGCCCACTTTGATGGCTTCTGAAAACTGGGACGACCACGACCGTTCTGAGAAATTTGCCGCTCGTGACTTCGCCAAGAATTATCTCCAGTCGGTGAAGCCCAACGGTGTGTTGATTACCTTTGGCGACAACGATACCTTCCCCTTGTGGTATGCCCAGGAGGTTGAAGGCGTGCGTACCGACGTGCGTATTCTCAACTACACCCTTTCCGGAATGCACTGGTATGTTGAGCAGCTGTTCAACAAGTTGTATGAGTCCGAGGCGTTGCCATTCACCTTGCCCAAGGAATACTATGGTCTGGGTCATGACATTGTCTATCTCCAAGACCGCACCAGCGAGTTCCTGGAAGTGACCGATGTGTTGGCATTGCTGCGCGACCATCCCGAGCATTTCACCATGAACTATCAAGGTGAAGATGTGGTGATTCTGCCAACCAAGCGTTTCAAGATTACCATTGATACTGCTGATTTGGCCGCTCGTGGCGTCATTCCCGCAGAATTGAGTGGTAAGATTCCCAATGAGATTCGTTGGGAAATCAGTGCCAATGCATTGATGCGTCATCAGTTGATGATGCTCGATATCTTGGGAACCAACCGTTTCCAGCGCGACATCAACATCATGAATCCCAGCTACATCAAGGAAGTATTCCCAATTGTGGAAAGCTATTGTGTCCAAGATGGCATGAACTACAAGTTGGTGCCTTACCGTGGCATGAACCGCTTCACGCCCGAGACTTTCGACTATCTGTTGAATGGTGTTGACGGAAAACCCTTGCAGTGGGGCAACCTCAATTCCGACATCTATGTCGATCCCGTAAGCTTGAGCATGGGTGACGCACAGCGACAGATTTTTATGTTCGCTACCGAGGAATTGCTTCGACAGGGCGACACGGCTATGGCTCGTCGAATGATGGACACCAGTGAGTACTACTTCCCCAAGAAGAACTTCTACCATAATAAATATTGTATCTACATGATTCCGCTATTCAACTCGATTTATGGACAGGAAAAGGCAATGGAAATGTGGAACGATATTTATGATTACTATGCCCAGAATTTGGCATACTACGCTCAGTTCACTGGTGAAAAGGCCGCTGGTGTGAAAGCCGTCAAGGAAGAGGCTATCTCTATCATTTACACCCTTGGCAACGATTCCCATTTCAACATGGATAACCCGCAGCTGAAAGAAAAAACCATACAGTTCTTGTCGCTTTATGGCATTAGTCTATGAAGAAACCTAAAGTGAACAAAAATAAAAAGGTCAGCTTCTCCCTCCCGCAAAAGGAGGGAGAACTGCTGCGCCTTTACGCCCAGCAGCAGGGCATTTCGCGCCCCGATGCCATCAGGCGTATTCTCAAACAGTTCCTCAAAGAACATGTGCAAGGCGAGTTGAAGTCTGTACCTAAGAATCAACTCGACATTTTCGATTCCGTTCAAATCGATATCTTTAACAACACGTCAAAATCATGAAGATTAAATCATTTGTTTTATTGTTGGTCATGGCACTAATGGGTTTCGGCGCATATGCCGCCGAAAAGAGTTCCACCGATAGTGCCGTCAATGAGACAGAGTCGCTTGATGCTGGTCCAATCATCATTGGTCACGTTACCGATGCCCACTCGTGGCATCTTTTCGACATCAATGGCAAAGACGGCGAGGAACATGCTGTAGCTATTCCTCTGCCCATCATCCTCATCAACGATGGACATCTCGACATCTTCATGTCTTCGCGTTTCCACCACGGTCATGCCGACTACAAGGGCTATCGGCTGATAGGTGGCGGCGCCGAGAAAGAGGTCGTCGTATGCGTTGATGCCCAAGGCAACATCAAGACCGATGCCGAAGGCAACAACATCATGCCTATCGACCTCTCCATCACCAAGACAGCTGCCGCCATCATCATAGCGACAATATTGCTCATAGTGCTCATCTTTGTTGCCAAGAAAGGCTATACCAAACGCAAAAACCAGGCTCCCCACGGCTTGCAGTCTTTGGTGGAAATGCTGGTGGTCTTTGTGCGCGACAGCATCGTTCGCCCGATGATTGGAGAAAAACACAGCGACAAGTACCTTCCTTATCTGCTTACGTTGTTCTTCTTTATCTTCTTCTGCAACATCTTGGGATTGATTCCCTTCTTCCCCGCAGGTGCCAATATCACGGGCAACATCGCCGTTACCGCCACCTTGGCACTCATCACTTTCTTTATTACCAATATTAGTGGCAACAAGCACTATTGGATTGACATTTTCAACACCCCGGGCGTACCTGCTTGGTTGAAAATCTTCCCCTTGATGCCCGTCGTAGAACTTGTGGGTGTGTTCACCAAACCTATCGTGTTGATGGTCCGTCTTTTCGCCAACATGACGGCAGGCCATATCGTCATTCTTGGCTTTGTGGTCATCATCTTTATCCTGAGCAATTTGTTTGGCATGGCAGTGGGCGGCGCCGTTTCCGTCGTCTCTGTCGTGTTCAGCGTATTCATCAGTCTGCTGGAATGTCTGGTGGCTTACATCCAGGCCTTCGTCTTTACCATGCTTTCCGCTTTGTATATCGGCATGGCAGTCAGCGAACCCGCACACGAACATTAATCTGAAACTAAAAATCTAAAACAATATATATTTTGAGATCAATAAAAGATGTAAACTTCAAAGGTCGCAAAGTCCTTCTGAGAGTCGATTTTAACGTTCCCATGGACGAGAACAAGAATATCACCGACGACACCCGTATGCGTGAATCGTTGCCCACTATCAACAAGCTTCTTGCTGACGGCGCTTCCATCATCATCATGGCGCATTTCGGTCGTCCCAAGAAAGGTGGTTTTGAACCCGAACTCACTTTGCAGCCTGTTGCAAAATATCTTGAGACCTTGATTAACCGTCCCGTGCAGTTCACCCAGTCTTTGCTTGGCGAAGGCAAGGTTGAAGAAATGGCCAAAAACCTCAAGGATGGTGAAGTGATGTTGCTCGAAAACATCCGCTTCTATCCCGAAGAGACCAAGGGTGGCGTAGAACTCGCAGAACAGCTCTCCAAACTTGGCGACTGCTACATCAACGACGCTTTCGGTGCTGCTCACCGTGAACACAGTTCCACTGCTGTCATCGCTCGCTTCTTCCCCAACGACAAATATTTCGGTTTCTTGATGGAGAACGAAGTTCGCAACCTCGAAAAACTGATGCAGAATCCTCTTCGTCCCTTCACCGCAATCATTGGTGGCAGCAAGGTCAGCAGCAAGATTGGCATCTTGGAGAACCTCCTCGACAAGGTTGACAATATGGTCATCATCGGTGGTATGCGTTATACCTTTACCAAGGCTTTGGGTGGCAAGATTGGCAACTCTATCTGCGAAGACGACAAGATGGAACTCGCCCTCGACCTTATGAAGAAGATGGACGAACGTGGTGTGAAATACTACCTGCCTACCGACAGCGTTATCGCCGACAACTTCAGCAACGATGCCAATACGCAGATTGTTCCTTCCAACGCTGTTCCCGACGGCTGGGAGTCGATGGACTGTGGTCCCGAAAGCTGCAAGATGCTCCGCGACGTCATCATGAGCAGCAAGACCATCCTCTGGAACGGTCCTGCAGGTGTTTTCGAACTTCCCGCTTTCGCCAAGGGTACCAACGAAATCGCTAAGTGCGTAGCCGAGGCTTGCAAACAAGGCACCTTCGCAGCTGTGGGTGGTGGCGACTCTGTTGCCGCTGTCAAGCAGATGGGTCTTGCCGATCAGATGAGCTACGTCTCCACCGGCGGTGGCGCCATGCTCGAATATCTTGAAGGCAAAGAACTCCCCGGCATCAAAGCCATCAAGGGCTGATGCTTTAAGAAATAAATATTAGAAAGGACTTTAAGACTCTCCACGTCTTAGAGTCCTTTTTATGAATTTTGTACTAAAAACCTTTTTGCTCCATGTTTCTCCCCATCACACTGGAAGAAGTCAAGCGCCTTGGCTGGTCGGAGGTGGACATTGTCATCGTCTCTGGCGACGCCTACGTTGATCATCCCTCTTTTGGCACTGCCGTCATTGGGCGCACCCTTGAGGCTGCCGGCTATCGTGTCGCCATCATCCCTCAGCCAAACTGGCGCGACGACTTGCGCGATTTCCGCAAGTTCGGACAGCCACGGCTGTTCTTTGGCGTCACATCGGGTGTGATGGATTCCATGGTGAACCACTATACTGCAGCGCGGCGTCTGCGTCACGACGATGCCTACACGCCAGGAGGTGCTTTCGGCTTCCGTCCCGACTATGCCACCTACGTATATAGCCGTATTTTGAAACAAATCTATCCCGACACCCCCGTAATTATCGGTGGTGTAGAGGCTTCCATGCGTCGCTTGGCGCACTACGACTATTGGAGCGATTCCCTGAAACCTTCCATCCTGATGGATTGCCCTGCCGACTTGCTTGTATATGGAATGGCGGAACGCACCATGGTGAAGGTGGCGAAGCTGATAGAGCAGGAGGGAGGCAATGCCGATTTCTCAACTTTGCCGCAGACCGCTTTTGTCTCCAATGAGAAACCAATGGCAACGGAACTCTTGGAACTACATTCCTTTGCCGAATGTCAGAAAAGCAAGCAATGTCATGCCGAGAATTTCCATGTTATTGAGCGTGAGTCGAACAAGATAGAGGCAGCCACGCTGTCGCAGTACTACGAGAAGGGTAGTGCGCCACTTGCGGGCGAAGGGATCTATGTGGTTGTCAATCCACCTGAACCGCCCATGATCACCGACGAGATGGACGCTTCGTTCGGCCTGCCCTATATGCGTCTGCCACATCCTAAATACAAGAAACGTGGCACCGTGCCAGCCTACGAGATGATTAAATACTCCGTCAACATCCATCGAGGTTGTTTTGGAGGCTGTTCGTTTTGCACCATTTCCGCCCATCAAGGCAAACAGATTGCATCGCGTAGCGAGGCTTCCATCCTCAAGGAAGTCAGACAATTGACCCAGATGGAGGGCTTCCCTGGCGTGCTCAGCGACCTCGGCGGACCTTCCGCCAACATGTACGGCATGAGGGGCAAGAATCAGGAACTCTGCAAGAAGTGCGCTCGCTATAGTTGCATCCATCCATCCCTGTGCAAAAACCTCGACAGCGACCATCGTCCTTTGGTGGACCTCTATCGCAAGGTCGCCGCGGTTCCAGGCGTGAAACACCTCTATATCGGTAGCGGCATCCGCTGCGACCTCTTTTCAGACAACAACCACGGATGGGACTATTTCCGTGAAGTAGTGCTGCATCATGTCAGTGGACGCCTCAAGGTGGCACCCGAACACACTTCTTCCCAAGTACTGAAACGGATGCGCAAACCCTCATTCGACCTTTTCCTGCGTACCAAACAGGAATTCGATTCTATCTGCCGCAAGGCTGGGGTGCGCTACCAACTTATCCCTTATTTCATCAGCTCCCATCCTGGCTGTCGCTTGCGCGACATGGCTGAGTTGGCTGTGGAGATGAAACGACTCGGTTACCATCTCGAACAGATTCAGGACTTTACGCCAACACCCATGACACTTTCCACCGAGATGTACTACACCGGCATCGACCCCGAGACCATGGAACCTGTCTATGTCGCAACCCATCCCAACGAAAAACGCGAGCAGAACCTCATGTTCTTTTTCTACAAGCCAGAAAACCAGTCTCAAATTCGACAGATACTGCAACGTAGCCACAACCAGCAATATATTCCCAAATTGTTTAAGTAATAGATTGTTGTCGTGCGAAAATTCTTGTGTATAGCCACTCTTTTAATGTTGAGTTTGTTGTCGTCACCTTGTGGACTTAAGGCACAGGACCATGTGGATTTTCCCTTGACGCTAATAGGCTCTCATTTCTTTTTCCAGGCACAAACCCTACAGGGCAATACGTTGCAAATCATGCTTGAGTCGGGACTGCCGGCATTTTTGGTCAATCGAGATTTCTATGAGCAAAACCGTACGACAATCCAGTTCGACTCCTCCAACTCGAAAATCCGTCTGTTTGATGAAATGTATCGTATCGCGTTTAAGGCCAACGGCGTCGTGCATGTAGGCGAAGCCATTTACGATGGACCTATTTTCGTCTTGGAAGATTTTGAAGGCTATCGTATGCCTATCCAGTATCTTACGTTGCCATCCGACAGTAGCGCTTTGGTGCTCGTTGATCTGCCACAACAACGGTTATCGGTGCTGTCAAGAAACACCGAACAGCCTGCTTTTCACCGAAGCTATCTTCTGGAAATGGACAATCAGTTGGGGTTTCCTGTTGTCAAGGATAGCGTTTGGGTGCAGATTGACTCCAGCAAGTTCGCATTGCCAGGCAAGCTTGTCGTTGATTTCGGCAATCCGTTGATGCTGTTTTTGTTCAAGCAACATCCCAGCGTGGCGGATGCCATAGCGCAAGGAAAACTTGATTTGGTTGATGCCTACAATGCTAAAGGCGAGATGGTCGCGCAAGGGTTCTTCGCTCCAGAAATGTTGTTGTTGGGACGAGAACTACAAGAGGTTTCTGTCGGCGTAACCGAGAAGATGCCAACCCTCAAACATCTGGGTTTCTTGGGAATCCCGTTCTTCGACGTACCAGTGCTTTTTGATTTCCATCAAGGACGCATGATGCTGCTAAATTGATGGAAATCATATCATATTTTGATAAGTAACCCAAACTATTCACCATTCACCCACTTGCGAATAAGTTTTATCGCTTCAATGTTTCTTGGAACTTGAAGGTCTATCAGTCCACTTTCTATTGGGATTATATTTCCGTTTTTGACGGCGGTGAGGTCCGAATAAGGAGCGGTCTTGACAAAAGCTTCGGCGTCTTCTTGTCGGATGAGAATGTATTCGGGATCGGCCTGCATCAAGGCTTCGAGACTGTAGTTCCACCCTTTGATGTCCTTGGCGATGTTTTCGGCTCCCGCCATCTCAATGATTTCGTTGATGAAAGTGTTGCCGCCTGCGGTGAAGTTTCCGGCAGCGCCAAATCCCACCACATAATAGAGCGATGGACGCTTTGCGAGAGTGTCGGCATTGATGCCGAGGAGTTCGTTTTTCAGCAAATCCACCAAACTATCGGCATTGTGGCGTCGATTGATGAGAGTGCCGATGCGCTGGATGTTTTCGTAGAGTCCTTCGTATTGCGCTTTTTCAATTACGCATGCCAATGGAATGCCCATCGCATCTAGGTGCTCGGCGGCTTTCTTGGGAACCATCGATCCACTGATGACCAAGTCGGGCTTGAGTGCGAGTATTTTTTCGATGTTGATGTTGCTGATGCCGCCGATGCTTTCAATCTGCTGTGCCTCATCGGGATATTTGCAAAAATCCGTTCTTCCAACTAAAAGATTTTCGCAGCCCAAGGCGAAGACAATCTCGGTTACGGCAGGAGAGAGCGAAACAATCCTTTCGGGATGTTCGGGGATTACAATATCTCGTCCGTAATCGTCATGGAAGATTTTGTGCGAATTATTGGTGCTTGATGGATTGGCACAACCACAACATAGGACCACTACACCCATGATAAAACCCTTGAGAATGTTGTCGAACAACCTCATAATCATTTTGTGCCGAATCTCAGATTCCAAAATCACTAATTGTTTATGCGTCTTCCATACCACCGCAGAGGTGCATCACATCGCCGGTATTGTAGGTAGAAAGTTCGCTGGCGTAGTAAAGACAGGCCTTTGCCACTTCGTCGGGAGTGCCGGGACGACGCAAGGGAATCCTTGTCTGCCAATATGCTTTCAGCTCGGGAGGCATATCCTGGGTCATCTCGGTTTGGATGAATCCTGGAGCCACCACGTTGACGCGGATGTTGCGTGCGCCCAATTCCTTGGCGGCCGCCTTGCTGAAACCGATAATGCCAGCTTTTGAGGCGGCGTAGTTGCATTGGTTGTTGTTGCCGGCGATACCCACCACGGAACTGATGTTGACGATGCTGCCGAAACCTTGTTTCCACATGGCGGGCTGCACCGACTTGGTCATGCAGAACACCGACTTGAGGTTGGTGGCGAGCACATCGTCCCATTGTTGCTCGGTCATGCGTTTGAGGGCTGCATCGGCGGTGATGCCGGCGTTGTTGATGAGGATGTCGATGTGTCCGAAGTCTTCAAGAACGTGAGCCACCATCTGTTGGGCTTGCTCGAGGTTGGAAGCGTCGGCGGCGTAGCCTTTTGCCTGTACGCCAGTTTGGAGCAGTTGCTGTTCAACGTCGATCATATTGTCGTTGCGGGAGCGTCCGCTGAAAGCGATGTTGCAGCCTTCCTGAGCGAAACGAAGCGCGATGGCCTTTCCGATGCCGCGTGTGGCACCCGTGATGATTGCGACTTTATCTTTGAGAAGTTCCATGAAATAACAGATTAGGAGATTTTAAGGGTTGAAGGTTCTCTTTATTAATAACGTATTTTCGGGTTTTGTAGTATGTAAAAGTGATGTAAAAACAACGAAAAGATGCCTTTGGGGGTCAGATATCAAGAATAAAGCAAAAAATACGGGGCGCTCGAAAGAGCGCACCGTATTCAATATTCTAAACCACTCGAGGATTAGAGCAGTTTTGCGAGTTTTGCGGCGAGGTCGCCAACGCGGGTGCTGTAACCCTTCTCGTTGTCGTACCAAGAAACAACCTTTACGAAGTTGCCGTCCATAACCTGGGTGAGCAAGCTGTCGAAAATGGAGCTGTTGGTGTTGTCGATGATATCGATGCTGACGATAGGATCTTCAACATACTGTAGAACGCCCTTCATGGAACCTTCGGCGGCTTCCTTGATGGCAGCGTTGATTTCTTCCTTGGTAACGTTGCAGTTCATCTCGGCGGTGAGGTCAACAACAGAACCATCGGGAGTAGGAACGCGCATTGCGAAACCATCGAGTTTGCCTTTGAGTTCGGGAATAACCAAACCTACAGCCTTGGCTGCGCCAGAGGAAGTGGGGATGATTGATACGGCGGCAGCGCGAGCACGACGGAGGTCGCTATGGGGCTGGTCGAGGATTTTCTGGTCGTTGGTGTAGCTGTGGATGGTGTTCATCAAACCACGCTTGATACCGAATTTGTCGTTGAGAACTTTGGCAACGGGAGCCAAGCAGTTGGTGGTGCAGCTTGCGTTGGAAACGAGTTGCATCTCTTTGGTGAGCACGTTGTCGTTTACGCCCATTACGATGGTGGCGTCAACGTCGTCAGCCTTGCTTGCAGGAACGGTGAGGATGACTTTCTTTGCGCCAGCGTTGATGTGCTTCATCATCTGCTCGCGTTTTTTGAAGAGACCTGTGG
>JAZLKZ010000003.1:0-7969 GCA_045597845.1 Bacteroidales bacterium | reverse complement strand
AATAATGACATACATCCCGACATTAAAGACCAAGTACAAAGAGGAAATTCAGTCTGCACTGATGAAGGAGTATGGCTATAAGACAGTCATGCAGTGTCCTCGTTTGTTAAAGATTACCTTGAACCAAGGTTTGGGCAAGGCAGCTATCGCCGACAAGAAAGTCATCGATAAGGGCATTGAGGAAATGACTCTCATCGCTGGCCAGAAGGCCGTAGCCACCAAGTCCCGCAAGGATATTTCTAACTTCAAGTTGCGTCGTGGCATGCCCATCGGAGTACGTGTGACTCTCCGTGGCGAGCGTATGTACGAGTTCTTGGAGCGTCTCGTTACCGCTTCCATCCCTCGTATTCGCGACTTCCGTGGTATTAACGACAAAGGTTTCGACGGCAAGGGTAACTACACCTTCGGTATCTCCGAACAGATTATCTTCCCTGAAATCGACATCGACAAAATCGACCGCATCCAGGGTATGGACATCACCTTCGTGACCACCGCAAAAACCGATAAGGAAGCCATGTCCTTGCTGAAGGAATTCGGTTTACCGTTTAAGAATCAACAAAAATAAGAGATAAATGGCAAAAGAATCTATCAAAGCAAGAGAGCGCAAAAGAGAAAGAATGGTAGCTCAATATGCTGCCAAACGCGCTGCTTTAAAGGAAATCGTACGTAAAGGCGAACCCGAAGACGTTGAAAAAGCTGTCATCGCTTTGCAAAAATTGCCCAAGAACGCTTGTCCCGTTCGTTTGCACAACCGTTGCAAACTTACCGGCCGTCCCAAGGGCTATATGCGTCAGTTCGGCATTTCACGTATCAACTTCCGTGAAATGGCTTTGGCTGGTTTGATCCCCGGCGTTAAAAAGTCAAGTTGGTAAAATTTATTAATTGGTAGCTTTGCAAGTTGGAACAACCAAAACTACAAAACTTAAAATCAAAAACAAATGGTAACAGATCCTATTGCAGATTATTTGACTCGCATGAGAAATGCCATTGCCGCTAAGCACAGAGTAGTCGAAATTCCTGCATCGAATTTAAAGAAAGAGATGACCAAAATCCTTTTCGAAAAGGGTTATATTCTTAACTACAAGTTTGAGAATGAAGGCGCTCACAACCAGTCAATCAAAATCGCTTTAAAGTATCATCCCGTAACCAAAATCTCGGCTATCTCTGAGCTCAAGCGCATCAGTAGCCCTGGTTTGCGTCGCTATGTCTCTGTTGACGAAATGCCTCGCGTTCTCAACGGTCTTGGTATCGCCATCGTTTCTACCTCCAAAGGTTTGATGACCGACAAGGAGGCTCGCACCCTCAACGTAGGTGGTGAAGTATTGTGTTATGTCAGCTAATTAAAGAGAGGAGAAAAAAGAAATGTCAAGAATTGGTAAAATGCCTATCCACTTGCCCAAGGGCGTGGATGTAACGATATCTGATGATAACGTTTTGACCGTTAAAGGTCCTCTTGGTCAAATGACTCAGAAAGTTGATCCTATCATTTCCGCTCGCCTCGAAGACGGTGTTCTCTATTTCGACCGTCCTTCTGACAGCAAGGAACACAAGGCAATGCACGGCCTCTATCGCGCACTCGTCGCTAACATGGTAAAGGGTGTTTCCGAAGGTTTCAAGACCGTACAGGAAGTCATCGGCGTTGGTTACAAAGTACAGGCCAACGGCAACGTGATGGAGATGGATCTTGGTTATTCCCATAAGATCTTCTTCGAACTCGCTCCCGAAATCAAGGTCGAGACCGTGACCGAGAAGGGTAAGAACCCCATCATCACCATGACTTGCTGCGACAAGCAAATCCTGGGTCAGGCAGCTGCAAAGATTCGCTCACTCCGTAAACCCGAACCTTACAAGGGTAAAGGTATTCGCTTCGTCGGCGAAGAAGTTCGTAAGAAAGCTGGTAAGGCTGCTGCTAAATAATTAAATTAACCGGGCAATACAACTGAAAGCGACTTTCGGGCCTAAAGTTCAGCCACATTGCCCCAAGCCAAAGAATACAATTATGGCAACTAAAAAAGACATAAGAAGAATAAAGATTAAATATCGCATTCGTCATAAGATTTCGGGTACCCCTGAGATGCCCCGTCTTTCTGTGTTCAGAAGCAACAAAGAGATCTATGCACAGTTGATTGACGACGTAAAAGGTGTGACACTGACCGCAGCCTCCTCCGCAGAGAAGGGTGTAGAAAAGAGTGGCACAAAAAGCGAAATGGCAGCAAAGGTCGGCAAACTCATCGCCGAACGCGCTCTCGCTGCTGGTATTCAAACCGTAGTATTCGACCGTAATGGTTACCTGTACCACGGCCGTGTTAAATCATTGGCAGATGGTGCCAGAGAAGGTGGATTAAAATTCTAATAAGTCATGGCAGAAGTAAACGTAAAAAGAGTTAAGTCAAGCGACATCGAATTCAAAGATCGTCTTGTTGCAATCAATCGTGTAACCAAGGTTACCAAGGGTGGTAGAACTTTCACCTTCGCTGCTATTGTCGTTATTGGAAATGAAAACGGCGTTGTTGGCTACGGCCTCGGCAAGGCTAAGGAAGTTCAGGCTGCTATCCAGAAGGGCGTTGATGACGCAAAGAAAAACCTCATCAAGGTTCCCGTTCTGAAGGGTACTATCCCCCACGAACAGTGTGGTAAATACAGCGGCGCTCGCGTCTTCCTCAAACCCGCAGCTCCTGGTACCGGTGTAATCGCCGGCGGTGCTATGCGTGCCGTTTTGGAGAGCGTCGGTGTTAAGGACGTGCTTGCAAAGTGCAAGGGTTCCTCAAACCCCCACAGCGTTGTTAAGGCTACCATCAATGCATTGCTTCAGATGAAGGATCCTTATATGGTTGCTCAGCTTCGTGGTATTTCATTGGACAAAGTTTTTAATGGTTAATTCAATAGGAGGCTAATATTATGGCAGAAAAAACTTTAAAAATCAAGCAAGTTAGAAGTGTTATTGGTCGTCCCGCTCGCCAGAAAAGAACCATGCAGGCTCTGGGTCTGAGAAAGATTAACCACGAACGTGAGGTAGTAGCTACTCCTCAGATTCTCGGCATGATCGAGAAGGTTAAACATCTCATCACTGTTGAGGAAATTTAATTTGTAACTAAGAAAGGAAATATACAATGAACTTAAGTAATCTTAAACCCGCAGAAGGTTCTGTAAAGCATTCAAAACGTATCGGTAGAGGTGCAGGCTCCGGCAAGGGCGGTACCGCTACGCGTGGTAACAAGGGTGCTAAGGCTCGTTCAGGTTACCATCAGAAGGTAGGTTTCGAAGGTGGTCAAATGCCTCTCTACCGTCGCGTTCCTAAGTTTGGTTTCAAGAATATGAATCGTATTGAATATGTTGGCATTAACATCGACATGCTCAACACTTTGGCAGAAGCCAAGAACATTACCGATTTCACTCTTGAAGTCTTCAGACAGAATGGACTCATCAGCGCAAAGGATCGTATCAAGATTCTTGGCAGAGGTGAATTGAATAAGACCATTAATGTTGCCGCTCACGCTTTCTCCGCTACCGCCAAGAGCGCTATCGAGGCCAAGGGTGGTGTTGCAACTATCATTGAGACTGTAAAGAAAGTCGAAGAATAATAGTTTATCTCACCAGGGTCACGCGTGCGTGACCCTGTGACCTAAACTTTTTCGGAAGAAAACTATTAAACATGAAGAGATTAATACAGACACTGAAAAACATCTGGTCAATTGAAGACCTCCGCAAGCGTATTCTCTATACGTTGGGTTTGGTATTGATTTACCGAATCGGCTCTTATGTTGTGCTTCCAGGTGTTGACCCCACTCAATTGGGTGCATTGCAAGACCAGGGCCGTGACGGCTTGATGGGCTTGCTCAACATGTTCTCTGGTGGAGCTTTCTCCAACGCATCCATTTTCGCATTGGGTATCATGCCTTACATCACCGCATCCATCGTGATCCAGTTGTTCGTCATGGTCATTCCTTATTTCCAGAAAATGCAGCGCGACGGGGAGAACGGTCGCAGAAAGATGAACCAAATCACTCGTTGGCTCACCGTTATCATCACTGCTTGCCAGGCTCCCGCCTACATCACCAACATGATGTATCAGTTGGGCGCATCCTCTACGGCTATTTATCCCTTCGACGGCAGTGCTCCTACCGCTTTCTTCTGGGCTTCTAGTATCATTATTTTGATTTGCGGTACGTTGTTCGTAATGTGGCTTGGTGAACGTATCACCGACAAGGGTGTCGGCAACGGTATCTCCTTGCTCATCATGATTGGTATCATCGCCCGTTTGCCTTTTGCAATTTCGGCCGAGTTCGCTTCTCGTCTGTCTGAAGGCGGTGGATTGGTGATGTTCCTCTTCGAGATTGTAGTTTTGCTGGCAGTCATCCTGCTTGTAATCCTTCTCGTCCAAGGCACCCGCCGTATTCCTGTTCAATATGCTAAGCGTATTGTTGGCAACAAGCAGTATGGTGGCGTTCGTCAGTACATTCCCATCAAGGTCAATGCTGCCGGCGTTATGCCTATCATCTTCGCTCAGGCCATCATGTTCCTCCCCATTACTATTATGGGCTTCAGCAACAATACCGACTCGAAATTTGCTATGGCATTTTCCGATTTCAACGGATTCTGGTACAATTTCGTTTTCGCCATCTTGGTAATTCTCTTCACCTACTTCTATACCGCCATCGCCATCAATCCTAATCAGATGGCCGACGATATGAAGAAGAACGGAGGTTTTATCCCTGGCGTGAAACCTGGCAAGAAGACTGCCGAGTACCTTGAAGATATCCTTTCCAAGATTACGCTTCCTGGTTCCTTCTTCCTGGCATTCGTGGCAATCTTGCCCGCCATCATTCGTCTGTTTGGTGTCAACACTCAGTTCGCCCAGTTCTACGGCGGTACCTCATTGTTGATTTTGGTCGGTGTTATTTTGGACACTTTACAGCAAATTGAAAGTCACTTGTTAATGCGCCACTACGATGGTCTTACCAAGACTGGTCGTATCAAGGGCCGCACTTCAATGTCTATTCAGGCTTAGTAATAAAAGATGATACAACTCAAGACCAAAGAGGAAATAGAGCTTATTAGGGAAAGCGCCCAGCTCGTCGGGAAAACCCTGGCTGAGGTTGGGCGTCATATCCACCCCGGTGTCACCACTGCTTATCTTGACCATATTGGGGAGCAGTTTATCCGTGACAACGGAGGCATACCTCTTTGCAAAGGTTACGAGGGTTTCCCCGCAGCTTTGTGTATCTCGGTGAATGATGTCGTTGTCCACGGTATTCCTTCGGATAAGTTGTTTATCAAAGAGGGCGACAATGTTTCCGTAGATTGTGTCATTGAGTTGAATGGTTTCGTGGGTGATTCGGCCTATACGTTTGCGGTTGGCGAGGTCTCTCCTGAGATGGAGCGTCTGCTCCGCGTAACGAAGGAGTCTTTGTATATCGGGCTGGACCTTTGTAAGGAAGGCAATCGCATTGGCGATATTGGACATGCAGTCCAGATGCATTGCGAGAAGAACGGCTACTCTATTGTCCGTGAACTTTGCGGCCATGGAGTAGGATACAAGATGCACGAATCTCCCAATGTGCCCAATTATGGCATTAGGGGTACGGGCCCATTGCTCAAGGAAGGGATGGTCATCGCCGTTGAACCTATGGTATGCATGGGTTCAAAAAATGTCAAGTTTTCTCAGGAGGATGGTTGGACTTGTCGTACCAAAGATGGCAAGCCTGCTGCCCATTTCGAGCACACTGTCGCTATCGGCAAGAAAGGTCCTGAGATCTTGTCAAGTTTTGATTTCATAGAACAACAAAAATAGTAGTAGATGGCAAAGCAAGCTTCAATCCAGTTGGATGGTACGGTAGTGGAATCGTTGGGTAATGCAATGTTCCGCGTAGAGTTGGAAAACGGGCATCAAATCATCGCCCACATCTCCGGCAAGATGCGCATGCACTACATCAAGATTCTCCCAGGTGACAAAGTCCAGATTGAGATGTCGCCGTACGATCTGACAAAAGGCCGTATCACGTATCGTCACAAATAAATACCGTAAAGGTTGTCAGTCTTTAGGCTGAGCCGGTTTTTGAAAGACAATAAAATAAGAAATAACAGATAAAACATTAAACAATGAAAGTAAGAGTTTCTGTAAAGAAAAGATCCCCTGAATGCAAGGTGGTACGCCGCAAAGGGGTAGTTTATGTGATTAACAAGAAAAATCCTAAGTTTAAACAAAGACAAGGTTGATGCTAACGCACGTCCGAATGTCTAATAAAAGAATTAAAATCAGTTTATGGCAAGAATTGCAGGTATTGACTTACCCAAAAACAAAAGAGGAGTTATAGGTTTGACCTATATCTACGGAATTGGAAGAAGCACCGCAAGCGAGATTTTGGCAAAGGCTGGAATCGATGAGAACAAGAAGGTGCAGGACTGGACTGATGATGAGCAGAACGCTCTGCGTACTATCATCAACGATGAGTACAAAGTAGAAGGTGCTCTTCGTTCTGAAGTTCAGATGAACATCAAGCGACTGATGGATATTGGTTGCTACCGCGGCATCCGTCATCGTTTGGGACTTCCATTGCGTGGACAAAGCACCAAGAACAATGCTCGTACTCGTAAGGGTAAGAAGAAAACTATCGCTAACAAGAAGAAAGCTCCTAAGGCATAACGCCCGAGCGTCCAATTGCGGATTAGATTATGATTGATGGAGCAATTGGAGAATTAATGTAAAATCAAGCACAAGTAAAAAAACTATGGCAAAAACTTCAAAGCCGACCAAAAAAAGAGTCGTAAAAGTTGAACCTCTTGGAAGAGCATGCATCTTTGCATCCTTCAACAACGTAATTGTATCGTTGACCAATAATGCCGGACAAGTGATTTCTTGGTCGTCAGCTGGAAAAATGGGCTTCCGCGGATCGAAGAAAAACACTCCGTACGCCGCTCAGATGGCTGCGGAAGATTGCGGTAAAGTTGCTTATGATTTGGGCCTAAGAAAAGTAAAGGTCTTCGTAAAAGGACCTGGTTCAGGACGTGAATCTGCAATCCGCGCAATCAATGGCTGTGGAATCGAAGTAACCGAGATCGTGGACATCACTCCGCTTCCTCACAATGGTTGCCGTCCCCCAAAACGTCGTCGTGTGTAATTATAGGGAAAGAGAATTTTAGAATTCAGATCGTTTTCAAGATTCAAAATTCAAGAAACAACAATCTAAATCGTAAAGAAAAATGGCAAGATATACAGGTCCTAAAACCAAAATTGCAAGAAAATTTCATGATCCGATCTACGGGGCAGACAAGAACTATGAGAAAAAGCCTTACGCTCCCGGTATGCATGGCCAGAGCAAGCGCCGTGGCAAATTATCAGAGTACGGATCGCAGCTTCAGGAGAAGCAGAAAGCAAAATATACATACGGTATTTTGGAGCGCCAGTTCCGCAAACTGTATGCAGAGGCTTCACGTCGCGGCGGCATCACTGGTGAAGTGTTGTTGCAGTTGATCGAAGCACGTTTGGACAATGTCGTTTACCGTCTGGGTATCGCTCGCAGCCGCGCACAGGCTCGCCAGTTGGTTTCGCATTGCCACATCACTGTTAATGGTGCTGTAGTAAACGTTCCTTCTTATTCCTTGAAGGAAGGAGATGTAGTATCTGTTCGCGAACGTTCTAAATCTCTTGAGATCATCACCGACTCAGTCGCTTCCCGTGGTACTAACTATCCTTGGCTTGAATGGGATGGTGCTTCCATGAGCGGCAAGTTCATGAACTATCCTCAGCGTGCCGATATTCCTGAGAATATCAACGAACAGGCCATCGTTGAACTTTACTCTAAGTAATAGTTGACGACTAAAGGGCGCCGCGCCTGTCGCGGCGGCCTTGCATCTTTGAGACTTTAAGACGTAATAATAAGAAAGGATAAATAATGGCAATATTAGCTTTTCAAAGACCTGACAAGGTGATTATGCTGGAGGCAGACGATTACCGTGGAACTTTTGAGTT
>JAZLKZ010000002.1:0-19383 GCA_045597845.1 Bacteroidales bacterium | reverse complement strand
CCTAATAAGAATCCTAATTATAAGAACATAGGTGACAAGTCTTTAATTGATGTTAGAGAATCTATGAAGGTAGATGTTGGCGGACGAGAAGTTGACCTAATAGACTATACACCATTTTATTTCGGAACCAAAATGCCAATGTTGTATATTGTGCAGAATGGTTTTAATAATGTTGAGAGGGTTCGTCCCGGTGATATAGTATATATTGCATGTTCAATCCAAGAAGTGACACAGCAATGTTCAGATTTCATCTTTAGTGATGGCCATGCCCGAGATGCATTCACTTTGTTTTTTGACTCTGATCGTATTAGTGAAGTAACTGATATTGTTGACATGAATGCTGTAAAGAGTACATATTGGGGTGGTGAAGACAATCTTGATATTAAGCGCAGAAATCAGGCCGAGTTCCTTGTCAAAGGCGACATTCCTGCTAGTTGCATAAAGAAGTTTGGTTGCTATAACCAAGATGCGAAAGAAAAACTAGTTAACATGGGTGTATCCAGCGAGATGATACAAGTTGCACCTAAAGCATATTTTTAGTAGAAAGGTAATATTATGATTGAATACACTATAGGCGATATGTTCGAAAGCGTTGCCCAGGCACTGGTCAATACGGTGAATACCGTAGGAGTTATGGGCAAAGGCGTGGCATTGCAGTTCAAGAAGAACTATCACAATAATTATAAGGCTTATGTTGAGGCTTGCAAGAAAGGTGAAGTGAAGATTGGCGAGATGTTCGTTGTGCGTGACCATTCACTATTGGGCGAGAAGTTGATAATAAACTTCCCTACAAAAACCGATTGGCGTAAACCTTCCGAATATGAATATGTGTCGCGTGGACTGGATGCACTTATCGAAACCATCCATCAATATAGCATCCAGAGCATTGCCATTCCTCCATTAGGGGCTGGCAATGGTGGCCTTCATTGGGATAGGGTCAGAAGTATGATTGAAGAGAAGCTTTCGGATTTAGATGTTCGTATCGTGGTGTATGAGCCATCAAAACAGGTGCGAGAACATCTTGCCAAAGAACGTGTCAAATTAAGTGATGCGAGAGCTTTGTTGCTATATGTCCTTTTTGATTTGGTTCGACACGGAGAGTATATTTCAGAATTCTCATGCGAGAAAGTCTGCTATTTCTTGCAGCGTTTCGGAGCCAAGAAGTACTTTAAGTTAGAATACATCCCCTATTACTACGGTCCTTATTCTGGCAAGGTGCGCCATGTGCTCTATGCCCTTAATGGAAGCTATATTATGGGATATAGCTCTATGGACAAAAAGGCGTTCGAGCCACTGAATCTCATACCTGATTGCTGGGGTGAGGTTTCACAGTATGTGGAGTCAAAGCCTGAACTGAAAGGGATTGCAGAACGAACCATGACATTCCTTCGTGGCTACTATTCCGATTTTGCTTTGGAATTGTTGTCTAGCATTGACTATCTGTTGCAGTCTGGTCTGGCTTCTGACCGCCAGTCGGTAATCGATGGTCTCAATAGTTGGAATGACCGCAAGCGCAGCCTTTTCTCTGACACAAGGTATATCGACATCTCCTTGAAACATTTAAGCGAGGCAATTTTTATTAACCAAGAATAGAGGTAGATTCTATTAATGAAGGTCTTTAACGAATAGTCATGCCACAAATGGAAAAGAAACTTCAAAGTCAAACACCTCAGAATATTGTTCTCTACCAGATAGACAATACCAACGTCCGTGTCAGTGTCTATTATCAAGGTGAGACATTTTGGCTTTCTCAGAAAGCTATGGCAGAGCTGTTTGGATGCTCTACCGACAACATTTCGCTCCACTTGAAGAACATATTTTCCGAGGGTGAACTCGACAAAGATTCAGTTACCGAGAAATACCCGGCAACTCCCGCCGATGGCAAGAACTATCTGACCACTTTCTATAGTTTGGATGCCATCATCGCTGTGGGTTATCGTGTCAATTCCAAGCAGGCCACGGCTTTCCGCATCTGGGCCACCCAAACACTGAAAGAGTATATCATCAAGGGATTTGTGCTCAACGACGACATGCTGAAGAATGGCCGACCTTTCGGCAAGGACTACTTCGATGAGTTGCTTGAAAGGATTCGCGAGATCCGTGCCAGCGAGCGCCGTGCCTACCAGAAGATTGCCGATGTCTTTGAGCAATGCAGTTTTGACTACGATAAGAAAAGCGAGACCACCAAGGCTTTCTACTCTTTTGTGCAGAACAAGCTTCATTATGCCGTGACCGGGCAGACGGCAGCCGAACTCATCTACAGCCGTGCCGATGCCACCCAGCCCACCATGGGGCTGACCACATGGGGAGCCTCGCCAGATGGCAAGATTCTCAAGCGGGATGTCACAGTGGCAAAAAATTACTTGAACGAAAAGGAACTGTCCCGCCTCAACCGCTTGGTGACGATGTTCATCGACTATGCCGAGCTGATGGCCGAGGACAATATTCTGATGAGTATGCAGGACTGGCTGAAACAGACCGATGTGTTCCTGAACAACAACCGCCGCGAAGTGCTTGCCGACAAAGGCACCGTCTCCCACGACCAAGCCATCGCCAAAGCCACCCAGGAATACGAAATCTTCAGAGTAAGACAAGACCAAGAATATGTCTCCGAGTTTGACAAGGAGATGGAGAAATATTTGAAAGGAGATAACGATTAGTGATTATGAATGAGCATACAGAATACATTCAGTTCTTATCCGAAATTAAATCTCAGATAAGAACAGCGCAATACGATTCCGTAAAGGCTGTCAACACAGCCATGATTCACCTCTATTGGGAGGTGGGACGCTCCATCTCCGAAAAACAGGCCAACGGCTGGGGGAAGTCTGTGATAGAGACTCTCTCAAAAGACATTCAGCAAGAATTTCCTGGCATCAAAGGATTCGGAAGCCGTAATATATGGTATATGGTGCAATTTTATGTTGAATATCATGCGGATACAAATCTGCAACCATTAGTTGCAGAAATTAGCTGGGCCAAGCACCTTGCCATAATGACCAAATGCAAAGAATCTTTGGAACGTAAGTTCTACATCCTTGCAACCAAGCGATATGGCTGGACGAAAGATGTTCTTATCAATAAGATAGAGCTGAAGAGTTATGAGAAATATCTTTGGGGACAAAGCAATTTCGATACCACCCTACCCGAATCGGTCAAGAGTCAGGCCGTGCTGGCTTTGCAAGACGACTATTATTTAGGCTACACTCATCTCGACGAAGAACATTCCGAAGCAGAGTTGGAAGCTGCCATCATCAAGAACATCCGTGCTTTCCTCCTCGACTTCGGCTCCGATTTCTCGTTTATAGGGAACCAATACCGCATCGAAATATCTGGAACAGAATACTTCATTGACCTACTGCTTTACCATCGACGCTTGCAGGCACTTGTGGCAATCGAGTTAAAGATTGGAGAATTCAAGCCGGAATACAAAGGCAAGATGGAGTTCTACCTCAACGTGCTGAACGATACTGTCCGGTTGCCTCACGAGAACCCGGCCATTGGTATCATCATCTGCAAGTCGAAGGACAGAACCACGGTGGACTATGCATTGCGCAGTTCGACGATGCCCATTGGCGTAGCCACCTACAGTCTTACCCCCACGCTTCCATCCGACTACCAACAGTTGCTCCCCGATGCGGAAACTATGGCCGCCAAACTCAACTATTTCTTTGAACAGAACGGAGAAAATTTGTAGTTCATCACATAAAAAATACTCACTTATGGCAATAAAATATATACCTTATTTTCCGAATACTTTGGAGGGACAGGCGATACTGGATAATTTTGTGCGGACTCGCAGGATGCTGTCTTATAGAGATAATAATATGGTGGTGGAGCATGTGCTGAGGGGGATGCCGCTGTATGAGGTGGAGGATGTGGAACGTGTGGGCCAGAATCCCGATGGCAATATCTTGATGCGGGGCGAATGTCTCTCGGCTTGTGCCTACTTGAAGGAGAAAGGTATCACGGTGGATTTGGTGTATATCGATCCGCCTTTTGCTTCGGGAGCCGACTATGCCAAGAAGGTGTATGTGCGCCGCAACCCCAAGGTGGCCGAGGCTATCTCCCATGCTGAGTCGGAATTGGATGTGGAGGAGATGAAAGCCTTTGAGGAGAAAATGTATGGCGATGTGTGGGACAAGGAGCGCTATCTCAATTGGATGTACGAGAACCTCATGGCCATCAAAAGCGTCATGAGTGACAATGCCAGCATCTATGTGCATTTAGATGACCACATAGGCCATTATGTGAAAATTCTATTAGATGAAATCTTTGGTGAGGAAAACTTTAAGAATGACATAGTTTGGAGGAGTACTGCTTCCCATAATGATTCTAATAAAAGTTACAGTAGTGTTTCTGATCACATCTATTTTTATTCTAAATCGGATAGTTCAACATATAATGTTCAGTATAAGCCATATTCTGAAGAGTATATTGATAGTGAGTGGAAAAAACTTCCATCTGGCAGGTACTATAAGTCAGAGAATATGCTTGACCCTCAATTAAAGATGCAAGCCTATGATTTTCACGGAACAACCGCAAGATGGAGAACTACTATTGATAAATTTGAAGAATTGTGGAATGCTCCTCAAACAGAAGTTCCGAATAGTCATGGACGAATCAAGTTGGGAAAGGATGGAAATCCCATTAAGCGATGCCGCATTGTTTTCTTGGGCGAACTTCCTGGTGTACCAATTAGTGACAATTGGAATGACATTGCTTATGTGGCAGGCAGATCAGACGAGCGTGTTGACTATGCTACTCAAAAACCCGAAGCCCTTCTCGAACGCATTATCAAAGCCAGTAGCAATGAGGGAATGGTGGTGGCTGACTTCTTTGGCGGTAGCGGTGTTACGGCTGCCGTGGCTCACAAGTTGGGCCGCCGCTTTATCCACAACGATATTGGCATCAATAGCATACAGACTACCCGCGATCGACTGTTGGCTGCAGGAGCCAGTTTTGACATCAAGGAGGTGAAGGACGGCGTGTCGCTCTACCGCAATCCCATCCAGACAATGGAGAAACTGAAAAGCCTGATTCTCGGTCTGCGCAACGAAGACAAACTCGACAAGTTCTGGGAAGGCAGCATTCACGACAGCCGCCATGGCATGATGCCCGTGTATCTGCCCAACCTGATGGATGGCACCACCCGACTGCTGGACCGTCCGCTGATGAATCGCATTCTGCATGAGGCCATGCCCGACTTGCCCACCGATGTGAAAAGGGTGGTGGTGTATTATATCGACATCACCGACAAGCAGGACATCGAGGCCTTTATCCGTGAGAACAACGATAAATCATTGGCCGAAGTGGAGCTGCGCGACCTGAAGCAGGTGCTGGACCATGTGGTGGTGGAAGACGAGGTGGATTATACCTTGCAACAAGCTACCGAAGGATTGCTCCCATGCTGGGAAGTGCGCATCGACAGCTTTCATAGCGACCGCGTGTGCCGCAAGATAGACGAATACAACCACAAGACCGAGGCACAAGCCTTAGCCAAAGGTAAGGCCTCCAACCTTATCCGCATCAGCGAAGAAGGATTGGAAACCATAGAATGGATTTCGGTCGATTGTTCCACCGCCGATAAGACCGCCCCGTGGCATAGCGACAAGGAAATCAAGATTGACCGCCTGGGATATGTGATAGAAGACGGCAAAAAGTCCTCCCGCTTCTGGGACGGCTGCATCCGCACCGAAGAAAAACCTCTCCGCCTCAAAATCCGCAACATCTGCGGCGATGAGACGGTGTGCTGTTTGTAAGGACTGTTGTATGCAAAATTGAGCCAGGGCCTGACACCGTCAGACCCTGGCTCAATTGTAAGAGGGTGTTGCAGAATGATGGGAGGACTGCCGTCATGCCTTGGCGGGAATGAGGAATTGCTGTGGAACTTCCTTGACTTTGCCCAAGTGCTGCAAACGGTACCAGATGGCGCGTTCGGAACGTTGCAGATATTGGGCAATCTTCTCGGTTGAGATGCCCGAGTCGAAGTCCTTTCCCAATTGCTCATCATCGTTCTCGTTCCATTTTTGGTGTGAATACATTGGACGGCCATCCTGTTGCGCTTGCAACTTGGACTCTTGTTCCATGCGTTCCAACTCGCTGATGGCTTTGTCGATGCGCTCGCGCAGGGAAATCAGCTCTTCACGGTTAAGGTAGATGCGTTCGCCATGGTAGGAGCCGTCTTCCAGTTTGCGACTTTGTGTGATTTGTAGGCTGTTCTGAAACTGACTTTTGCGGGTGCTCATAAAAATCATGCCTTGTCTCGTAATAAATCTTTCGTTCATGGTGTGTAAATTTTAAGTTATTTGAATTTGTTTTCGTTTTGTTTTCTGTTGCAAAAGTACAGCCATTTGCCAAGGTGGCAAAATCTTGGCAAGGCTTGCCGAAAAATCATCCTTTTTTCTTATCTTTGCAAAATAATATAATATATGGAACAATTTCTTGGCATAGAGGCTTTCTTGGCATTGGATGCGCTTACTCTTGGCTCACGGGCGGAATCCGTGGCGGAAGAAGAGTCTGACTACGGCTCCGAAGAGTGGCTCGAGCAGATGGAGGCTTCCCAACTTTTAGATCTCGTGCGCATCGCTTCCGCTAAACTGCAATCGATGGGACTTTCCTCGCAAGATATTTTCTCGTCGCTTGACACTTCTCGTGAGGAACCTATCCGCATTACAGACAACTACCGCATCTTTTTGCCGAATCGTGGCAATATGGAGATAGAGATGCGTCCGCTCGTCAAGGCGTTGTTTATTCTTTTCCTCAAGCATCCCGAGGGAATCCGTTTCAAGGAATTGTCGGATTATCGTAAGGAACTGTTGGATATCTATGGTCATATTTCTCATCGTAGCAGCCAGGAAGATATCGCGTTGAGCGTAGAAAAACTCATCAATCCTATCGATAATTCTGTAAATATTAGCAGTTCGAGATTGAGTCGTGCACTTTCGAACTATTTCGATAAAAGCACATTGGGCAAGTATATCATACAAGGAGCCGCAGGACAGCCCAAGTCCATCGCCCTCAATCGTTCGTTTGTTATTTGGGAATGATACATAGTTGGCAACAGCTGGAACAATTGACCCTCAAGTGGGGCTTCTTGCCCTTTTTTCATAATGATATCGAGGGGTTCTCCATCGAGGAACTGACGCCCGAAACGTTGTGGTTTTCCAAAGAACATCCAGGACCGTGGGAATGGAAAGGTCCTGTGATTCGTGAGTGGCGTTGCGCCTACGGAAAATTCTTTGCCGGCAAGGCATGCTTTGTGAGTCTGGAGTGGCTTCCCGATTTCGCCAACTGGCGTCGCTATAGGTATCCATTGGCAGAAATGGGAGCTGACGCACGGCGTGTTTATGACGTGTTGGTGCGGCATGAGTCATTGTTGTCCAAAGAATTGAAGTTGGCAAGTGGCTATACTTTGTCGCGCAAGCGCACGCAAGATGGTTCACTCAAGGACGGTCCCGCATGTGACAAGATTATCTCTCAATTGGAGATGGCAACCTACGTGTGCATTGCCGATTTTGAATATCTGATAAGCAAAGGCGGAAAGCAATATGGCTGGGGTGTGGCTCGCTATTGCACTCCCGAAGCTATGTACGGTGCTGGTTTTCTGCGCTGTGAACACTCGCCAGAAGAATCCAGAGAACGCATAATCAATCATATTCATTCTTTGTTTCCGGACGTCCAACGCACGCAAATCGAAAAGCTTGTTTAATGATTTTTATCAAAATAGTAAGAGGTAAGTTGGTGGTTTAGAGGTTGTTGGTAGGTTGCAATTAAGAGTTTTTGACCACAATTTACAATTCCCTAATATCAATTCTCAATTATCGCAAAACTTTGCGTAAATTTGCATTTTAGTTTTTGTAAATAAAAATCAATAATAATATTAATATGAAACAATTAATTGAATGTGTGCCTAACATTAGCGAAGGCCGCGACATGAATATCATCAATCAGGTGACTGCCGAGATTGAAAAGGTTGACGGAGTGAAACTGCTCGACGTGGATCCCGGTGCAACTACCAACCGTACAGTCATAACCTTCGTAGGTGAACCAGAAAAGGCTTGTGAAGCCGCTTTCCGCGTAGTGAAGAAGGCTGCCGAACTCATCGACATGCGTCAGCACCACGGTGCTCATCCCCGTCAGGGTGCCACCGATGTTTGCCCGCTCATCCCCGTTAGCAACATCTCCATGGAAGAGGTTGTGGAATATGCCCACAAACTTGGCAAACGTCTCGGCGAAGAACTGGATATTCCTATCTACTGCTACGAAAGCGCCGCTTTCATTCCCGAACGCAAGAACTTGGCATACTGCCGCACGGGTGAATACGAATCCCTTTCAACTCGTTTGGGCACCGAGCAGTGGAAACCCGATTTCGGTCCCAATGCTTGGAACGACCATGTGGCTCAGACCGGTGCTACTCAAGTAGGCGCACGCGATTTCCTCGTTGCCATCAACTACAACCTTAACACCACTTCTACCCGTCGCGCCAACGCCATTGCTTTTGACGTTCGCGAAAAGGGTCGTCCCCAGCGTGAAGGTGGCAAACTCACTGGCAAACCCCTCAAGGATGAGAATGGCAAACCGCTGATGATTCCTGGCACTTTGAAAGGTACCAAGGCCATTGGCTGGTATATCGAAGACTATGGTATCGCCCAGGTTTCCATGAACATCACTTCCATCAAGGTGGCTCCTGTCCACAAATGCTTTGACGAAGTGTGCCGTTGCGCCGCCAACCGTGGCATTCGCGTTACGGGCTGCGAAATCGTTGGCTTGATTCCCAAGAGCGTTTTGATTGACGCTGGCAAGCATTATCTTGCCAAGATGCACCGCTCGTTGGGTGTCAGCGAGGCTGAAATCATGAAGGTCGCCATCAAGAGCATGGGCTTGGACGATTTGAAACCTTTCAATCCTCAGGAGAAGGTTATTGAATTTTTGATAGAAGACAAGAACCAGAAGAAATTGGTTGACCTTACCTGCACTGGATTCTGCGAAGAGACCGCAAGCGAAAGTCCCGCTCCCGGTGGTGGGTCGGTAAGTGCTTATATGGGTGCAATGGCCGCTTCCCTTGGTACGATGGTTGCCAACCTTACAGGTGGCAAAGCCGCTTACGATGACGAATGGGAGAAATTTAGCAAGGTGGCTGAACACGGCCAGGCTTTGAAGGACGAGTTGCTGCACTTGGTTGATGAAGATACCAATGCCTTCAATAAGATTATGAATGCCTTTGGTTTGCCCAAAAAGACCGACGAAGAAAAGGCCGCTCGCAGTGCCGCCATCCAAGAGGCTACCAAGTTTGCTACCGAAGTGCCTTTCCGTACCATGCAGAAGGCTTTTGAATCGTTTGAGGTTTGCCGGGCCATGGTAGAGTGGGGCAACCCCGCCAGCGTTACCGATGGTGGCGTAGGCGCTTTGGCCGCTCGCAGTGCCGTGATGGGCGCTCATCTCAACGTCAAGATCAACGCCAGTTCTTTGAAGGACGAAGTCTTCAAGAACGATATCCTTGCCAAGGCAGCCGCTATTGAAGCTGCTGCCCTGAAGGAAGAGACTGAAATCTTGAAGATTGTCAACGAGAAGATTTGTCTTTGATTTAAGGAGAACGGTGAGTGGTCCACTTGCCGTTCTTTTTTCAATAGTCAGCCATAGTGATGGATTTACGACAAGAATTGGAACGGCAGAAATCTTTGCTGCGCAACTACGAAGAGCTCTTGGTGGATCAAGAAGATGATTCAGCCTATGTGGCGCGTGGCAATGGCTTTTGTGACGCCAAGTACAGCGAAGACTTTCTTGATGGACAGATTGCTGCCATTAAGCGACGCATTGCCGTGTTGGAGTCGAAGTTGCAAAAAAACTAATCTGCAAAAATGATAAAGAGAGTGGGCTGTCGAAACGCTGCCCACTCTCTTTTTTTTTGTGCATACAAAAAAAAGGAGTAAATGCGATTTACATTTACTCCTTTTATGACTGTCCACTGGTTATTTAGTGGCTTCTGCGATTGAACCACGGTAAGCAGGGCAGGTCTGATGAGAACAGGAAGCTGCAAGCATGACAAATACCATGGCGAGGCATAAAAGGGTAATAGTTTTTTTCATCATTGTTGTTGTTTTAAATGTAATAATAAAATAACGACTTTTATAGCGTATTATTATTTGATGATATATATTTTTTGAGGCAATTTGATTTTGGTTGCCACAAGAGTCAAACCGTCGTAGTCTTGAGTTGCCTGCGATTTTGTAATAATTATTGTTATAGGTTGAATATCAGATGGATTCATCTCTCATTCTGAGAATATTCCTCCATTAGATTTTAATATTTTGTTTGTCGTTATAAATTGATTGATATGGTTGATGGATTTACATGAAACAGAGGGGGAGGCTATGCTGATTGTGAAAATGGATCAATTGGAATCAAGATGAGACAAATTATGTAAACCGAGTTTGAGAACAAATAAACGAAAGGTTAAAACAGTTGACGAAACACAGTTATTATTGAAATTGTATATTGTTTAGCATAAATTGGAAGAGTGGGGGAGAATAGAGAAAAATATGTCAATTCGCAAAACAAGCCGTTTAATCGATTTAAATGACTTCAATGAGAATTCTTTTAGCGGAACTAAAAATCGTTGATTTTAGGCGATTTTTTGAATGTTACAAAAATATATTACAAATGTATAATGTATATTTTGTTACATTTGTGTATATTACGAATGTAATATTATACAAATGTATATATGTAAATTTTGTAATTAGCCAATAGATATATGTTAAGCATATTGTAGTATATGTAATAAACATTAATTATCAGCAATATAATAGTTGTTATATAAAGTGATACATTAAAAATTAGCACGATTATGTGCAATAAATAAGTATAATAAATATAATCAATTATAATGTTGATTAATAACGATATAAGTATATATATTTGTAGTGGTTCTGTAAATGCAATTGAATTTACAAATGTAATATTGTAAATAATTACAAATGTTTCAGAAATATTTTGTACTTTTGTAATTCGAAAAAATTAATAATTACAAATGTAAATTTATGGTTAACAGGATAAATTTGTTGTTGCAAGCTAAAAATATCACTGCTCGACAGTTTGCCGAAGAAATCGGAATTCAACCTAGTGGAATGTCCCATATCCTATCGGGGCGCAACAATCCGAGTTTGGATTTCGTAATGAAAGTTGTGCGTCGCTATCCGGAGATTGACATCAATTGGTTGATGTTTGGAAAAGGTGAAATGTACGAATCTGGTAGAGGTGGTTCAGTTGTGGCTTCGGCCTCGGCCCCTGTTTCCGTTTCGACTGCACAGGTTTCTTCGTCAGTTCCATCTGTCGAAAATGGTAGTGGCCAACAGTCGATGTTCTCCGACCCTGAACGTTCTCTTTTTTCGGATCAGCAACCTTCGCCCAACATCCAATCGGTTGAGAATGGCGTAAAGCAGTACGGCAATGCTTCGGAATACAAAGAAGCGAATCTCGTGAGGGAACAAAAAGACTGCAATCCAGCTCCTGCAGAGCCTCGGAGCGTGATAGAATCCAATCAGCATTTGGAATCAATAAAACCAGTTGATGTGCCATCGGCTCGTAATGAGGCTTCGGTGTCGGAGAATGGCGCACAAAGGCCCGAAACACCCTTGGTCGCAACTGTAAATGTTCCTGCTCCCAAAGGAAAGCGTATTGTTAGGTTGCTCGCTTTTTACGACGACCACACTTTTGGTGAGTATTTTCCCGAATAAGAGAAAATGTATCTACAGTTAAGAAAACAAAAAGAGGCACTTCAATTGAAGTGCCTCTTTTGAATTGTATCAACGTTAGTTACTTGGTTTCGTTGGCTTTTACGTTCTTGTATTCTTCGTTCAAGCCATCGATGATTTCCTTCGTGATGTCCATACCTGGATTCATGTACATGGTAGGGCTGTTGTCGAAAGTCTTGCGCAAGATGACATCAAATTTTTGGTTGGCTTCGTTGTATTCCTTTACAAATCCGAAAATGGCGTTGAGTAATTTGGTGTTCTCGCTCACTTGGCGTTCTGCTATCTGAGCCATAAGGTCTTGCTCGAGTGTGCTGAGTTTCTCGGCGCGTTGCTTGAGTTCGGCTTCTTTGGCTTGCTGTTGGCTCAAAGAAAGAGTTGCTCCAGTTTTGAGGTAGTTCTGGTAGTCGGTCTGGAACTGGTTCATTTGCTGGGCGTAGCTCTTTTCCTTGGCGTTTTTGTATTTGAGGAGATCGGCTTCCATGTCTTTGGCATACTGGTAGTTTGCTAAAATGGAGTCGCTGTCGATGTAGGCGATTTTCAGTCCTTCTTTGGATACAACTACAGGTGAAGTTGCATCGGGGTTGTGCAAGCCGTTTTTGGCTCCGATGCCTGTAAAATGAAGGATGTAGATTCCTAGAAGGCCTAAAAGCAAAATAATGTTGCAAATGGTCAGACATTTGTTGCAGCAGCATTTCTTCTTGGGCTGATTTTCTCCGCAGCAAGTGTCAGTGGAATGCGATTCGGTGTACGTCTCGGTTTGGTTGATTTCGTCCGTGGCGGTTTCCTTGGCTTCTATATTGAGGTTGAAGGTTTCGGCCTCGTTATTTTCCAAGTTCTGGTTTTCGATTGTTTCGCTCATTGTGTTATGTTTTTTATTGTTTGTCAATTTGTTATTCTGTGGGTTCGCCGATGACTTCAATGGCGCGGCGTACACGCTTGATTGTTTCGTCTTTGCCCAAAACCATCACCAGCGTAAGCATGTCGGGACCTACGGTTTTTCCTACAACGGCAAGACGCAAAGAGTTCATGATTTGACCCATGTTGAGTTGGTTGCCCACGATGTATTCGTCGAGAATGGCGGTGTGGAGCTTGTCGTATTCAAAAGGAACGGTCTCCAGAAGTTCGATGACCTTGTTCATGTGGGTGGTCATTCCTGGTTTCCAGCGTTTCTTGATGGCGGCGGGATCGTATTCGGTGGGAGCCTCGAAGAAATAGCAGCAAGTGTCCCACAGTTCGCTCGGGAAGTTGAGACGCTCTTTCATCATGCCGCAAACCTTGACCACATAGTCGTGCGGAGCGTTGATGTTGTGTTCTTTGAGTTGAGGCTCGAACATGTCAGCGATGGTCTCGTCGCTCTCCATCTGCAGATACTCGTGGTTGAACCACTTGGCTTTCTCGACGTTGAATTTGGCGCCGCTTTTGCTGATGTGTTCGATGTTGAAGAGCTTGATAAGTTCATCCATGGAAAGAATCTCCTGTTCTGTGCCGGGGTTCCATCCCAAAAGGGCGAGGATGTTGACAACGGCTGCGGGCATGTAGCCTTTTTCGCGGTAACCGCTGCTGAGTTCTCCACTCTTGGGGTCGTGCCAGTCGAGTGGGAATACGGGGAATCCAAGTCTGTCGCCATCGCGTTTGCTCAGTTTGCCGTTGCCTTCAGGTTTCAGCAGCAAGGGCAGGTGGGCGAAGTTGGGCATGGTGTCTTCCCAACCGAAGGCTTTGTAGAGCATGACATGGAGAGGGGCGGAGGGCAGCCACTCTTCGCCACGGATTACGTGGGAGATTTCCATAGTGTGGTCGTCAACGATATTGGCCAAATGGTAGGTGGGCATGCCGTCGCTCTTGAACAATACTTTGTCGTCCAGGAGGTCGCTGTTCATCGTGACATCGCCACGAATCAAGTCGTGGACCGTGATTTCGGTGTGGGCGGGGAACTTGAAGCGTACCACATAAGGTTCGCCGCTCTCGATGCGACGTTTTACCTCTTCTTCTGGAAGAGAGAGTGAATTCTCCATCTCGGAACGGGTGTTGCAGTCGTATTGGAAGGTTTTTTTCTGAGCCTCGTATTCCTTGCGTTTGGCTTCGAGAGCTTCGGGCTTGTCGAAAGCGTAGTATGCCCAGCCGTCACGAATCAGTTGGTCAGCGTATTCGCGATACATGGGTTTGCGGTCGCTTTGGCGATAGGGTCCGAAAGGTCCACCAATGTGAACGCCTTCGTCAAACTCTATGCCCAGCCAAGTGAGGGCTTCGATGATATATTGTTCTGCTCCAGGAACAAAGCGTGTCTGGTCTGTGTCTTCGATACGAAGAATCATCTTGCCGCCATTTTGACGAGCGAAGAGGTAGTTGTAAAGTGCTGTGCGGACGCCTCCGATGTGAAGTGGTCCTGTGGGACTGGGTGCGAAACGTACTCTAACGGGTCTTTCCATTTGTTTTGATAATTAGTCGTGGGTGCGGAAAACCGTACTCCATGGTTTATTGTTGTTTTATGATTCTATTGTTGTTGAGTTTGCTGAACTTGTTCTTTTTGAAAAGATAATAGTCGAACAACAGTCGTCCGGTGTACACGCAGCTGACCTCCTTGGGATTGAGGGCGTTGCGTTTGCGACGCAAATCTTCGTGCCAATGGTAGAATTCCTTGTGAGCTTTCACAACGGCGGCGAACTCTTTTGGGTGTCCTTCCGCCAGAAATTTCACTCCCGCCACATAGTCCAGCACCATGCGAAGCATCAGCACTCTGCGATGATGACGTTTGGGCAGGTTTTTGTATAGCATGGCGAGGTTGTTGCGGAAATTGAGCTGCGTCTTGAACGGAGAACTCTTTGGCAATGTGCCTCCTCCAACATGATAGACCGTTGACTTTGGGCAGTATTCAACGCGATAGCCTTTGTTTTTGGCACGCCAGCAGAAGTCAATTTCTTCCATGTGGGCGAAAAAGTCGTCGTCGAGACCCCCTAATTCCTTCCATACGGTAGATTTGACGAACAGAGTTGCGCCCGAAGCCCAGAAAATTTCACATACATCGTCATATTGTCCGTTGTCCTGCTCGAGAGTCATGAAAACGCGACCGCGACAGAAGGGGTAGCCGTAACGGTCGATGAATCCACCGGCGCCACCTGCATATTCAAAGGTGTCGCGCTGGTCGTACATTAGCAATTTGGGTTGGGCGATGGCGACTTTTTCGTCGCGTTCCAATTGCTCTATTACTGGTTCGATCCAATGGGGTGTAACCTCTACATCGTCGTTGAGCAAGATAAAATAGTCGGCGTCAACCTGCGCCAACGCTCTGTTGTAGCCTCCTGCGAATCCATAATTTTTGTCGAGTTGGATGGTGCGAAGCGTCGGGTAGGTTGTGTGGAGAAATTCCATGGAATCGTCGGTCGAGCCATTGTCGGCGACAATCACTTCGGCGACTGGACTACTGTGTTCCATCACCGAAGGCAGGAATTTTTCCAGCATCTTTCTGCCATTCCAATTCAATATTACGACGGCTATTTTACTCATATAGAGGCATGTCTTGTGGGCGTTTTCTTTTCCAGCGTTTGTGCGACCAAAGCCAATATTCGGGCTTTTCTTGCAACAAATCGTTAAGCAAAGATACGTATTTTTTTGTAATCGTGTATTGTGGCACTTCTAAAGGCTTGTCGCACAATTCACTAAATGTTACTTGATAGTAACCGCGCTTCGTTTTTTCAACTTTGTAAAACAGGACGGGATAGTTGTATTTTCGCGCAAAGTATTCTACGCCATAGAGGAAAGGTGTCTCTTGATTGAGAAAACGTGTCCAAAAGCTCTTGTGTTCGTTGCTGGGAGATTGGTCGGCAAGCATCATGTAGGCGACGGGAACTTTGTGGGTGTCGTAATAGGCAAAGGTTTCACGAACGGTGGTGAAGTCCACGACCTCGGTTCCAAATCGTGTGCGCTTTTTTGTGAGATGCTTTCCAAAACGCTTGTCGTCCAGTGGTTTGCCAATGCCAACTCCGTGGTGTCGGAGCATCATGTTAAGTCCAACAACCATATATTCCCAATTGTTGTAGTGTGCCGAAATGAGAATGACGCTTTTCCCTTGCTCGTAATATTTGTCGATAATTTGACGGTTTGTGATGTGATAATGCTGCTTTACTTGTTGCGGGGTTGTGCGCAGGTTGAAAACGGCTTCCACCAACAAGTCGGTCATGTGGCGGTAGTAGCGTTTTGCAATGGTGCTCCGCTCTTTGTCGCTTTTTTCGGGAAAAGACTTTTTCAGGTTGGTGTCTGTTACTTTTCTACGATACCGCGCTATGTAGTAGAGTACGGGCCACGACACATCGGACAGCCCATACAAAAACCACAATGGCAGCCACGACACAAACATCAGAAGTAGAAAGAGCAAGTACAATGGGGAAAGATAAAAAATGGAATGTTGTTATTTTAGTCTAATCGGGTTGGTGGAACTTTATGCTATTTTGCAATTGTCAATTCATCAATAGCCTCTTTTGAATTGTTCTCCAACCTCTCCAACGATTTCTTCGCCTAATTGATACTGGCTTAAGCGACGTTCCCAAAATGGGTCTTGGAGCTCTCCTCGTACATTGGATATCAGTAGTTTGTAATAGCCGTCGCGAAATTCATCCCAGAAAATGAACACTCGGTTGGCTTCATCTTTTTCGAGTTTGTTGTAACGCCACAATTGATAGGGAAGATAGAAAATCTGGCCCGTGCCTTCGTTAAAGCCGGTGATGTTGGTGGTGAGAGGTTCGCCATTAAAACTGGTGCCTGTAAAGTTAGTGCTGTTGGTTTTGGTTGTGGCCACGAAATTCTTCTCGTCGCGAATGAAATCAGGAGGTCCGTATTGCAAGAACACGCGTCCGCGGTCGGTTCTGTATCCTGGAGTCTTTGGAAAGCTGAAATGCTGTTCGACGTATTCAAGCCATCCTTTGTATTCGCGCCATTTTTCTTCGGCTTTCAACTGATATCTGTCGGCCCAGAAATGATACAGGAACGCTTGCTTTTCTTCGAGATTGTCGCGCTTGACAAGATTGTTGATGATGTGCATTTCGGGAGTCGTTGCGATAGGATAAAGCGCATCGAGATAGTAGTTTAACTCCGTCTCGTTGGTGATATTGGCGACAAATGTTGTGGCGTATGGCGACACGCTGTCTGTAATCTTGATTCTTGGGTTGGAGCGGAAGAAGGATGTCTTTTTATACAACATGGTTTGGTTGTCCTTGTTTCTCAATTCGGCCACAAGATTGTAGTTTCCTGAAGGCAAGTCGGTTATGTCTAACGTTGTGATGATGGGCACCAATGGATTGGACTGTTTCCTTTTTGCGAATTGGATGTTGGGAATCCTGCGTCCCGTGGCTTCGTCTTCAATGAAGAAGTAAACAAGAAAAGGTTTGTCTCCAATCTCTTTCTGGATGTTGTAAACCTCGCAGAAGACGTTGAGGCTGTTGATTTGTTCGGGAATGAAGTCCGACAAGAGTGGCTCCATATCGTAGCCATGGCGAGAAAAGACGTTGTCGGCTTTGGTTTTCTTTACAGATGCCATCATCTGTGGGGATGACATAGAGGGCTTGGAATTGTCGAAATATACTACAATGCGCTGTTCCATGTGGTAGGGCGCTTCATTCGACTGTATGTCTTTTACGCTCAACTCCAAGGTATAAATGCCGCTATTGGCTGAGAATCGTTGCAAATCCAAAAAGTTGAAATTGTTTGCTGAACTGTCTTTGATGGCGGGACTATTCAGTGTGTATTTCTTTGCATAGGTGATAGAGTCGCCAATCCTTGCCACCAAAGTAATCTCTGCGGCGGCGCGGTACAGGCCGTCGTCTCCTTTTGCGAACTGCATAGTCCATGCGTCGAAGGAAAGATAGGTCTCAACGTAGGCTTGTTGCTTTTCCGGGAGATAATACGTTGCGTAGTTGAACAATGCGGAAAGTTGCTTGTCTTGTGCGAAGAGCACATTGGCACTCATTAACAATGCCATTGAAGCTACGAAAATCTTTTTAATCATTCTTTAAATGTATATATATAAATATAGAAACGGAAGATTGCGTCCTTTTATTGTGTTAGGATTCTTCTGAATAATAGACTTTGTAGAATTTCCCTTTCTCGTCTTCGCCCTGCTCGATAAGTTCTCGGTTGCCGTGGACGTAGATGTGGAAATTCTTGTCGAGTTTGATGACGCTTTTGTAGGCGCGGGATTCCTTTTTTACGGCTCCTTCGCTGATGCCGAATTGGTTAGGCAGTTGAATGTCGTTTTCTTGCTCGTATTGTTGCTTGTATTGCTGGAAACTATCGATGATTTCTGGCTGAGAAATAACTTCTTGCGTGAATTGCTCCATGTCGAAATTGTCGTTCTGCTTGAAGAATTTGGCACCACGGTTGAGCATCTCTGCACAGTCGGCCTTAGAAACGTCGGCAAACTGCTGGGGAAATTCGTCTGTGACAAATTGCTTGTAGGCTTTCATCACTTCGTGCGTATTGAAGAACTCATCTTCACGTTGGCGGATATGGAGAAAAGCGTCCTTCCAGTAAGCTGCGTCTGTGCCGCGGTTGGTGGCGTCCACAACGCTGACGATGAAACCTTGCTCACGCTCGCTATTGAAAATGATGGCTCCTTTATCCAATTTGTTGACGTTGATACCTTTCTCAATCTCAAGTTTGAAAGCGGCTTGGGCACTTGGGTCGTTCTCTTGTCGGCTCCATTGCTCTTCGTCGTGCAACACTTTCAAAAACTGCTCTTTGGTCTCGGATTTGAAGAGGCCCACGGCATCCATGGTTTCACCATTGAGCTGACATTCATTGAAATAGACCACGAAAAGGTCGCCGCCTTTGATGTTGGGATGGGTGCAGGCATTGTAGAGATGTCGGGCGATTTGCTGCGATTCTTCCAGGAGAGTGTTTGGGTCTTCAAAAATATTGCTTGCACGATGATATATTTCGTTGAGTTCCACGTTGTCGTCATCGTATAGATGGTAGTATTCCTCCACTTTGAAGGGAGTGAGGAAATAGCGCACTAATAGGTCTTGCAAAGATTCAGTGAGTGTCGGTGTTTCTCCTGAAAGAATTAGGCCTTCTGCAGTTTCTTTGTTGCCAACGCGATGTACGGCAACGGTCTGTATGGATTGTGATTCGAAAACCGGCATTGTGATTTGAAGATTTGGAGATGAATTGGAATTAGGGAATTTGGAGATTTGAAGTCAGTTCACAGATTAATTGAATGGTCGCTAATTATTCAAAGAAATTGGGAAATTTAAGAACCCACGGTGTTTGAAGTTTATGGAGTTTGAGGTCTGAGAGGTCAAAGGTGACTTTGATGGCGGGTTGGTTGGAATCGTCTGTAGTCTCAACAGTTATAGGGTAGGATGTACCCTTGTAGCCGAGAATTGAGACTTCGTAAAGGTGCCACTGGGCAGGGAGGTCTCGAAGTGTGACAGTGTTGGTGGGCGTATCTAAAATGATGGCGAACAAGTCGTTCCCTTTTCGCGTATAGCAGATGGATGGAGTTAGGCAGTGGTAGGAACCTTGAAAACCGTCGATGGCAGGAATTGCTTCTTCTTTTTGGGATTTTGAGGTCCAATGCAGTCTGATTCTTGCTTCGAGATCTTTTTCTTCATATAATACTTTGATGTGGTAATGTTGC
>JAZLKZ010000001.1:0-3378 GCA_045597845.1 Bacteroidales bacterium | reverse complement strand
GAAAGACTAAGTAGCTCAGCAGGTAGAGCACATCCCTTTTAAGGATGGGGTCCTGGGTTCGAATCCCAGCTTAGTCACTTTTTGCGGATTGACTAAGTAGCTCAGCAGGTAGAGCACATCCCTTTTAAGGATGGGGTCCTGAGTTCGAATCCCAGCTTAGTCACCAGCCGACGCCGGAAGCCTACACTTCCGGCGTTTTTACTATCACTTGATATGCAGACACAAGGCATCCATCCTATCTCTTTAAAAGCGTTTTTGCGGATGCTCTGCTTCGTTGTGTACCTTTGTTATTTTGTTTCGCTTTCGGCGCAGAGCACTAAAGATCAGCTAGCTTCGCAATACTATAATAATGGTGAGTTTGCGCAGGCCGCCGAACTGTATGAGCCTCTTTACGAGAAGACGCAGAACAGGTTTTACTATCAGATGCTTTATCGTTGCTATGTGGAGATGGATGAAATCCGTCGGGCGGAACAGTTGGTGGAGCAGCGTCTGCGAAAGTTCGACAGGGATCTGACTTTGTATGTGGATCTTGGCGCGCTTTACGAAAAGGCGGGCAACAGTAAAAAGGCGCAGAAAAATTTCGACAAGGCTTTTGAAAAGCTCGGAACAGACAGTAGGCAGGCTACCGATTTGGCGACGGCTTTCGTCAATATCAACAAGTTGGACCAAGCCGTATTGGTCTATCAACGTTCGCGAGAAAAGGCTCAAAATAACTACCTTTATGTTACTGAATTGACCGCTCTCTACTCCCGAATGGGTCGTTACGAGGAGGTTATGCAGGAATATTTCAATCTTTTGGACAAGTCTCCGGGCTCTATGAGTTCTGTGCAGGTCTCGTTGCAGCGCATGCTTAACGAAAGTAGCGACAGCCGTTTTGCCGATGGGTTGAAGCGTGCATTGATGCAGCGTGTGCGAGAGCAACCGAACAATAAGACCTATCTCGACATGATGATATGGTTCTCGCTGCAACAGAAGGATTTTCGCTTCGCAATGACGCAGGCGAAGGCTGTGGATGCCCGTTTCCCTGATTTGGGTGGCGAGCAGCTTTATCGTGTGGCGCAAATTGCGCATTCTAACAGTGCTTATGATGTGGCGCTTGATTGCTACGCCGTGCTGTTGAAAAAAGGGCCGGAATCGCCATACTATTACGATAGTAGGGTGGGGGAATTGGAGACGCAGTTTGCACGGCTTGACCCAAATGTTTCGCCCTCGAAAAAGTCGTTAAAGGCGCTTCTGGGTCGTTATCTTGAAACCATCGAAGAATTGGGCAAGAACGAACGTTCGGCGTCTCTCATGCGCAATTACGCCCATTTGTCGGCTTATTATCTCGACGAAGTGCAGCCTGCGGCGGATATGTTGTATGATGTTTTGGACATTCCTCGGCTGCCGCAGTCGATAGTGAGTGGCGCGAAATTGGAATTGGGCGATTTGATGCTTTTTGCCGGCGAGGTATGGGAAGCGTCGTTGCTCTACATGCAGGTTGAAAAGGCAAATAAAGACAATTTGGTAGGTACGCAAGCCAAGTTTAAGAATGCGAAACTCTCGTATTATAACCATGATTTTCTGTGGGCTAAGTCGCAGCTCTCCGTCTTGCGGGCTTCTACCTCCAAACTTATTGCCAACGATGCCATGGAACTCTCATTGCTGATTAGCGACAATATGGAGGAAGATAGCACTTTTGGCATGCTGGAATTGTATTCGGCAGCGGATTTATTGCTGTATCGCAATAAGTTGGACTCAGCTTGGTCGGCGTTTGACGACATTAGCCATCGTGCGTTGTCGCACCCGATTTTCGACGAGGTATTGCTCCAGAAGGCGAAGATCCGTATGCGTCAGGCGCGATATGTGGAGGCCGACAGTTTGTTGGCGCAGCTCTTTTCTTTCTATCCAGAGGATATCCTTGCCGACGACGCCTTGATGCTGCGGGCTCAGTTGAACGAGAACAAGCTAAACAACATAGAACAAGCACGTTCCTGCTACGAAACATTGATTCTCGACTACCCGTCAAGTCTTTATGTCGATCAGGCGCGTAAGAAATACAACGAGCTGAAATACCTCAATAAAACCAGCATTAAATAATATAAACGTGGAAGTTAGAGCAAAGAAATATTTAGGACAGCACTTTTTGAAGGACGAATTTATCGCCCAGCGCATCGCCGACAGTCTTACGGGAGCAACTCCCAACGTCTTGGAGATTGGTCCAGGCATGGGCGTATTGACTAAGTATCTGATTCCAAAGCAAGAACTCGATTTTAAGGTCATAGAGATTGATACAGAATCGGTGAAATACCTCCACGACCATTATCCTACTTTGCAGGTCATTGAGGGTGATTTCTTGAAATTGGATTTAGATGCCTTGTTCTCAGAATCTTTCGCTGTGATTGGCAATTTTCCCTATAATATTTCATCGCAGATTCTTTTCAAGGTTTTTGAGCATAGAAATAGCATTCCTGAAGTGGTGGGCATGTTCCAGAAAGAGGTGGCGGAACGTGTGGCTACAGGTCCTGGAAGTAAGACATACGGCATTCTGAGCGTCTTGCTATCAGCGTTTTACGACATTGAATATCTCTTTACTGTCCACAAGAATGTATTCAATCCCCCTCCAAAGGTAAAATCGGCGGTGATCCGATTGCGCAGAAACAATGTAACTTCCTTGGAATGTGATGAAAAGCGTTTTGTTCAAGTGGTGAAAACCGCCTTCAACCAACGTCGCAAAACAATGCGTAATGCTTTGAAACCATTGTCGTTAGAACTCTCCGATGTACCAGAAGAACTGCTTCAGAAACGCGCTGAGCAACTCTCGGTAGCTGATTTCGTGACAATTACAACCTGTATGGGCAGTGAGTAGTGATTTGGCAAATGTAGATTTGAATTTTTAACCCTTAACTTTTAACCCGTCATGTCTATTTTTGAGTATTTTGTCTTGTCGTTGGCATTAGGTATCGAATTGATGACCATTATGCGCGCATGCGCCGAAAAGGCGAATATCCGTCTCACGCGTGGTTTGGCGGTTTCTTTCTTCGCGGCGATAGTCTATGCGCTGTTTCTTTATTTCGGAAACATAATTGGAAATCTGCTGCGTTTTGAAGGCGGGGATGGACTTTACGACAATATCAATAGTATGATCTATTTGGGCATGATGATAGTTATTGGTGTAAAGATGTTGTTGCCGGTCTATCGCAAAGGGCAACAGCGTGCTGCCTACGATATTTCCCGTTGGGGTACTGTGTTGGCGCTTATTGTTGCCAGTGGCATCAATGTACTGTTGATAGGTATCGGATTGGGATTTTTGGTATCGGCGAGCGACGAAGGCCTAAAAGGGCCTATTTGCCTTGCCATAGTCGTGTTTTTGATCAGCTATTGGGCTATTATGCTGGG